>JACKOQ010000001.1:600000-891723 GCA_024234215.1 Pseudomonadales bacterium
GGTTCACGAGGCGGCATTGTCAGTCAATGGCCAGGCGATTCACGCAGTGAACCGGGCAAGAAAGTAGCCACCCGGTGGTCGATCACGGAAATTTTCATTCAACCAGACGGACGGAAGTAACGAGATGAATCTGCATGAATATCAGGCCAAGCAGCTGTTTGCCGAGTATGGCCTGCCGGTGTCGAAGGGGGTGGTGGCCGACAGTGCCGCCGCCGCAGTCGAGGCGGCCAGCCTCATCGGCGGCGAACAGTGGGTGGTCAAGGCGCAGGTCCATGCCGGCGGGCGCGGCAAGGCGGGTGGCGTCAAACTGGTGCGCAGCAAGGCCGAGATCGAACAGTTTGCCCAGCAGTGGCTCGGCAAGCGGCTGGTGACCTATCAGACCGATGCCGATGGGCAGCCGGTCAACCAGATTCTGATCGAGAACTGCACCGACATCGACCGCGAGCTCTATCTGGGTGCAGTGGTCGACCGTGCATCGCAGCGGGTCGTCTTCATGGCGTCGAGCGAAGGTGGGGTCGAGATCGAAAAGGTGGCCGAGCGCAGCCCGGAGAAGATCCTGCAGGCGATCATCGATCCACTGGTCGGCGCACAGCCCTACCAGGCGCGGGAGATCGCCTTCCAGCTCGGCCTCAATGACAAGCAGGTCAAACAGTTCACCGACCTGTTCGTGCGCCTGAGCCGGCTGTTCCATGAGTGCGATCTGGCACTGCTGGAGATCAACCCGCTGGTGATCACCCAACAGGGCGACCTGCACTGTCTCGATGCCAAGATCAACATCGATGGCAATGCACTCTACCGGCAGCCGAAACTGAAGGCGCTGCATGACCCGAGCCAGGAGGATGCCCGCGAGCGCGAGGCCGCGGCCTGGGAGCTCAACTATGTCGCGCTGGAGGGCAACATCGGCTGCATGGTCAATGGCGCTGGTCTGGCGATGGGCACCATGGACATCATCAAGCACCATGGCGGCAATCCGGCCAACTTCCTCGATGTCGGCGGCGGTGCGACCAAGGAGCGGGTCAGCGCGGCTTTCAAACTGATTCTGTCCGATGAGAAGGTCAAGGCGGTGCTGATCAACATCTTTGGCGGCATCGTGCGCTGCGACCTGATCGCCGAGGGGGTGATCGGTGCGGTCGAGGAGGTGGGCGTCAAGATTCCGGTCGTGGTGCGGCTGGAGGGCAACAACGCCAGACTGGGCGCACAGATACTGGCCGATAGCGGCCTCAACATCATTGCTGCACAGAGTCTGACCGACGCAGCACAACAGGTCGTCAAGGCCGCGGAGCGTCAGCCATGAGCATTCTGATCGACAAAGACACCAAGGTGCTCTGCCAGGGCTTCACCGGCGCGCAGGCGACGCTCCATTCCGAGCAGGCGCTCGACTATGGCACCCGACTGGTGGGCGGCGTGACGCCGAACAAGGGCGGCCAGACCCATCTGGGCCTGCCGGTGTTCAATACCATGCGTGAGGCGGTCGAGGCGACGGCCGCCGATGCTTCGGTCATCTACGTGCCGGCGCCGTTCTGCAAGGATTCGATCCTCGAAGCGGCCCACTCCGGCGTCAAGCTGGTGGTCTGCATCACCGAGGGCATCCCGACCCTCGACATGTTGCAGTGCAAGCTGGTGTGCGACCGGCTGGGTGTCCGGCTGATCGGCCCCAACTGTCCCGGTGTCATCACCCCCGGCGAGTGCAAGATCGGCATCATGCCCGGCGACATCCATCTGCCCGGCAAGGTCGGCATCGTCTCCCGCTCCGGCACCCTCACCTATGAGGCGGTCAAGCAGACCAGCGACTTCGGCTTTGGCCAGAGCAGTTGCGTCGGCATCGGTGGCGATCCGATTCCGGGCAGCAGCTTCATCGACATCCTGGGACTGTTCCAGGCCGACCCCGGGACCGAGGCGATCGTCATGGTCGGCGAGATCGGTGGCAGCGCCGAGGAGGAGGCTGCCCGCTTCATCAAGCAGCATGTCACCAAACCGGTGGTCTCCTACATCGCCGGCGTCACCGCGCCAGCCGGCAAGCGGATGGGCCACGCCGGCGCCATCATCTCCGGCGGCAAGGGCACTGCGGCCGAAAAGTTCGCCGCGCTCGAAGCAGCTGGTGTGCGCACCGTGCGCAGTCTGGCCGACATCGGCAAGGCGATTGCCGAGGTGACCGGCTGGTAGAGCGCGTGACGCCGCTGGGAATCGAAGGGGCGGTTGCCGCAGGGTGACCGCCCCTTTCGTTACGGTCCAGTCAGCATCGAGTCGAACCTGCGGCTGGGCCATGCAGCGGACGATCGGCTTGAAAAGCCCGGCAACTCCCCCATATTCCCCAGTCAAATCCATCGTTCGAACAGCGCGGCCGGGCACTGCCTCCGCGCCCTGCAAGGAGTCGTCTGACCACATGAGTGCACCACAGCAAGCGCAAACCTACGGATTCCAGACCGAAGCGAAGCAACTGCTTCATCTGATGATCCATTCGCTCTACAGCAACAAGGAGATCTTTCTGCGCGAGCTGATCTCCAACGCCTCCGACGCCGCGGACAAGCTGCGTTTTGCCGCCCTCGCCGACAGTTCGCTCTACGAGAACGATCCCGAGCTCAGGATCTGGATCGACTGCGATGCCGACGCGCGCACCGTGACCGTGACCGACAACGGCATCGGCATGAGCCGTGACGAGGTGATCGCCCATCTCGGGACCATCGCCAAGTCGGGCACCGCGGAGTTTCTGCGCTCGCTGACCGGCGACCAGCGCAAGGACTCCAGCCTGATCGGCCAGTTCGGTGTCGGCTTCTACTCGGCCTTCATCGTGGCCGACCGGGTGGAGGTGTTCAGCCGCAAGGCGGGTCTTCCGGCGCAGCAGGGGGTGCATTGGCAGTCACAGGGCGAGTCGGAGTTCTCGGTCGCACCGGTCGAATTGCCGCAGCGCGGCACGCGGGTGGTGCTGCATCTGAAGGAGGATGAGGCGGAATTTTCCGAGCACTTTCGCCTGCGGCACATCATCAAGACCTACTCCGACCACATTGCGCTGCCGGTGATGATGCGGGCCGAGGCGACCGGTGATGCAGAGGAGCAGCCGAGTGAAACGCCCGACTATGAGCAGGTCAATGTGGCCAAGGCGCTCTGGAGCCGGCCGCGCAACGAGATCGACGAGGCCGAGTATCAGGAGTTTTACAAGCATGTCGCCCACGACTTCGAGAACCCGCTGGCCTGGAGCCACAACCGGGTCGAGGGGAAGCTCGAATACACCAGCCTGCTCTATCTGCCGCGGCGTGCGCCCTACGACCTGTGGAACCGCGACCGCCAGCGTGGACTCAAGCTCTACGTGCAGCGCGTCTTCATCATGGACGATGCCGAGCAGTTTCTGCCGCTCTACCTGCGCTTCATCAAGGGGGTGATCGACTCCAATGACCTCTCGCTGAACGTCTCGCGGGAGATTCTGCAGAAGGATCCGGTGATCGACTCGATGCGCGCGGCGCTGGTCAAGCGGGTGCTCGACATGCTCGACAAACTGGCCGAGGAGCAGCCGCAGGAATATCAGACCTTCTGGGAAGAGTTCGGCACCGTGCTGAAAGAGGGACTGGCCGAGGACCACGCCAACCGTGAACGCATCGCCGCGCTGCTGCGCTTTGCCTCGACCCAGGGCGATGGCGCGCGGCAGGTGCGTTCGCTGAAAGAGTATCTGGCGGCAATGAAACCGGCACAGCAGCAGATCTACTACCTGACCGCCGAGAGCTTCGCTGCCGGCAGCAACAGCCCCCATCTGGAGATCTTCCGCAAGAAGGGGGTCGAGGTGCTGATTCTGTCCGACCGGATCGATGAATGGGTGATGGGCCACCTGCATCAGTTCGAGGGCAAGCAGTTCCAGGATGTCTCGCGTGGTGACCTCGACCTGACGGCGCTGGAGGACGAGGCCGACAAGAGTGCGCAGCAGGCCCAGGCCAAGGAGTACGAGACATTGCTGGAGCGGGTCAAGGCACAGCTTGCCGAGCGGGTCAAGGCGGTGCGGTTGACCCACCGGCTGACCGACTCGCCAGCCTGTCTCGCCAGTGACGAAGCCGACCTGGGTGGCCAGATGCGGCGGATGATGCAGGCCGTCGGCCAGAAGCTGCCCGAGAGCACCCCTTACTTCGAGCTCAATCCCGACCATCCGCTGATCGCCCGACTGAAGCAGCAGCCCGAGGGTGAGCGCTTTGCCGACCTGGTCGAGATCCTGTTCGATCAGGCACGCCTGGCCAACGGTGAGCAGCTGGCCGAGCCGGGCCGTTACAGTGCGCGGCTCAATCGGTTGCTGAGTGATCTGCTGGGGTGAGTTTCGACGTGCACCGTCTCCATGAGGTGGCGGGCGCGGCTTCAGATCGATCCGGAACGAACATGTCTGAATCCGCCCTCTCCCGCATGCGGGAGAGGGGCTGGGGTAGAGGGACATGCTCCAGACTTCTTCTGACCGGATCAATGAGAGAAACCCAAAAAAGAACCCGGCCTTGGCCGGGTTCTTTTTTGGGTGAAGCGCGGTGGTCAGCCGGCTGGCGTGCTCGGATTGCGCAGCCTGGCGGGCAGCAGCCAGCGTGCCAGGGCCGGGATCACCAGGATGGCGCCGATCATGTTCACGATGAACATGAAGGTGAGCAGAATGCCCATGTCAGCCTGGAACTTCAGGTCGGAGAATATCCAGGTTGCCACGCCGACCGCCAACGTTGCGGCGGTGAACATCACCGGCTTGCCGGTCAGCTTCAGGGCGCGGTAGAGCGACTCCTGCAGTCCCAGACCTTCGTTCAGGAAGTCGGCCATCCGGCTGTAGAGGTAGATGCCGTAGTCGACCCCGATGCCGATCCCCAGTGCCACCACCGGCAGCGTGTTCACCTTGAGACCGATGTTCAGATAGGTCATCAGCGCATAGCAGAGCGAAGAGACATAGAGCAGCGGAATCATCAGACAGGCGGTGACCATCACCGAGCGGAAGCTCAGCAGCACCAGCAGGGCGATCGCGCCATGGACATAGGCCATGATCGGCTCCTGTGCCGCATGCACGGCCTGGTTGGTGGCGGCGATGATGCCGACGTTGGCCGAGGCCAGCCGCGGATTGAACTTCTCCTTCGGCAGGCCGGAATCATACTTCTCCAGTGCGCGGACGATGGTCTCCACCGTGTCGGCCTTGTGGTCTTTGGTGTAGATCAGCAGCGGCATGGCGGTGCATTCGGCATCCATCAGCCCGCTGCTGGTCTCCATGTAGCGCAGCGCACCCGACAGGTTGTACTGGTTGCGCATCAGGGTCTCCCACCTCGGTGACCCCTCGTTGTTGCCACCGGTGACGATCTTCATCGCTTCCGACAGCGACAGCACCGACTGCACGCCCGGCAGGTTCTGTGCGAACCAGTGCAGTTCATCCATCGCGACCATGGTGTCATAGTCGATGCAGGCATTCTTCGGCGTCTCGACGATCACCGACAGCACATCCACACCGATGGCGAATTTGCTGGTGACCATCTTGGTGTCGAGGTTGTAGCGGGCATCCTCGCGCAGTTCGGAGACCCCGGCATGCAGGTCGCCGACCTGAAGGCCCTGGCTGTAGAAGTGGGCCATGACCGTGGTGATGGCAATGATCACCAGTGTCGGAATCGACCAGGCGGTGGTTGCGAACTTCGAGAGGGTGCGCCACAGGCCGTCGCGCTTGCTCTCTGCCGCCACCCGCTTCTGCCGGTACTGCTCGATGTTGGGCAGGTTGATGAACGACAGCAGGATCGGCAACAGCAGCAGGTTGGTCAGGATGATGATGGTGACGCCGATGCTGGCGGTGATGCCCATCTCCTGGATGATGCCGATGTTGATCATCAGGATGGTGACGAAACCGAGAATGTTGCAGAGCACCGCGATGCTTCCGGGGATCAGCAGGCGGCGGAAGGTGCGGCGGGCGGCACTGTAGCCATCGACGCCCTGGGTCCTGGTATTGACCGGCACCACAGGATGGTGGACATCCTGCTCGTTGGCACCATAGAGCACCTCGCCGATCCAGCCGCTGACCATCTGCACGCTGTGACTGACGGCGATGGCGAAGATCAGAAAGGGCACCAGGATGCTCATCGGGTCGATGCCGAAGCCGAACAGGCTCAATGTGCCGAGCTGCCAGATCACCGCCACCGACGAGCAGAGCAGCGGCATCAGGGTGAGCTGAATCGAGCCGGAGTAGAGCCACAGCAGCACCCCGGTGACGACGAAGGCGATGCCGAAGAAGGCGATCACGCTGCGGGCACCTTCGGCAATATCACCGATCGACTTGGCAAAGCCGAGAATGTGCACACTGACGTTGTCGTTCTCGAAGCGCTGGCGAATCTTCTCTTCGAGATCCTTGGAGACCTGCTGATAGTCGAGCTTCTTGCCGGTGATCGGATCGCGATCGAGCAGTTCGGCACGAATCAGCGAGCCGGTGAAGTCGAAGGTGACCAGACGGCCCAGTTCGCCCGATTTGATGATGTTCTGGCGGGCGATCTCCAGCCACTCCGGTGTCGGCTGGAACTCGGCCGGAATCACGTTGCCACCGGCAAAGCCATCCTCGACGAATTCGGTGAAGCGCACATTGGGGGTGAAGATCGAAGTCACCTTCGACTTGTCGACCCCGGGCAGAAAGAAGACCTCATCCGACGCCTCGTGCAGGGTGGTGAAGAACTCCGGTGTGAAGATGTCACCTTTCTTCTGCATCAATGCGACGATGATCTGGTTGCCGCCACCGAACTTGGCGCTGTAGTCGATCAGCGTCCGCATGTAGGGGTGCTTGTAGGGCAGCAGTTTGACGAAACCGGCCTCCATGCGCAGGCTCATCGCCTTGTAGCCCATGAAGGCGGTGATGAGCGCGAAGATCACCAGAATCGCCACACGATTGGCGAAAACCAGTTTTTCCGTCAGCAGGGTGAATCGATCTCTTAGCATGACAAAATCCTTCCGTTGGTCCGTTCGCAATGACGGCGGTTGTTGTTATCTGACCTTGAGCGGCTGGGCACCGCGGGCGCCGAACAGCAGCACCTCGGTGTCACTCAGCGGCAGCACGGAGACCAGGTTGCCATAACCGGGATAGGGCACTTTCTTGAACTGTTGATCAGCGGATGCCTTCACCAGCACGGTGCCGCCACCGCCCACGACCACCACGTCGCCATTCGGCAACTCGGCGCTGTCGAACAGGTTGCGGGTCAGGTCGGTCTTCAGCTCTTCCCACGAATCACCGCGGTCGTTCGACTGGTAGATATGACCGCGCAGGCCGTAGATCAGAATCTGCTGATCAGGCCCGACGCTGTTGGCGCCGAACAGTGAACCGACGTAGGGCGATTCGAGCGCGGTCCAGGTTTCGCCCATGTCATCGGAGCGCAGCAGATTGCCCGCTTCGCCGACGATCAGCAGACCCTCCTTGATCTTGATCAGCGCGTTGAAGTGCCAGTCGGCCTCCTCGACCTCTGCGGCTTCCCAACTGCTGCCGCCGTCGCTGGTCTTCAGCATCAGGCCATAGGCGCCGACCGCGATGCCATGCTGGGCATCCAGAAACAGCACATCGAGCAGCGGTTTTTCGAGTGCGGCGTCCTCATGTTGCAGCTCCCAGCTGTTGCCGCCATCGCGGGTGTGCAGGATCACCGCATCATGACCGACGGCCCAGCCCTCCTGATCGGAGACGAAGTCCACCGCCGTCAGCAGCATCCGGGTGGGGACCGCTGCCTGGCTGAAGCTCTTGCCCTGGTCGTCGCTGTAGACGATGTGGCCACGGGTGCCGACCGCGACGATCCGCTGGCCGGCCAGCGTCGAATCAGTCAGCAGTGTCTTGCTGGAGAGGGGCGAGGCGGTGGATGGGCGCTGCAGCGATTCGGCTGCGAATGCTGGCAGCGTGGATGAGAGCGAGAACAGCGTTGCAAGCACACAAAACCACGTGCGCAGCCTTGGCCGGTGGTCCATGGAGAAATCTCCTTTGTGGAGTCGTTATTGTTGGGTCTGCGTCGAGGTGGATCGACCCGGAGCGGGCTGCTCGACGTCGGCCATTTTGAGGTGGCGCCCCCAATCCGGTCAATCGAGCCGGTTGGGGGCGCTCGCTGGCAAGGCGCGCTGGCTCAGCGCACGCCCTCCTGACGCAGGGCGTCTGGGGTGTAGCGCTCAGGACCGGCACGGAAGCTGTTGTCGGGCGGGGTGTCCTCGTTGTCGAGGCCGACCGCCAGATAGCGCCCTGACTGCAGGTCGTAGTGGATCTCGGCGGTGTTGGTGGCCATCAGGACATCATAGGAGTTGATCACATGCCCCTCCGTCATCCGCCACAGTTGATCGCGTTTGTCGTAGTGATCCATGACGGCGATCTGCCAGCTGTCTTCGTCCATGAAGAAGACCCGCTTCTTGTAGATGTGGCTGGTGTCGGGCTTCAGGTCGCCCTCGACATGCCAGACCCGGTGCAGTTCATAGCGGGCCAGATCCTGGTTGATGTGGCCCGGGCGGATGACATCGGCCACCTTCACCTTGTCGGTGTGGAGCATGTAGGCGTTGTAGGGGATGAACATCTCCTTCTTGCCGACCAGCTTCCAGTCGTAGCGGTCGATCTTGCCGTTGTACATGCCCAGCTGGTCACTGGTGGCCAGGCCATCACCGCCGGTCTTGGGGTTGTCGTACTGCACCTGCGGCGCGCGGCGCACGCGGCGCTGACCGGGGTTGTAGGACCAGATGCGTCGTGCCTGACCATCCTGGTGGATGCCGTCGAGGATCAGGATCACGCCGCCGGCGGTCTTGGGTGGCGCCATCACCGACTGCAGGAAGTAGAAGACATCCCTCTCGCCGGTCATGGTCTCGGGGGTGTTGCCCTCCTTCGACCAGTCGCTGAGGATCTCCTCGACGATCTTGCTGGTCTGGTAGTCGCCGGTCGAGGTCACCACGGTGCTGTTGGCCCAGCGGCGGGTGCCCAACTCCCGCGGCTTGCTGCTGTAGCTCATCATCGCTTCGTTGGCGGTGTGCGGAATCGGGAAGGCCCAGGTGATCTTGCCGCCATGGAAGTCGATGCCCGACGGGTTCATCTCGGCATTGGCGGCGTTGTAGAGCGCTGCCTCGTAGATGTAGGGCTTGAACGAGGCCGAGCGCCGCGATGGGTAGATGTTCATCTTGTAGTCGGGGTAGCGCTCGAACATTGCCACCTGACCGGGGCTCAGCTTGTCGGCATACTGCTTGTAGTTCTGCGCGGTGATGGTGAAGAGCGGCTTGTCGGCGGCAAAGGGGTTGTCGAGCCACTGCCCTTTGGGCACATCCTTCTGCGGCAGACCGCCGGTCCAGGCCGGGATGCTGCCATCGGCGTTGCCGGCGCGAATCGCTCCGACCGGGGTCAGCTCGGTGCCCTCCAGGCCGATCTTCTTCAGCTCTTCAGGGGTGGCCTTGGCCAGCAGCGTGGCAGGCAGCAGGCTCAGTGCCGCTGCCAGGCCGATGGGCAGGAATTCCTTCTTGTTCATGGTTGAGAGTCCTCGGTATTGCTGCGGGTCAGAAGTTGTATTTGGCGCTGAGGGCGAGGAAGTCGCGGTCAGCGACCGTATTGATGAGTGCACTGGCCGACCTGAATTCGGCGCCCCAGTTGCGGGTGTAGCCCAACTCGAAGGTCAGATAGTCGAGGTAGACCGCCTGTGCCGACAGCGTGGCCGACTTGCGGTCATTGAGGAAGGTGCCACTGGGCGCGCCGGGGGTGGTACCGGCGACGTCGTGGCGGAAGGCCAGTGTCGGGGTGAGCGTCATGTTCAGGAAGGCATCGGCATATTCGAGACTGCCACGGAACGCATAGCCCCAGGAGACCGAGTCATAGTTGCCGTAGTAGGTCTTGTCCGGCAGGTTGGCCAGGGCAACGGCCGGCTCGAACACCAGCGTCATCTTGTCGGCGGCGAAGGGGTTCTCTGAACCGACCTGATAGGTCAGCGTGAACTGCGCCTGGGTCAGGTTGCCTTCGTCATAGGGTGAGATCACCGTGTTGGGCGCGCCGCCCAGAATTCTGGGTATCACTGCTGAACTGTCACGCGCCAGGGGGGCGTCGGGGCGGAAGGAGATCTCGCCGCCCAGCGAGATGCCCAGGTCGCCCGGCAGGTCGGCATTGATGCTGAGGCCGTAGAGGTCGATGTCTTCCGGATAGAGCAGTTGGTAGTACGCAGTCGTCGGGCTGGCACCAGTCTTGGTCAGTGAAACATAAGGAGCAAAGCTGTGGTAGCGCAGGTGATACAGGCCCACTTCCGCGCTGTTGAGCGGTTCGATCACCGTGCGCAGCGCCACCCCGTAGGCGCCGCCATCGTCCGGCAGGATGTCGTTTCTGCGCGGAAGAGAGAGCCCAGGAATTCGGAGAAGATTGGGACCTTCACCGACCGCATCATTGGTGCTGAAGAAGGTGCCGACCGGGTCAAGGATGGTCTCGTTCCACTCCGAGTTGTAATAGGCCTCGATGCTGAACGCGCCGCCAAAATCCATCGATGCCCAGAGCATCGGCAGCGGCAGGTTCACCTCCTTCACTTCGACACCGGCGCCTCGGGCCTTGGTGGCATCGACCGGGTTGGTGCTGTTGATGCCATTGCCGATGAAGGTGCTCTCGCCCCAGTTGACCACCTGGCTGCCGAGGCGGGCGGTCAGTTTGGCGTTGCCAAATTCGAAGCTGTCATAGACAAAGGCGTCGAGCAGCAGGAACTTGTTGCTGAGCACATCCTCGGCCGCGTCGGAGATGCGTTCGTTGCCTTCGATCTTGGCGTCATAGACATAGTTGGCGCGGGTGAACAGACCCATCGAGCCGTAGCTCAGACCCAGTTCCGGCGTGATCTTGAGCGGGGTGGAGACCAGGTCGCCTTCGCTGAAATTCTGGTTGCCATAGCTGACCCTGCGTGCGTCTGCTTTCTGCGTACGCCAAGTGGCATTGAGGGTGGTCGAGGTGTCGAGGAAGCCCTTCATCTGCGGGTCTTCGAACTTGAACTGAAAGGCGTGGGCGTTGGCCGCTGTCAGCAGAATCGCGCTGGCGCAGAGGGTCGGCATGCCGAATCTGCTCAGCGCGGCGGCGCGAGGCGTCCTGTCATTGAGTGCGAGCATGAAGTCTCTCCTTATTGATGTTATCGACTTGGTGTCATCGACGGTGCCGAGGGTATAGGCGGTTGGCGCATCGCGCAAGCCGGATGCGCAGTTTTTGGCTGATTTCCAGAGCGATTGTCGTCGAAAGGGCCTTGCGGCAGGGGGACGACGGGTTGCATTGTTGACAAGGTGCGGCGCCGCCGGTAGATTGCGCGCCTCGGGCACATGGTCACGCCATGGCGTCTGATTGCCGAGGTGGTGAAATTGGTAGACACGCTAGCTTCAGGTGCTAGTGGGGGAAACCCCGTGGAGGTTCAAGTCCTCTCCTCGGCACCAACCGTGATCTGCATCCACAGCAGCATCTGAAATCTCCATGGTCCGCTCCAGCTCACGATTGCGGGTTGGGTTCCACCCCCATTTACCTTGACGACCAGCAGGGCGGCCTTGACGTTCCGGCGTCGGCATTGCGATGGGGTTTTCGGCCGCGTCGGCCAGAGGCGCAGTGTGGTCCGATCCGAATGGCTCAGCGTTGCGACAGGCTGTGCTGGCAGTGCAACAGGGTGGACTCTTTCAGCCAGTTGCGGTCTGGATAGTAGGCGAACAGGTATTGATCATCCTTGATGCTGTCGATCAGTGGCTGGGTGATCTCCAGTCGCACTGCCGGGCAGCCATGGCTGCGACCCAGGCGTCCGGTCCGGCTGATGAAGGTGTCACTGACATAGCCGGCGCCATGGATGACGATCGCGCGCTGGTAGGCGCGGTCATTGATGCCGGGCTCCAGTCCCTCCAGTCGCAATGAGTAGCCATTGCGCCCATGGTAGCTCTCCAGCGTGCGGAACAGCCCCAGGCTCGATTGAAAACTTTCAGGCCTGTTGGAAAAGAGGCTGGCCTGCAGGTCACCGGAACCGCGACCATGCGCAACCCGCTCCTTGAACAGCAGCCGCTGCCGGGCCAGATCGAAGACCCACAGGCGCGGTTCGGAGGAGGGCAGCGAGTAGTCGATCACTGCCAGCCGGTCGGCCCGTGGCGCGGCGCAGGAGAGGGCCTTGGCGGCCAGCCGCAGCATGACCGGATCGGCACCGGGCGCCAGGCGGGTCAGGAGGTGGTCGAGAGGCGGTTGCCGCAGGGTGGTGGAGTTGGCCGCGAAGGCTGTAGCGCCCACGAGCATCAGCAGGGTGGTCAGCACCGTGCGGCACCATGACAGAAATGGCCTGGGACATGTCATCGAAGCGTCATCCTCTGTTCTGCGTGAGGCCGTCATCCATGAGGGTCTTGCGATCCGGGTCTTTGGGTTGGACAGAGCGCACGGCATGGGTGTACTGCGGCAGCGGCGAGCACCATTATCGACAGGGGCAGCGGAGCGGCCAAATTTTTCTGTCGATCCGGCAAGGCATCTGATGAGCGATCTCGTCAGGCTGGCCGCTGTCGCGCTCCTGCTGCTGGGCGTGACCCTGCAGGGTGCCAGTGTGGTGGCCGAGCAGGATGACGATGCGGTGGCAGCCGGCATTGCCCGATTGTTGTCGGGGCAACAGCCTGAATTGCGCGGCTTTTATCAGGCGCGTGCTGGACGGCCGGCATGGCCTGATGACCAGGCGGTGGCTGCCTTGGCGGCGGCCATCGGAACCCTCGATGGCGATGGCCTGCGACCGGCTGATTACCACCCGACGGCACTGCTGCCGGCCTATCGGCTGGCGCAGGCGGCGGCTGAGCCGCTGGCGCGGGCACGCTTCGATCTGCAACTGAGCGAACTGTTGCTGACGGTGCTGCATCATGTGCAGCGTGGCAAGCTCGATCCGGCGGCGATCGATCCGAACTGGGAGCTGCCGCGCGCGGCACCGCGGCTCGATCTGGCTGCGGTGTCGCAGGCGGTCGATGCCCGGCAGTTCGATCAGCTCATTGCCGCTGTGCGGCCGGACCATCTGCTCCATGCGCGGTTGCGTTCCGCCCTGAAGCATTATCGTGACATCAAGTTGCAGGGTGGCTGGCCGATGCTGCCGGCCCGTCACGACGCACTGCATCCTGGTGATCGGGATGCCGATGTTCCGCTGCTGCGTCAGCGTCTGGCAATCGAGGAGGGCGCCGCACTGCCGGTATCGGGTGGCTGCAACCCTGCGGAGGCAGCGGTCGGGGGCCCGGACCCATACTGCCATGATGAAAACCTGGTCGCTGCGGTGCACCGTTTCCAGCGCCGCCACCTGCTGCGGGAGGATGGGATCGTCGGCAGGCAGACGCTGGCGGCGTTGAATGTGCCGGTGGCGACACGCATCGAGCAGATCCGGGCCAATCTGGAGCGGGCCCGCTGGCTGCTGCATGGCCTGCCGCGGACCTTCGTGCTGGTGGACATCGCCGGTTACCGGTTGAGCTATTTTCGCCCCGATGGGACGCTCTGGCAGAGCCGCATCATGGTGGGGCGGCCCTACCGCAGTACACCGATGCTGCGCTCGGAGATCAACCGCCTGACCTTCAATCCGACCTGGACGGTGCCGCCCACCATCCTGCGCGAGGACATGCTGCCGATGATCCGCAAGGATCCGGATTATCTGACGCGGGAGGACATCGAGGTCATTTCGCTGTCTGGAGCGCCGCTTGATCCACGACAGATCGACTGGTGGCATCCAGGCAATCTGCTGCTGCGGCAGCGTGCCGGTCCGCACAATGCGCTGGGGCGGGTGGCGATCCGTTTTCCCAACCGGCATGATGTCTATCTGCACGACACGCCGGCGCAGGGGCTGTTCAACCTCGATCGGCGCGCGATCAGCTCGGGTTGCATCCGGGTTGCCAATGCGCTGGAGCTGGCCCGTCTGCTGCTCGACGATGAGAAAAAGTGGAACCAGGCCGCGATCGATGAGCTGGTCGCCAGTGGGTTGACGCGTGAAGTCGCGCTGGCCCGACGCGTGCCGCTGATTCTGTACTACTGGACGGTGGCGGTCGATGCCGAGGGTGTGGTGAGTTTTCGTCCCGATATCTACCAGCGCGACGCGGCAGTGCTGGCGGCGCTGAACCGGCCGCTGGCCGCAGCAGCGCCGTCACACTGAGGGTGGGGCCCGGCCCTGGCTTTTTGCCGCTTGTTGCGTGCGGTTCAATCGCCGGGAAGGGTGTGGTGCAGCTTGACCGGAACGGCGCGGCGTGAGGCCCGGCGGATGTTCAGCACCTCGACCAGCACCGAGAAGCCCATCGCGAAATAGATGTAGCCCTTGGGAATGTGGACCTGGAAGGCCTCGCCGATCAGCGCCATGCCGATCATCGTCAGAAAGCTCAGCGCCAGCATCTTGATGCTGGGATGGCGGTCGACGAAGTCGGCGATGATGTGCGACATGAACATCATCATCAGCACGGCGATGACGATCGCCAGTGCCATCACGAAGAAGTCGTTGGCGAGGCCGACTGCGGTGATCACCGAGTCGAGCGAGAAGATGATGTCGATCAGTGCGATCTGGATCATGATGGAAACAATGCCCAGCTTCAGGTTGACGGTCGGTGCGTGCGCCTCTTCCTCTTCGCCTTCGAGGCTGTTGTAGATCTCCACGCTGCTTTTCCACAGCAGAAAGAGTCCACCGCCCAGCAAAATCAGGTCGCGGCCCGAGAAGCTCTGTTCCATCACCGTCAGCAGGGGTTCGGCAAGCTTCATCACCCAGGTGATCGAGAACAGCAGCGCGATGCGGGTCACCATCGCCAGAGCCAGCCCCAGGGTGCGGGCGCGGCGGCGCATTGACTCGGGCAGGCGCCCCACCAGGATGCTGATGAAGATGATGTTGTCGATGCCCAGCACGATTTCGAGAACGGTCAGGGTGACCAGCGCCAGCCAGGCACTCGGATCGGCGATCCATTCGAACATGAACGACTGCACTCGCGGTTGAATGATGTACGGTGAAGGTCGCCACTTTACCGCAAGCCGCATTGTGCTCAAAGCAGCAGTGCGCGGGGCTGGGCCTTTCAGGTCTGTTTCCGGTTTGTCAGCGTCGACCAGGAGGGCAATAATTGACGCCCCTGCCATCCCCCCATCGCAGATCCCTTATGAGCCGATCTTTGACCAACATGCTGAAAACGCTTGAAATCATGGCACGCCTGCGCGATCCGCAACAGGGCTGTCCCTGGGATGTCGAGCAGGATTTCAACACCCTGACCCCCTGCACGCTCGAAGAGGCCTATGAGGTGGTCGATGCGATCGAGCGCAATGACTTTGCCGGGTTGCAGGAGGAGCTGGGCGATCTGCTGCTGCAGATCGTCTTTTACTGCCAGATCGCCAGCGAGCGCGGATTGTTCGATTTCGAGGCGGTGGCCGGCAGCCTGAACGACAAGCTGATCCGCCGCCATCCCCATGTCTTTGCACAGGCGGAGCGGACCACGGCACAGGGGCAGCAGCTGCTGTGGGACGAGATCAAGCGGCAGGAGAAGGCCGGGCAACCCGAGCAGGGTCTGCTCGATTCGGTGCCGGCCAACCTGCCGGCACTCGCCGAGGCGCAGAAGCTGCAGAAGCGTGCCGCCAAGGTCGGTTTCGACTGGCCCGATGCCGAGCCGGTATTTGCCAAACTGCATGAAGAGGTCGACGAGGTGCGTGAGGCGATGGCGCTGGCTGATTCGGCCGCCTGCCTGGAGGAGGTGGGTGATCTGCTGTTCGTGGTGACCAATCTGGCGCGCCATCTGCGGGTGGATGCACAGCAGGCGCTGAGCCATGCCAACCACAAGTTCCGCCGCCGCTTCGGGCAGATGGAACAGATGGCCAGGGTGATGGAGCAGCGGCTGGAGGCGCTGTCACTCGATCAGCAGGAGCAGCTCTGGCAGCGCGCCAAGCAGAGCGAGTGACCGACGGGATGGGCGCGCTGCCGCGCGGCCCATCCCCCGGCGAAAATGTGGATTACTTTGGCAGTTTGAAGGTCACGAACAGCGGCACGCCGTCGCGCAGCACCCGCATCGCAATCAGCCGGTTTGCCGGCAGCGACTTGACGATCAGGTTGAACTCGGCGGCACTCTTGACCGGCTTGTTGGCGATGGCGGTGATCACCATGCCGGGGCGAAGCCCGATGGCCGCACCGACACCGTCGACCACCTCCTCGATCACGATGCCATGGGGAAGCTCCAGTTCACGCAGCTGCTCCGCAGTCAGGTCGCTCACCAGGATGCCGAGGCGGTTCTGCGGCTGCGCTCCGCCGCCCCCCTGCTGGGCCAGCTTCTCCGGTTCGCTCGGCAGTTCACCCACCTTGACCTTCAGATCGAGCGGCTTGCCGTTGCGCACCACCTCCAGTGCCGCGGTCGAACCGGGGCGCTTGCGCCCGATCAGATGGGGCAGGTCGGCCGAGAATTCGATCGCAGTGCCATCGACCTTGAGGATGATGTCACCGGCCTGCAGGCCCCCCTTGGCCGCCGGACTGTCCGGCACCACGGCGGCCACCAGCGCCCCGGCCGGGCGCTCCAGTCCGAACGATTCCGCCAGGTCGCGGTTCACCTCCTGGATGCTGACGCCGAGCCAGCCGCGCAGCACATGGCCTTTCTCCTTGATCTGACCCACCACATCCATCGCCACCGAGATCGGAATGGCGAACGACAGCCCCATGAAACCGCCGGAGCGGGTGTAGATCATCGAGTTGATGCCGATCACTTCGCCATCCATGTTGAACAGCGGGCCACCGGAGTTGCCGGGGTTGATGGCGACATCGGTCTGGATGAAGGGCACGTAGTTCTGATTCTGCTCGTTGGGCAGGCTGCGGTTCAGCGCGCTGATGATGCCGGCCGAGACCGAGTAGTCGAAACCGAAGGGCGAGCCGATGGCCAGCACCCACTCGCCGACCTTCAGCCGGTCGGAATTGCCCAGCTTGACCACTGGCAGATCCTTGCCATCGATCTTGAGCAGTGCCAGATCGGTGCCGGGGTCGGTGCCCACCACCTTGGCCTCGATCTCCCGCCGATCCCGCAGTCTGACGGTGATTTCGTCAGCGCCATCGATGACGTGGTTGTTGGTCAGGACATAGCCATCGGAGGAGATGATGAAGCCTGAACCGGTCGAGGCGCGCTTCTGCATCGGTCCGCCTTGTGGCGGGGCGCCGAAAAAGTGCCGGAAGAACTCCTGGGCCTCTTCGGGCAGTTCGCCATAGGGCCCTTGTCCCTGAAAGGGCAGGGCCGCGTTGCGCGGTGCCTTGGTGACGGAACTGACGTTGACCACGGCGTTCGAGTACTGTTCGACCAATGGCGAGAAGTCGGGCAGTTCGGCGGCCTGGACAGTCAGTGTCATCAGCGCGGCCAGGCAGAGCGTGGCAAACAGAACGCCAACGGGACGCAGTTCCTTGATTGCATTCGCCATTTCTATTCCTCTTGTGCAGTGGAAGATGGTGGATGATCCATGAGATTCAGGGGGAAGGCGCCACGGAGCGGGCGATTCGACTGGCGGTCTCCAGCGGAATTTCGCCGACCACCGTGACCATCACGCTCTCGCCGCGGTAGGGAATTCGACTGGTGACCGCCGAGGTGGCACCGCGTTGGCGGCGGCCATCCTGTGCCGTCTCGTTTTGGTCCAGGGTTTCGACAAAGACCGAGAAGGCATAGAGCCCATCGCTGAACAGTTCGCTGTGCAGCAGGCTCGGCTGGGTCTCGACCTGGTTGTCTGTGGGATGCTGCTGAGAGACAAAACCCTTGGGTGTCCAGCCAACCCGCCACTCCCTGGAGATTTTCCACGGGTTTGGGACCGTCCTGGGTTGTACTCGGTGCAGGGTGGCGGAGCCATGGGTCATCGATGTCAGGTCGCCCACGCTCACATCATCGGCCACTCGTAGCGTGACGAACTGGAAGCGCTCCAGTGTGCGGCCATCGGTATCACGCAGCAGCGAGCGCAGCAGCAGACCGGACGCCTGGTCGATCCACAGCTCATGGCTGTAGCGGTCCGGGTCATGTGGCCGAATGGCGATGCGTCTGCACTGCCGGTTGCTGACCCGTTCATCGCCCAGCAACTCGAGCCGGTAGTGCTGGGCCAGTTGGCCGGGCTCGCGGGCAAAGGATTGGGCAAAGGAGGCCTTGGCTGCGGTTTCGCTGATTGGAGCGTCGGCCTGGATGGCAAAGAGACCTTCGCCAGTGCGCAGCAGTTCATGCGCGGCGCCATCGAGGTGGATCAGCCGCTCCTGCTCGATGCCGGCATCGGCGCGGTGGATGATGCGGAAGCTTTGCAGTTCATCTCCCCGCACGTAGATGAAGGTGCCATCGTAGTTCTGTTCCCGAAAGGCCTGACCCATGCGCAGCAGCCATTCGTCGGCGCTCTCTGCCCAGAGTGCTGAGGAGGCAAGGCATAACGGCAGCAGCAGTGGCCAGCCGCGCAGCAGGACCCAACGAAGAGAGGAGGGAATCACTGTTGATCGAGACTGGCTGGACGGGCGAAGGGTTGGGTGAGGGTGGGTTCGCTGCCCAGTCTGCCTTGGGCATGGCGGGACATGTGCCGTTCGAGGCGTTCCTGGTCGGTGGCGAGTGCGGTTTCGGTGGTGGTGGGCTGGAGATGAGTCGGGGCTGTGCTGGCGCTGGTGGTTGGGGTGGCGTTCTGGGCGGCCAGGGTTGCGGGATTTTGGCTGTTGTCGATTCGACCCCACTGCTGCGCACCAAAGACCACGATGAAGGTGGTCGAGGCAGCCACTGCCAGAATGGCGACCGACTTCGACCAGGGGCGGGTTTTCTGCTCGGATCGATTGCGTTGCGCCACCGACTCTCCGGCCAGCGAGAGGGTCACCTTGCGGCCGATGTCGAGTCGGCTCGAGACCTTCTGCTCGCCACGCAGCAAGGTCACCATCATATGGTAGCGGCGCCACTTTTCGCGCAGTTCCGGATCGGTTTCGAGCGCGCGCAGCACCCGCATGGTCTCCAGTTCATCGGCCTCGCCATCCAGCAAGGCTGACAGCGACTCCTCGATCGCTTCGTTCATCTCAGTGACCCCAAGTTGCATCATTGACCCCCGTTTGACACGGCAACTCGGTGAAAGTGCCATGGCAAGACAGAAATTGTGGTGTCAACGCGCTGCACCCGGTGCCGAGCATCGGGGCGGGCGTGCTGGTTTCGGTTGGTTTTTTTCTGCATCTTCTTGTTTTTCGTGGCTACTGAACCATGGCGGCGATGCGCTGGTCAATGGCCTCGCGGGCGCGGAAAATCCTTGATCGCACCGTGCCGACCGGGCACTCCATGATCTCGGCGATCTCCTCATAACTGAGGCCGTCATACTCGCGCAGGGTGATGGCCGCACGCAGCTCTTCGGGCAGTTCGCGGATGGTGCGGTTGACGACCTGCTCGAGTTCATCGCGCATCAGCAGCCCTTCGGGCGAGGCCGTCTCCCTGAGCTGGTTGTGTCCCCCTTGCAGTTCGGCATCCTCGATCTCGATGTCGCTGTTGGGCGGACGGCGGTGGCGCGTGGCCAGGTGGTTCTTGGCGGTGTTGATGGCGATGCGGTAGAGCCAGGTGTAAAAGGCGCTCTCGCTGCGGAAGTCGCGCAGTGCACGGTAGGCGCGGATGAAGGACTCCTGCGCCACATCTTCCGCCTCGTGGTTGTCATGCACATAGCGACTGACCAGCGAGACGATCTTGTGTTGGTACTTGAGCACCAGCAGGTCGAAAGCGCGTTTGTCCCCTTTCTGGACCCGCGCGACCAGCTGCTGGTCGTTGTCTGACTGGGTCATGTTCGGTTCAGTGGAGTTGGGACAGCCGCGGCTGCCCGATCAGGCGTGGTTTGGAGGTGGGCATGTTCCTGATCGGAAACGCAAGTGAAGCATCTCATTCGCCGTGGGATGGTCCAAAGGGCGCCATCCTAGCAGAAATTCGCCCGATGCAGCCATGCGATGGAATAAAGAGAGACTGCCGGCCCGGGTCCATTTCTGGTTAAATTGGCCGCTTCATCACTCTGTCACCTTATGGTGATCAATCCGGACCCTTCTGTTCATGCCGCAACCTGCCTCCTACGACCTGCTCATCATCGGCGCGGGCGCTGCCGGTCTCACCCTGGCGCTCAAACTGGCCGCGCACCTGAAGATCGCGCTGGTCAGCAAGGGCAGTCTGATCGAGAGTTCGACCTACTTCGCGCAGGGCGGCATTGCCGCGGTGCTGGCCGAGAATGACAGCATCGAGGCGCATGTGGCCGACACCTTGCGTGCCGGCGCCGGGCTGTGTCACCGCGATGCGGTCGAGTTCACGGTGCGCAACAGTCGCGGCATCATCGAGTGGCTGATCGAGCAGGGGGTGCCCTTCACCAAGACCGACCGGCCCGAGCAGGGTTTTGAGGATTACCACCTGACCCAGGAGGGGGGGCATAGCCTGCGCCGCATCATCCATGCCGAGGATGCGACCGGGCAGGCGGTCTCCAATGCGTTGATCGACCGGCTGCACAGCCACGCCAACATCGGTGTGTTCGAGTACCGCACCGCGGTCGATCTGATCGTGCAGCAGGATGCGCAGGGAGAGCGGCGCTGCACCGGTGCCTATCTCCTCAACCAGCAGAACGGCGAGGTGGAGGTGTTTCAGGCGCGCTTCACTGCGCTGGCCACCGGCGGGGCGAGCAAGGTCTATCTCTACACCTCCAATCCTGACACCGCCACCGGTGATGGCATCGCCATGGCCTGGCGTGCCGGCTGCCGGGTGGCCAACATGGAGTTCAACCAGTTCCATCCCACCTGCCTCTACCACCCCAAGGCCAAATCCTTTCTGATTTCCGAGGCGCTGCGTGGCGAGGGGGCCAGATTGTTGCTGCCCGATGGCACCGCATTCATGCAGCGGTTTCATCCACAGCAGGAGCTGGCACCGCGTGATGTGGTGGCCCGCGCCATCGACCACGAGATGAAGCGGCTGGGCATCGACCATGTCTACCTCGACATCAGCCACCAGCCGGCCGACTTCATCCGCAGCCACTTTCCGACCATCTACGGTCGCTGCCTGGAGTTCGGCATCGACATCACCCGCGAGCCGATTCCGGTGGTGCCGGCGGCCCACTACACCTGTGGCGGGGTGGTGGTCGATCTCGATGGCGCCACCGACCTGCCCGGACTCTACGCCATCGGCGAGAGCAGTTGCACCGGGCTGCATGGCGCCAACCGCATGGCCAGCAACTCGCTGCTTGAATGTCTGGTCTATGCCCAAGCGGCGGCCCAGTCGATTCTGCGCCGCAGTGACGCGACGCCAGCGCCGGCGCCGATCCGGCCATGGGACGAATCCAGGGTGATCGATTCGGACGAAGAGATCGTGATCGCGCACAACTGGGAGGAGCTGCGCCGTTTCATGTGGGACTATGTCGGCATCGTGCGCACCGACAAGCGGCTGGCGCGGGCATTGCGCCGGGTCGAGCTGCTGAAGCAGGAAATTGCCGACTATTACGGTCACTACAGGGTGACCAATGACCTGCTGGAGCTGCGTAACCTCTCCTGTGTCGCCGAGTTGATCGTGCGCTGCGCGATTGCCCGCAAGGAGAGCCGCGGGCTGCACTATACCCTTGATTATCCTGATCTATTGCCCCGTGCGCTCGACACCGTGCTGATCCCCGTCATCGGCGGTGCGGCGCCGACCATGACCCTGCTGGAGCCCAATCCGTAATCGGCGCCAGTCGGTGGCCGTCAAGGCGTCGGGCAGCAGCAACAGCGGGTAGCGTGTCCTCCACCAGGGTGACTCGAACGGACGGAGGCTGAGCGCAATGCACCAGGGGGTGATGCGCGTGCCGGGCTCCAGCGTGGCCAGTCGGCGCTGTCCGCCGTAGGTGGTCAGCTCGGTGTGGTGCGGATGCAGCGTCAGTCGAACGATGCGGTCGGGATGGCGTCGACGCAGCCGCGATTCCTGCAGTGCGCATGACAGCAGCAGCAGTGTCGTGCCGCCCCAGCGCACGGTAGCGGGCAGCTCGGCGCTCAGCAGTCCGATCAGGCCGGCGCCATGTGCCAGTCCGACCAGTGCAATGAGCAGCAACGACTGCTCAAGCCGGATGGTCAGGGGCGGTGGTTGCTGCACGGATTTTTCCGATCATCCGCGCCAGTTCGGCATCGGGCGCTGTTTCGCGGCCCAGCAGCCAGAGAAAGAGCGACTGGTCCTCTTCGCGCAGCAGCCGCTGATAGCTGGCGCGGTCGGCCGGGCCGAGGTTGGGGTAGTGCATCTTGACGAAGGGGAGCAGAATCAGGTCCAGCTCCAGCATGCCGCGTCGGCTGTGCCAGTATGTCCGATGCAGTTCCGTCTCATCCACCATCTGATTGCCTCTGCGCCTGTTGCAGCGGCTATTATAGCGGCCACGATCGGTCGACCCGTCAAGGGGGCTGCCGATTGTTCACCACTGTTTGGCAGGGAGTAGTGTATGTCCAGATGGCAGGAGTTTCTGCGCAGCCAGGGAGCCCGCTTCGACGGGTTCGAGCTGCTCGACTTTGGCGATCCCCAGGCTGGACAGGGCGCATCGACCCTGCTGACCGGCCTCAGCCACGAGGGGGTGATTCAGGTCAGCGGTGTGGAGAGCGAAAAGTTTCTGCAGGGGCAGTTGACCTGCGATCTGCGCGAAGTGGACAGCCACCATGCGCGGCTCGGCGCGCTCTGCACCTATCAGGGGCGCGCAGTGGCCACCTTCATTCTCAACCGCATCGGCAGCGACTACCACCTGCAGCTCGACCGCTCGGCGCTGCCGCAGCTGTTGGCGACACTGGGCAAGTACATCGTCTTCTCCAAGGCCACGCTGCGTGATGCCAGTGATGAGTGGGTGCGCATCGGCCTGGCGGGCCACCATGCCAGCGAACTGCTCGGCGCCAACTTTGGTGCGTTGCCGGCCGCTGACTATGAGGTGATGCCGCTGAGCGCGGGGGCGATCCTCCGTCTGCCGGGCAGTGTGGCCCGTTTTCAGATCTGGCTCCCGTTCGATGCCGCCCTCGACATCTGGCCACGGCTGAAGCAGGGCGCCACCCTGGTCGGCAGCGATGGATGGCGGTTGCTGGAAATTCGTGCCGGCGTACCGATGGTGACGGCGGCGACCCAGGAGGCCTTCATTCCGCAGATGCTCAATTTCGACGAGCTGGGGGGCATCAACTACCGCAAGGGCTGCTACACCGGTCAGGAGATCATTGCCCGCTCGCACTACCGTGGCAAGCAGAAGCGGCACACCCAGCGTGCAGTGGTGGCCGACGCGGTGGAGCGGATCGCGCCAGGCAGCGAAATCCATGCAGCCGGGGAGGCCGCTCCGGTCGGCACGGTGGTGACGGCAGCGCGCGCTGGTGCGGGCTGGGAGCTGCTGGCGGTGCTCAAGGATGACCGGCTGGATGCCGAGCTGCGCTGGGGCGACAGCAACGGGCCGCCGGTCAGACTGCTCGATCTCCCCTATACTTTATCGCTGTAGGCGGCCGTGGGCTGCCGTTTCTTCTTTTGAGCAGGCAGCAATGACATGACCGACCTCTGCGCACAAGTTCGCAGCGACATTCTGCAAGCCATCGAGGCAGATCGGCTGGTGATGCCGACCCTGCCGGAGGTGGCATTGACGATCCGGACCGAAGCGAGCAATCCCAACTCCACCGCCGCCAGCCTGGCACGGGCCATTGGCCGCGATGCCGCGCTGAGCGCCCGGTTGCTGAAGATCGCCAACAGTCCGCTGTTGCGCGCTTCGCGCGCCATCAATGATCTGCAGATGGCAATCAGCCGGCTGGGGGTACAGTACAGCAGCAACCTGGCCACCGGGTTGGCGATGCAGCAGATGTTCCAGAGCAGCTCCAGGGCGATCGATCAGCGGCTGCGGCAGATCTGGCACGAGAGCACCGAGGTGGCGGGCATCGCGCTGGTGCTGACGCAGAATTTCACCAGGCTCAAGCCTGATCAGGCCATGCTGGCCGGGTTGATGCATCGCCTGGGCGCACTGCCGATTCTCACCTATGCCGAAGGCCGGTCTGAACTGCTGGCGTCACCGGCGTTGATCGATCGGTTGATCGAGGAGCTGCACCACGAGTTGGGCCGCGCCATTCTCGAGCGCTGGGAGTTTCCGCCGGCACTGGTCGAAGTGCCGGAACGCTACCGCGATTTTGGTCGCGACAGCAGTGCGCCGGACTATGTCGATGTCGTGATGGTTGCGGCACTGCACAGCCGTCTTGACAGCGACCATCCCGATCTCAAGCTTGACTGGAGCACCATTCCGGCCTTCGGCAAGCTGGGGCTCGATCCCGACATCGACGCCCGGCAGATCGAGGATGTCAGCGACGAGATGGAGGCGGCGATGGCGCTGCTGAATGGCTGAAAGCCGCAGCGCCGATGCGTGCCAGGATGACGCCGACAGTCTGGAGCTGATCGGGCGCCACTGCGGGCGGTTGCAGGTCAATGCGGAATCGGCACCTGGACGGCGCGGGTTGGCAGGGCCACCGTTGCGGTGCCGGGTGCGGTGACGATGCGCTCGCCATCCGGGCCGGTTTTGCTCACCTCCAGCTTCAGATCGACCAGAAACAGATCGCCCTCCTCATAGCGACGGGCAATGACGCCGCTGCCGGTCAGTGTGTCGCCGAGCACCGCATAGTGACGGTTCTGGTAGGAGATCTTCTTCAGCCAGCCGGAGGGTCCCATCCAGTTGCGGATCATCTGCACCATCACCTCACCATGGAAGGGCGCATGGATGACCAGGTTGGGGTAGCCTTCGTGACGGGCCCATTCGAGGTCGTAATGGATGCGATGGGCCAGATTCATCACCGCCGACAGTTGAAACAGTTGGGCGGCACCGATGGTGACCGACAGCGGTGGCAGCAGGTCGCCTTCGGTGACATAGGGCCACATCAGCCGGCGGGTGGTGGGTGCGGGAATCGAATTCATGACGTTCTCCTTGCCGCCGCTCAGCGGGAAATGGTCGAGCTTCTGACGATCAGCACCAACTCGTCCGCCTCGTTGCGGTACTCGGTCTCGATGGTGGTGAAGACCAGCGGGCCGGTGCGGCCATTTTTTTCGGTCAGATCGGCCAGCTTCGAGCGCCGGGTCAGACGGTCGCCGGGACGGACCGGGCGGAAGAACTCCACCTCGGTGCCGCCGCCCATCAATCGGGGCAGTGGCAGCGGCGGGCGCAGACCGCTGTGGACGTCATCATCCTTCGGCAGGCCATCGTCGCGCAGATCCATGTGTGGGACGATGCGGCTGAACGGCGTGCCGAAGAACATCGGCGGTGCGGTGATGCCGCCATAGGGAGTGCCCTGGGCGAACTCCTCGTCGAAGTAGAGTGGATCGGGTCCGCCGAAGCCGACCGCATTGGCGTAGTTCTGGATTGCCTCCAGCCTGACTTCGGCCGTCGAGACGGGGCCCTCCTTGCCGATCCAGGCGAGGAGTTCGGGGGTGAGAATCGGAGTGTTGCTGTCACTCATGGTGTCATCCTGCCATCCTGACTTTATTGTTATGGGTGTTCGGTCGATGACCGATGCCAGCGGTATCGAAGCACAAATTGCACTGGCAGACAATCTGCTGCCTCGCGCGGCGCGATTGACCACGCCGGCCTGTAGCGGTCGAGTCGGTTCAGAGTACCGACTCGAACACTTCGAGCTTGGGTGGCCCCAGATACATGGTGCGCACGCCGCTGGCGTTGCCGGCATTGGCGTGGGCCTTGCGGAAGGCTTCGGAGCGGGTCCAGTTCTCGAAATCCTGACGCGACTCCCAGACCGAGTGGGAGGCGAACAGGGTGTGGTCCTCTTCGGTCGGTCCGCGCATCAGATGAAACTCCCTGAAGCCGGGAACACCCTGCAGGTGGCTGTCACGGGTCTGCCAGATTTCGGTGAAGGCATCTTCCTGGCCGCGCGCGATCCGGAACCTGTTCATGGCGACAAACATGCTGAATTCTCCTGTCGGTATTGATCGTTGAGCCGGGGCATCTTAGCAAGGCGGTTTGAAAAGACAATTTGCCCATGGTGAGATTGGGCTTCGGGTGAGCACGGGCGTCTGTTTGGGACGCGGAGCCGCCTGGGTTATGATGCCGCCGCTTTGCGCCTCATGGCACAGGGTGGCCCTGGTTGGATTCGCCGGCATGACAAGCACAATAAAAGATGAGATGAAAACCGCCAGGCGCGTCACGGTGCTGGGAGGAGGCTCCTTCGGCACGGTACTGGCCAACATCCTGGCCGAGAATGGCCACACCGTCTGGCTGTGGATGCGCGACCGTGACCGTGTCGAGCAGGTCGCGCAGTCGCGCGAGAATGCCGCCTACCTGCCGGGCTATCGGCTGCATGATGCGCTTCAGGTGACGGCAGAGATGGCCGCCTGTCTGCCCGACAGCGAGATCGTCTTTGTCAGTGTGCCGAGCCAGACGGTCAGGGCGGTGGTGCGTGCCGCCAGTGCCTGGCTGCCGAGCGATGTCATCATGGTCAGCACCGCCAAGGGCATCGAGGCGGAAGGTTTTCGCATGATGAGTCAGGTGCTGGTCGAAGAGATGCCGAACGCCCGCATCGGCGCCCTGAGCGGGCCCAATCTGGCGCGGGAGATTGCCGCGCGTTTTCCAACGGCCACGGTGATCGCCAGCGCGGATGAAGCGCTCTGCAACACCATTCAGGAGACCCTGGGCTGCGACTACCTCCGCGTCTATTCCGCGATCGATCTGTATGGCGTGCAGCTGGCCGGCGCGCTGAAGAACATCTACGCGATCATCACCGGCATGGCGGATGCGCTGGGAATGGGCGCCAACACCCGCGGCATGCTGATCACCCGCAGTCTGGCCGAGATGAGCCGCTTTGCGGTACGCCTTGGGGCCGAGCCGATGACCTTTCTCGGCCTGACCGGTGTGGGCGACCTGGTGGTGACCTGCACCTCACCGCTCAGCCGCAACTACCGTGTCGGTGCCCTGGTGGGGCGTGGCAAGAGCGTGGCCGAGGCCATGGCCGAGGTCGGGCAGGTGGCCGAAGGGGTCAACACGCTGAATCTGGTCAAGCAGAAGGCGATCGAACTGGACATCTACATGCCGCTGGTGATGGGACTGGATGCTGTGCTCAGCAATCCCGGCATGGCCTTCGATGTCGCCAAGGCGCTGATGCTCGGCAGCGGCAAGCGTGACGTGGAGTTCTCCCTGAGGGGTCAGCAGCAGGTGGTCTGATCCGTGGGCGGACGTGCCCTGCGGGGTGCTTTACGCGCTTTGCCTCTCCTCGTGGAGCACAGCACGGTTGCGACCCGATCTCTTGGCGCTGTAGAGCGCGGCGTCAGCCGCGGCGATCAGCCCGTTCTCATCGGCAATGGTGGCATCGAGCGCACCGATGCCGAGGCTGGCGGTCACCGCAATCGGCGTTCCCTCAAACAGGATCGGCTGCTCCTGGAGGGTGGTGCGCAGGCGCTCCGCGGTCCTCATCGCCTCGGCCGCCGGGGTGCCTGGCAGGATCAGGCCGAACTCCTCGCCGCCGTAGCGCCCGGCGATGTCCGAGTCGCGCAGGCTCTTTTTGACGATGGCCGCGACCTCAACCAGCACCGCGTCGCCACCCAGATGGCCATGGCTGTCGTTGATCGACTTGAAATGATCGAGGTCGAACAGGATCAGCGACAGCGGTTGCTGGTAACGTGTTGCCCGGTTGAACTCCTCGGTCAGACGGGATTGCCAGTGGCTGCGATTGAGCAGTTGGGTCAGGCCATCGATGCGGCTGGCGTTTTCCAGTTTCTGCATCGCTGACTGGTGCAGGGCGTGATAGATCGCGGTGTCGGTCACGTCGAGCAGGATGATGCAGACATGATCGACTTCGCCACTGTCACGCTTGATCGGTATCAGCGTCAGATCCTGACGCATGAACTCCATGTCACCGGTCACTGGGCGGTTGTGCCGGAACTGGAACAGGTAGGGGCGCTGCTGCCATGAGCTGAAGGCGAAATTTTTCAACATGAACACGCTGTTGATCTTCTTTTCAAGCCAGCGCTGCGGCAGTTGCGGAAAGCAGTCGAACAGCTTTCTGCCCAGAACCTCATCGGCATGGATGCCGCTGTGGGTGGCCATGAATCCGTTCCAGAACTGAATTTCAAGATCTCTGTCGACCATGAACACGCCGACATTGATGCGGTCGACGACGCACTCCAGCAGTTGCGAGGAGGGCGAGAAAGCGGACACTCAGAGCAGTTCCAGCAGCTGGTCGAGCATCCTCTTGACCAGCAGGATCGATTCACCCGGCATCAGCAGGAACAGAGTGCAACCGAATGAGCGGTCTTCAAGGGTGTAGGAGATTTCAACCAGCAATGCGTGATCCCACTCTGGTTTTTCGTGCTCCAGCATTGCGTGGACGGAGATGCGCTGACCCAGAATGGCTGGCGTGGAGAAACCCATCTCGGTGTCGAACTGTTCGGCGATGCCATTCAGGCAGGCACCGCTGAGAATGTTGGCGACATCGAGCAGCAGCTCTTTCTCGGTCTCCATGCTCAAAGTGCTGTCGTAAGCCAGCAGATCGGCCAGCTCCCTGAAGGAGCTGTCGGTAAAGAGCACGATGGCTTCGCCGCGCATGCCACGGCTGCCGCTCAACTGGTAAAAGCCTTGGCTGACGCCGGAGACCCTGACCCGATCGCCCCCGGTCATGGTTGTCAACTGGTGGATGAGCTGGTCCCGATGCAGCAGTTGGATGCGCGGCACCGAGAGCTGGATGAAGACCTCCAGAAAGCGGGCCAGCGAGTCGCCGGCCTGTCCCATGGCGACGTTGACCACCTCCTGCAGGCAGTCCCGTTGATCTTCCGACAGCGCCAGCGTCCTGTTCATATCAGGCCACACTTCCGCAGCGCATCGTGCAATCTGTGGTGGTCCACCGGTTTTTTGATGAAATCGAGCGCGCCGAACTTCATCACCCGATCGCGGGCCTCGGGCTGAATGTCGGCCGAAATCACGATGATGGCGGCTTTGAGTCCTTCTGATCTGACCCTTTCCAGCACGCCATAGCCATCGATTTCGGGCATCGTCAGATCCAGCAACACCACTTCGCCTCTGCCTTGGCGAATGGCATCGAGCGCTTCGACCCCATTGGTGGCCAGGGTGACGTCGACATCCCACTCGGCAGGCAGCGCCTTGACCACCTGCTTGCGGGCCATCGCCGAGTCATCGCAAATCAGTAAGGGTACGGACATGTTGTTCTCGGAGCACACGCCTGAGTGAACATAGGTTGATCGGAAGTATAGTTCCGATTTTTCAGACCACATGAAAAGCAAGAGTTTTGCCGCACCGACTGTGCGCGGTGTGTCGTTGCCCTGCCGGGAGACTTTGGCAGGGTGACGAGAAAAAAGAAGGGCTGAGAGGCCGCTGGGAGCCTGATGGCGAGGCTCGGGCTGGAGGGAATGGCAAAACGTGCGTCTGGGCGCCACGCTCAGGGCAGAAGAGCGTTCTGCCCTGAGCGTCCGGCCAACTATTGCGACTCTGGTGCCGCAGGGTGCTCTTCGTCGGGTGATGCGCTGGATGGAGGAGTGGTGCGTCGTGCGCGCGGGTCATTGGGCGCGCGCGCGATCTTCTCGACCGTGGGAGTGACCGTTGCCATCGGCTCCTGGACCATCTCCTGCTCCTGCGCTGTTGGTCGCTGGCTCGGCCTGCTCTCCACCGCCTCCAGCGCGACCTTGCGCGGTGCGATGCGCGGGTCATTGGGCACCCTGAACCCGCCGCGCTCGAAGGCACCGGCCCGGCTGATGATCGATTCGGAGCGGTCGTCGGCTTCGGTCGATCTGGGAGCAGGCGATTCGGCGGGCACTTCAGCTCTGGGCGCTGTCGGCATGGGTGCAGACGTCGGCGTCTCGGTGGATGGTGCAGCCGAAGGGGCTTCGACCTCGGCGGGCACTGATACCGCAGGCTCCATGGTCAGCATCACCGGAGCGGGGGCAGACTCCCGTGAGGCAGGTTCGATTCTGACCTCGGCAGCAGCGTCGCGCTCGATCGGCGCCGTCATGGCAGGTTCCGGTTGCTGCTGCGGGTATTGCTCGACTGCGGAGTCAGTCGAGGCAGCGGTTGGCATGGCGACCTCATTGCCGAGTGCCGCCGTGTCGGCCCGGCGCTGGTTGTTGCTGCTGCGGCCACGGCGGTTGCTGGGGCGGCGGTTGGGTGATTCGGTCTGCTCCTGGTTGCTGCGCGGTTCCGCTGCGGCCGGCGGGCTGCTCTCTTTCTGCGCGGCGGGCTCCCTGGGCGGGCGTTCCGGACGGCGCGACTGCTGTTGTTGCCCACGGCCGTCACCGCGGCCGCCTCTGCCACCGTCGCTGCGCTGCTCCCTGCCGGATGGACGATGGTCGCGCTGACGGTTTTCTCTGCCGGTTTCGGTTTCGGTTGCGGCCGGAGTCGGGCGTCCGGCCGGTTTCAGGTTTGGAGCCGATGCTGCTGCGGTCGCGGCCGATTGCGTAGTGCGGCTGTTGCTCTCGGGTTGGGCCGCTTCGGTTGCGGGCTCGAACAGTTCAGAGAGGGCGCTGGTGAGCCGCTTCAGCAGGCCGCGCGGTCTGGCGGCGGGCGCCGCGGTTGCGGTTGCAGCGGCCGGTGCCGAGGGTGCCGCTGCAATGGGGCCCACGGCCGCCTGCTTGCGTGGCCGGCTCTGCTGGCTGCTCTCCTCTTCGAGCTCTTCGAGCAGGATCTCGGTCGATTCGTAGTCGGGAGCTTCGATCGATTCACCCTGCCGCAGCCGTTCGAGGCGGAACAGCGGGGTCTCCAGGTTGGGGTTGGGGATGATGCGCAGGCGGATTTTGCTGCGCTGCTCGATCTCCAGCAGGTTGTTGCGCTTCTCGTTGAGCAGGTAGGCGGCGACCGGCACCGGCACGATGGCGCGAATTTCGGCGCTGCCGCCCTTGGTGGTCTCCTCCTCGAGGATGCGCATGATCGACAGCGACAGCGACTTCATGCCGCGGATCGTGCCCTGCCCGTTGCAGCGCGGGCAGGAGATGTGGCTGGCCTCCTCGATCGACGGGCGCAGCCGCTGGCGGGACATCTCCAGCAGTCCGAAACGGGAGATGCGCCCCACTTGGACGCGCGCGCGGTCCATCTCCAGTGCCTGGCGCATCCGGTTCTCGACCTCTTTCTGGTTGCGCGCCGCGCTCATGTCGATGAAGTCGATGACGATCAGACCGCCGATGTCCCGCAGCCGCAACTGGCGGGCGATCTCGTCGGCGGCTTCCAGATTGGTTTGCAGTGCGGTCTCTTCGATGTCCGCGCCACGGGTGGCACGCGCCGAGTTGATGTCGATCGAGACCAGCGCCTCGGTCGGGTCGATCACCACCATGCCGCCGGAGGGCAGCTTCACTTCACGCTGATAGACCACCTCGATCTGGCTTTCGATCTGATAGCGGGTGAACAGCGGAATGGCATCGCGATAGAGCTTGATGTTCGGCTCGTACTGCGGCATCACCTGGCGGATGAAGGCGCAGGCTTCCTGATAGGCCTCCTCCGAGTCGATCAGCACTTCGCCGATGTCGGGGCGCAGGTAGTCGCGCACCGCACGCACGACCACATTGCTCTCCTGATAGATCAGAAACGGCGCTGGCCGCTCCGCGCCTGCCTGGGTGATCGCTTGCCACAACTGCACCAGGTAGTCGAGGTCGGCCTGCAACTCATCCAGGCTGCGGCCGATGCCGGCGGTGCGCACGATGACGCCCATGCCTTCGGCCAGATTGAGCTGGCTCATGATCTCGCGCAGTTCGGCGCGCTCTTCACCCTCGATGCGGCGGGAGATGCCGCCGCCGCGCGGGTTGTTCGGCATCAGCACCAGATAGCGGCCGGCCAGGCTGACGAAGGTGCTGAGTGCGGCGCCCTTGGTGCCCCGCTCCTCCTTCTCGACCTGAACGATGACCTGGTGGCCCTCTTTCAGGCCGGGGTAGTCGCGCGAGATCTCCTTCAGCGGCAAAAAGCCGTGCCGCTCGGCGCCGAAATCGACAAAGGCTGCCTCGAGGCTGGGCTCGATCCGGGTGATTCTGCCCTTGTAGATGTTGGCCTTGGTCTGCTCCCGCGTGCGGTGCTCGATGTCCAGGTCGTAGAGTTTCTGCCCATCAACGAGGGCGACGCGCAGCTCCTCGGGGTGGGCCGCATTGATCAGAATTCTTTTCATGGTGACTTTCGCTTGTTCGGTGAATTTGTGCAGTCAAAAACTGCGGGAAGGGTTGGCTGCCGACCAGCGACCTCGTTGCGGCGAATCCATGGCGGATCGACAGCGTCCACGTGGGTCGCTGCAAGGGCGATGCAGGCCAGGGTTCAAAGTGTCGGGCAATGAGCGCGCAAAACAGCACGGCGCAGTGGCGCAGCGGTTGCGCGAGCATGAAGAAGAGGCGGTGGACCATCGACAGGTTCTGAATCTCTTCGTGGCTCGACGACGAATTGGCGGTGGGCAGCTTGATGTACATCATGCCGGGTTGGCGCAATGGAATCAGGTTGGCCGACAGGAGATGGTCTGGTTGCGGATTGCACGCCAGGGCATGCGGAGCAAAAAGCGCGACGGGAGGTGGACAACTGGCCCGCTCGCCCGACGCTGGCCCACGGTTGGACCGAGGGTGCTGTTGCGTCCGCCCGGTGGCGCATTGAACGGCCACCGGCTGCCCGCTGCGACCGCGCCTTTGACAACATGCGACCCATCGGGTTTGCTAATATAGCACCAGTCATCAAATTTCTTCAAACAGGGCACGCTGTCATCGCCACGCACACCCCCCAGGAGTCAGGCGCGTCCGCGCGACGCCCGCCGGCCGTGGAGATCAGAACGATCCAGGCCGAAGAGGCCGGACAGCGGGTCGACAACTTTCTGCTGCGCGCACTGCCCGGCGTGCCGAAGAGCAAGATCTACAACATCGTGCGGCGGGGTGAGGTCAGGGTCAATCAGGGCCGGGTCAAGCCGAGCTACCGGCTGCAGGATGGCGACGCCCTGCGCATTCCGCCCGTGCGGGTGGGCGTGCGGGACGAGGTGCCGGCGGCGCCGCGCCAGTTGCAGGCGCTGGCGCAAATGGTACTGCATGAGGATGACGAACTGCTGGTGCTCAACAAGCCGGCCGGGTTGGCTGTGCATGGTGGCAGCGGGGTCTCGCTCGGACTGATCGAGCTGCTGCGGCAGCAGCGACCCGAAGCCCGGTTTCTGGAGCTGGTGCACCGCCTCGACCGTGACACCTCCGGCTGCGTGATGGTGGCGAAGCGGCGACGGGCGCTGCTCGAGTTGCAGCAGGCGCTGCAAAGCGGCCAGGTCGACAAGCGTTATCAGCTGCTGGTGGCGGGCGCGTGGCCGGCGGCCGTGCGCCGGGTGGATGCCCCGCTGCGCAAGAACATCCTCAGCTCCGGCGAGCGGCTGGTGCGGGTCGACAGCGAAGGCAAGCCGGCCTGCACCGAATTCCGCGTGCTCGAGCGTTTTGCGCAGGCGACCCTGCTCGAGGCGCGCCCCATCACCGGGCGCACCCATCAGATTCGGGTGCATGCGCGCCAGCAGGGCCATCCGATTGCCGGCGACCCCAAATATGGCGATGCGCAGTTCGATGCCGCACTGCGCGGTCAGGGCCTGCAGCGGCTGTTCCTGCATGCCTGGCGGCTCGAACTGAAGCTGCCGAGCCGCAACGCGCCGCTCAGGCTGGAGGCCCCGCTCGAGGCGAGCCTGGCGGCGGTTCTGGCGCGACTGGCCAAGGCCGGAACCGATGCGTCGCCGGGCTGATCCTGCACACGGCAGAGACTCGACACCTCAATGAACCGAAAAGGTGACTTTTTATGAGTGACGACCAATGGCGAGAGGATGAACCTTCCGCACCGCGCCGTCCGCCGGCCGAGAGTTCGAAGGAGTGGCGTCTGATCGAAAAGGCGCTGCTGGCGGGCATTGGCGAGCAGCGGCGTGCGCGGCGCTGGGGCATCTTCTTCAAGTTCCTGACCTTCGGCTACCTCTTTGTGCTGCTGGGGCTTTTCTCCCGCAGCACCCACCTCGACGAGAAGGTGGGCGTTGCCGGGCGTCACACCGCGCTGATCGACGTGCAGGGGGTGATTGCCGAAGGCGAGGAGGCGCAGGCCGACAGCATCGTGACCGCACTGCGCAGCGCCTTTGATGAGAAGCATGTGGCCGGCATCGTGCTGCGCATCAACAGCCCTGGTGGCAGTCCGGTGCAGGCGGGCTATGTCTACGACGAGATCAAACGGCTGCGCGCGCTCCATCCGCAGGTGAAGGTCTATGCGGTGATTGCCGACATCGGCGCTTCCGGCGCCTACTACATCGCGGCGGCAGCCGATCAGATCTACGCCGACAAGGCGAGTCTGGTCGGCTCGATCGGTGTCGTCTCCTCCAGCTTCGGTTTTGTCGATGCGCTGAAGAAGCTCGGCGTCGAACGGCGGCTGTTCACCTCGGGCGAGCACAAGGGCTTTCTCGACCCCTTCTCGCCGCTCAATCCGCAGGAGCAGGCCTACTGGCAACAGGTGCTCGACGTGACTCACCGCCAGTTCATCGAGCAGGTGAAGGCCGGTCGCGGCAGCCGGCTCAACAGCGAGAAGTCCGATCTGCTGTTCAGCGGTCTGGTCTGGAGCGGCGAGCAGGCGCGTGAACTGGGACTGATCGATGGCCTCGGCAGCCCCGGCTATGTCGCCCGCGAGGTGATCGGCGCGGAGCAGATCGTCAACTACACCGAGAAACCGACACCCTTCGAGAAGCTGGCGAGAAGGATGGAGAACCGCCTCGATGGCGCCGCGCTGACCAGTGACCTGTTCCGGACGCTGCCGGGCTGGTGAACTGCTGATCCGGCGCGGGTTCAGTTCCTGCCTGCCGCGTTGCGCCGCTGGCGGCCGGGGTGGTCAATCGGCCGCGGTCGACTCCGGCGCCTGCCACAGCGCGGCCAGCGTCAGCAGTGCGGCGCCGCTGAGGTAGAGGCCGACGGTGTGCACGCCATGATGGGTGGCGAGCCAGGTGGCGATGTAGGGCGCCAGCGAGGCGCCGAAGATGCCGGCCAGGTTGAAGGCGAGCGAGGCGCCGGTGTAGCGCACCAGGGTGGGGAACTGCCCGCTCAGCAGGGTGCCGAGCGGGCCGTAGGTGAGGCCCATCAGCGCCAGGCCGCTGGCCATGAACAGTGTCATCGCGCCTTCGCCGCCGCCATCGAGCAGCGGCGAGAAGAGCAGCCCGAACAGGGCGATGCCGAGGCTGGCGCCGATCAGCACCCGCCGGCAGTCGTACCGGTCGGCCAGGCGGGCGGAGATCGGAATGCCGAGGCCAAAGAAGAGCACACCGAACAGCTGGATCAGCAGCATCCGTTCGCGGGGAAAGTGCAGCTGGCTGGTGCCCCAGCTGAGGGTGAAGACGGTCATCAGGTAAAAAAGCACGAAGGTGCAGAGCGCGGTCAGCGTGCCGCGCAGCAGCAGGCCGGGGTGGTCGCGCAGGACGGTGACGATCGGCAGCCGTTCGGGTGGCTGCTCATCGATCGCACGCTGGAATGCAGGTGTCTCGTGCAGATTCAGCCGCACCCAGAGTCCCACCACCACCAGCAGGCTGCTGGCCAGAAAGGGGATGCGCCAGCCCCAGTCGAAGAACTGTGCATCGCTCAGAAAGTGGGTCAGCAGCAGAAAGGAGCCGCCGGAGAGGATGAAGCCGATCGGCGCGCCCAGCTGCGGGAACATGCCATACCAGGCACGGCGCTGCGCTGGCGCGTTCTCGGTGGCGAGCAGAATCGCGCCGCCCCACTCGCCGCCCAGCCCCAGACCCTGGCCGAAGCGGCACAGCGCCAGCAGCAGCGGTGCCAGCAGGCCGATCTGGGCATGGGTGGGCAGCAGGCCGATGAAGAGGGTGGAGAGCCCCATGGTCAGCAGGGCGGCCACCAGCGTGGCCTTGCGGCCGACGCGGTCGCCATAGTGGCCAAACAGCGCCGAACCGAGCGGACGGGCAAAGAAGGCGAGCGCGAAGGTGGCGAAGGATTGCAGCATCGCGCTGGTGGCGTCGCTGCCGGGAAAGAACAGCGTGGGAAAGACCAGCACCGCCGCGGTGGCGTAGATGTAGAAGTCGAAGAATTCGATGGTGGTGCCGACCAGGCTGGCGAACAGCAGCCGTCCGTGGCGGTTGTCGGACACTGCCGTAGCGGTGTGCAGCGCGTTGAGCTGGGGTGAGGTGTTGGCCACGGAGGGGGGTTCCTGGAGCGGTGACGAGGGGGTGGATCGGGGGCGTGTCGCGCTCAGTGGGCGAGCGGGGTGTCGAGCAGCAGGCGGGCATGGTGTGGTGCGCTCAGACCGACCACCAGATCGATGAAGGCGCTGCCGATGTCGATTGATTCGGCACCCTTGATGGCGCGGTCGATCAGTGCCGCCTGTTGCAGCAGCCGTTCGATCCAGCGGCGGTCGAGCCGTTGCAGCGCCTGGCGCAGCGGCGGCTGCCGGCGCTGTGGAATCGATGGGCGGTGCTGGTCGATCGCCTGGGCCGCCGCGGTGCCCTGTGCCATCCGGCCATGCAGCAGCGCCAGCGTGGTCAGTTCGCGGTGCAGGCTCCACAGCAGCAGCGGCGGCTCGACGCCTTCGGCCAGCAGGCCATCGAGCGTGCGCAGCGCGGCCTGGGTGTCACCCTGCAGGGCGCGTTCGGCCAGCAGGTGCAGTTCATAGCGGGCGCTGTCGCCGACCTCGTCGAGAATGTCGTCGACGGTCACTGCGCCCCGGCCCGAGTGCAGCAGGCTCAGCTTGCTGATCTCCTGAATCGCCGCCAGCAGGTTGCCCTCGACCCGTTGTGCCAGCAGTTCGAGCGCATCGGCGGTGACTTCGAGTCCGGCCCGGCTGAGGCGCTGGCGCAGGAACTGCGGCATCTGCCGCGGTTCGATCGGCCAGATCTGCACCACCACGCCCTGCTGGTCGATGGCCTGATGCCAGCGGCTCCTGGTCGCCTCGGCGTCGAGGCGTGGCGCGGTGATCAGCAGGGTGTCATCGCTGGAGGGGGCAGCCAGACATTGCTCCAGCACGGCGGCGCCAGCCTGTGGCAGCTTGTTGGTCAGGCGCAGCTCCAGCAGCCGGCGGCTGGCGAACAGCGACAGGCTCTGCGAGCTGACCAGCAGCCGCGTCCAGTCGAAGCCCGGTTCGGCGAAATGGACCTCGCGCTCGTCGCAGCCGCGCCGGCGCGCGGCCTGGCGAATCTGGTCGGCGGCTTCGAGCAGCAGCAGCGGTTCATCGCCGCTGACCAGATAGACCGGCTTCATCTCGCCCTGCAGATGGCCGGCAAGCTGCTCGAAGCGCAGCTTCATGGCCGGCAACTGGCCGGTTCGGTGGCGCAGAGTTTCGCCAGTTGCGCCGCCATGCGGGTGGCCAGCTCCTGGTTGATCGAGGCCACGGCCTCATCGAGCTGCTGCCGATAGGCCGATGGATTCTGCGGGGCGGCGGGGTAGTTGCGCTCGGCGCTCACCTGCAGCGGGATGCTGCGCTCCTTGCCCTGCAGTTCGATCAGCCGGTAGGAGACCGACCGCACCAGCCGGTACTCGGCGACCTGGATGCGCTGGTCGTAGCTGAGTGGCATCTCGTACTGATGGGTGCCGAGCAGCTTCACCCGGATCGGGGCGGCCTGGCCAGGTTCACGGGCAAAGCCCTGGATGATCAGTGCGCGGCGCAGCATGAACTCCAGATCGGCATTCTGCCGGTCACCGACCACATCGAGGTAGGGCAGGTCGCCGGCCTGCATCTGTCCGGGCAGGGTGCCACGGGGCTGGAAGCCACAGCCGTTCAGCAGGGCGCCCAGCATGAGCAGCGGGATGAGCAGCCAGCGGCGGTTCATCTCTTCACCACGATGTTGACCAGCCGTCCCGGCACCACCACCGTCTTGAGTTCGGTCTGACCGGCGATGAAGCGGGCCACGTTGTCGTTGTCGCGGGCGAGCCGTTTGACCGTCGCCTCGTCGGCATCGCGCGCCACCTCGATCTTCCCGCGCATCTTGCCGTTGACCTGCACCACCAGTTCGACGGTGTCGCGTTGCAGCGCGCGCTCATCGACGCCGGGCCAGCCGGCATCGACGATCAGGCCGGTGTGGCCGAGCCGCTGCCAGAGTGCCTGGGTGATGTGCGGCACGATCGGCGACAGCAGCAGCAGTGCGCTGTCGAGCGCCTCACGGCGCACCGCGATGGCGGCAGCGGAGCTTTCATCGAATTTGCCGAGCAGGTTGATCAGCTCCATCACCGCCGCGATGGCGGTGTTGAACTGCTGGCGCCGGCCGTAGTCGTCACTGACCCGCTGGATGGTCTCGTGGCTCTTGCGCCGCACCGCCCGGGCCGACTCGCTGAGAGAGGCGGTGGCCAGTTCGACCGGTGCAGCATCGAGCGGCAGTTCATGGCAGAGCCGCCACAGCCGCTTGAGAAAGCGGTTGGCCCCCTCGACGCCGCTGTCGGACCACTCCAGCGACTGCTCCGGCGGTGCGGCGAACATCATGAACAGCCGCACGGTGTCAGCGCCGTAATGATCGATCAGCTCCTGTGGATCGACGGTGTTGCCCTTGGACTTGGACATCTTGGCGCCATCCTTCAGCACCATGCCCTGGGTCAGCAGCCGGGTGAAGGGTTCGTCGGAGTGCAGCAGTCCGGCATCGCGCATCAGCTTGTGAAAGAAGCGCGCATAGAGCAGGTGCAGGATCGCGTGTTCGATGCCGCCGATGTACTGATCGACCGGCGTCCAGTGGTCGGCGCGTCCATCGAGCATCGCGCTGTCGCCATCGCGGCAGGCAAAGCGGGCGTAGTACCAGGAGGACTCCATGAAGGTGTCGAAGGTGTCGCTTTCGCGCTCGGCGGCACCACCACACTGTGGGCAGGTGGTGTGCAGGAATTCGGGCATCCGCTTCAGCGGTGAGCCGACGCCGTCGATGACCACCTCGGTCGGCAGCCGCACCGGCAACTGCTCGGCCGGCACCGGCACGGCGCCGCACTGCGGGCAGTTGATGATCGGAATCGGGCAGCCCCAGTAGCGTTGCCGCGACACGCCCCAGTCGCGCAGCCGGAAGTTGACGCGGCGGTGGCCCCGTCCCTGGGCCTGCAGGGTCTTGGCAATCTCATCGAAGGCGGCCGCCGAGCCTAGGCCGCTGAACTGCGCCGAGTCGATCAATATTCCCTTGTCGGTGAAGGCGCCCTGGGTCAGGTCGATGGCCGTGCCGGCCTCGACGGGGCTGATCACCTGTTTGATCGGCAGGCCATACTTGCTGGCGAATTCGTGGTCGCGCTGGTCGTGGGCCGGCACCGCCATCACCGCGCCCGAGCCATACTCCATCAACACGAAGTTGGCGACCCAGACCGGCACCTCGGCCCCGGTCAGCGGATGGCGGGCGGTGATGCCGAGCGGCATCCCCTCTTTCTCCAGTGTCGCCAGTTCGGCTTCGGCGACCTTGACGTTCTGGCAACGCTCGATGAAGGCCGCCAGGGCCGGGTTGTCCGCTGCGGCGGCACTGGCCAGCGGATGCTGCGGCGCCACCGCCAGACAGGTGACACCGAACAGCGTGTCGGGACGGGTGGTGTAGACCCGCAGCGGTGCTGCCGCGTCGTCGCTCAGTGCGAAGTCGACCTCGACCCCTTCGGAACGGCCGATCCAGTTGCGCTGCATGGTCTTGACCTGCTCCGGCCAGCCATCGAGGCTGTCGAGTGCGTCGAGCAGCTCCTGCGCATAGGCGGTGATTTTCAGGAACCACTGCGGAATGCTGCGCTGTTCGACCAGCGCGCCGGAGCGCCAGCCGCGGCCATCGATCACCTGTTCATTGGCCAGCACGGTCTGGTCGACCGGATCCCAGTTGACCAGTGATTCGCGCTTGTAGACCAGCCCCTTGTTGAACAGCTCGATGAAGAACCACTGCTCCCAGCGGTAGTAGTCGGGGTGGCAGGTGGCGATCTCGCGCTGCCAGTCGTAGCCGAAGCCGAGCCGCTTGAGTTGGCCACGCATGTAGTCGATGTTCTCCAGCGTCCACTTCGCCGGCGGCACGCCATTCTTCAGTGCGGCATTCTCGGCCGGCAGGCCGAAGGCATCCCAACCCATCGGTTGCAGCACGGTGTGGCCGCGCATCCGCTGGTAGCGGCTGATCACATCGCCGATGGTATAGTTGCGGACGTGGCCCATGTGCAGGCGTCCGCTCGGATAGGGGAACATCGACAGGCAGTAGAACTTGGGTGCGTCGCCGCGTTCGTCGACGACGAAGGTGCGGGCTTCTTCCCACTGCTGCTGAATCTGCGGTTCGAGGCGTTGCGGATGGTAGGGTGCTTCTGTGGACATGACGAAACCGGAAAATCCATCGGCGGGCCGTGCGCGGCGAGGCGGCAGGGGCGCAGCTGGATGAGGTTGGATGGGTGAAAATCAGGCCCGATAGCATAACGCAGCCGCCCCCCGGCAGGTAGGGGCGGCGCGGACCGGCAAGGTCGGCATGGAAAGAGCAATTCAATACAACAGGAGGCAACGATGTCTGAATCTCAGCTACTGGTCGAGCGGCGTGGCGCGGTGCAGTGGATCACCATCAACCGTCCCGAGGTGCGCAATGCCCTCAACGATGTGGTGCTCAATGGCATTCGCGACGGCATCCGCGATGCCATGCAGAATCCGCAACTGCGTGCGATCGTCCTGACCGCCGCCGGCGACAAGGCATTCTGTGCCGGTGGTGACCTGAAGCGTGGCGGCGGTGGTCCCTTCAGCTTCAGCGCCGCCCAGATCGAAAACCCGATGATCGGGCTGTTCAAGCTGGTCGAGACCTGCAACCTGCCGATCATCGCCCGGGTCAACGGCCATGTGATGGCCGGCGGCATGGGGCTGCTCTGCGCCTGTGATCTGGCAGTGGCCAGCGATTCGGCGCTGTTCGGTACGCCGGAGACCAAGATCGGGCTCTTTCCGATGATGATCCTCAGCTACATGCTGCGCATCATTCCGCGGCGCAAGCTGCTGGAGATGTGCATCACCGGCGAGCCGATCGACGCGCAGGAGGCGTTGCGGCTCGGCATGATCAACTACGCGGTGCCGGCTGCGGAGCTCGACAGCAAGCTCGATGCCCTGCTGTCGACCATCGTCAACCGCTCGCCGACGGCAATCAAAATCGGCAAGCATGCCTTCCATGCGATGCAGGACATGTCGATCCACGAAGCCTTCGACTATGCCCAGGCGGTGATTCCGCTGATGTCGCAGACCGACGATGCCCGCGAAGGCTTTGCATCGTTCAACGAAAAGCGGCCACCCGACTGGCCGGGCAACTGACCGATGCCGTCAACGCAACGCACGGAATTCGAATGACAGGCAAGCTGATTCTCGAGGCCCGGCAACTGAGCCGGAGCGTCACGCTACCCGGTGCCACGCTCACCATCCTGGATGGGGTGGACCTTCAGGTGGAGCAGGGCCAATCGCTGGCGATCATCGGTGCCTCGGGGTCGGGCAAATCGACCCTGCTCGGTCTGCTGGCCGGACTCGATGAGCCGACCCAAGGCACCGTCTGGCTCGATGGTGTCGAGATCACCGCGCTCGACGAAGAGGCGCGTGCCCGGCTGCGCGCCCAGCGGGTCGGCTTCGTGTTCCAATCCTTTCAACTGCTGCACGGACTCACCGCGCTGGAGAATGTCATGCTGCCGGCCGAGCTCAACGGCCTGGCCGATCCGCGGCAGCAAGCGCTGGAGTGGCTGACGCGGGTCGGGCTGGCCGGGCGCATCAACCACTATCCCCGACAGTTGAGCGGCGGCGAGCAGCAGCGGGTGGCGATCGCCCGCGCCTTCGCCAGCCGGCCGAAGCTGCTGTTTGCCGATGAGCCGACCGGCAACCTCGACACCGTCACCGCCGGCGCGGTCATCGATCTGCTGTTCGAGCTCAACCGCAGTGCTGGTACCACGCTGATTCTGGTGACCCACGACCACGCTCTGGCCGAACGCTGTGACCGCAGGATCGAGCTGCGCGCCGGCGCCGTGGTGAATCATTGAGCCGTTCGCTGGGCTTTGCCGGACGGCTGCTGCTGCGCCATCTGCGCGGTGGCGAGCTCAACGTGCTGCTGTGGGCGCTGACGCTGGCGGTGGCCACGGTGAGCAGCATCGCGCTCTTTGCCGACCGCCTGCAGCGCGCCATCGTCGAGGAGTCCGGTGCCTTTCTGGCAGCCGATCAGGTGCTGACCAGCCCCGATCCGGTGCCTCAGGCGTGGCTGGATCAAGCCGAACGACTCGGTCTGCGGCAGGCGCGCGGGGTGCGCTTTGCCTCGATGAGTTTTGCCGGCAGCGCCATGCAGCTGACCGCAGTGGCGGCCTATGGCGCCGGCTATCCACTGAAGGGTGAGCTCAAGGTCAGCGCAGAGCCCTTTGGTGCCGAGGAGCAGGTCGCGCAGGGTCCGGAGCCGGGCACCGCTTGGGCCGAGGCGCGGCTGCTGGCGCTGCTGGGCATCGGGGTCGGCGATCAGCTCGAACTGGGAGCGGCCCGGCTGCGCATCACCCGGGTGCTGGTCGGTGAGCCTGACCTGGGCGGCGACTACTTCAGCGTCGGTCCGCGCCTGCTGATGCATCTGGATGATCTGGCGGCAACCCAGGTGGTCCAGCCTGGCAGCCGGGTCGAGTACCGCTATCTGTTCGCTGCGGCGCCTGACCGGCTGCGTGACTACGGCGACTGGCTGCGCACGCGGTTGACGCCGGTGCAGCGCTGGATCGGTCTCAAGGAGGGGCGACCACCGCTGGCGACCGCAGTGGGGCGGGCCGAGCAGTTCCTGCTGCTCGGCGGCTCGCTGGGGGTGCTGCTCTGCGGCGCCGCCGTGGCGCTGGCGGCGCGACGCTTCAGCGAGGATCAGCTCGACGCGGTGGCGGTGATGAAGAGCTTTGGCGCCACCTCGGGCCAGGTGTTGCTGATCTATCTGGCACTGTTGCTCTACCTCGGCACCTTGGCCGTCATCATTGGCGAACTGCTAGGTCTGCTGTTGCAGCATCTGGTGATCTGGTCACTCGGCGATGCGCTGCCGAAACAGTTGCCGGCGGCCGGCTGGCTGCCGTGGAGCATCGGTGCGCTGACCGGTTTTCTCTGTCTGGCGGCCTTTGCACTGCCGCCACTGCTGCGGCTGCGGGCGCTGTCGCCGTTGCGGGTGCTGCGGCGCGATGCGATCAGCGCGCCGATCAGCACGACGTTGAGCCATGCTGCCGCGCTGCTCGGCATGATGGCGTTGCTGCGCTGGTATGGCGGCAGTTGGCGGCTGACGCTGCTGCTGTTGCTGGGCCTCGGCGTTGCGGCTGCGGTGAGCGCACTGTTCAGCTGGCTGTTGCTGCGCGGGGGGCGTCGCCTCGGCATGCAGGCCGGCAACCTGTGGCGGCTGGCGCTGGCGGGGCTGCAACGGCGCGCGCGAAGCAACTATCTGCAGGTTCTGGTCTTCTCGGTGGTGCTGATGCTGCTGTTGATCATCATCGTCGTGCGCACCGCGCTGATCGACGAGTGGCGTCGGCAACTGCCCGAAGGGGCGCCGAACCACTTCGCGCTCAACATCGCGCCGCAGAGTGTCGAGCCGCTGCGCACCTTCTTTGCCAGCCGGCAGATCGCCGCGGCAGTCATCTATCCGGTGGCGCGCGGCCGCATCACGGCCATCAATGGCGAGTCGCCGCTTGCCGCTGCGCCACCGGATCAGACGCAGCCGGAGAACTACGGCGTCGACCGGGAGATCAACCTCAGTTGGAGCACCGAGCTGCCGACGGGCAACCGCATCATTGCCGGAGTCTGGGGGCAGTCGGTCGCCGGAGCCGAGGTCACGGTCTCGCTGGAGCAGGAGTTCGCCAGCCGCCATGGCCTCGGGCTTGGCGATCGGCTCACGCTGCGCATCGGCGAGACCGAACTGCTGGCGCGGGTCGGCACGCTGCGCCGGGTGGAGTGGGACAGCATGCAGCCCAACTTCTACCTGCTGTTTCAGCCCGACGGCATGGAGCGCTTTCCTCACACCTATCTGACCAGCTTCTATCTGCCGCCCGAGCGCAAGCTGCTGCTCAACGAGCTGCTGCGCGCCTTTCCCAGCACCTCGGTGATCGAGGTCGATGCCCTGATCCGCCAGATCCAGCGCATCGTCAGTCAGGTGACCCAGGCGATCAACCTGGTGCTGCTGCTGATTCTGCTCTCCGGTCTGCTGGTGCTGGTCGCCAGCGTGCGCGCCAGCATGGAGGAGCGGTTTCTCGAAAATGGCCTGCTGCGCGCCCTCGGCGCCAGCCGTCGACTGATTCTCGGCAGTCTGCTGGCGGAGTTCTCGCTGCTGGGCGCTGCGGCCGGACTGCTGGCGGTGGTGGGCGCCGAACTGGCGTTGTGGGGCCTCTACCGCGAGATTTTCCGCATTGCGCCAACCTGGCATCCGCTGCTCTGGCTGCTGGCGCCACCACTCGGCGCCCTGCTGGTGGGCGGCACCGGCCTGCTGGTGAGCCGCCGGGTGGTGTCGACTCCGCCGATGCAGGTGCTGCGCGAGTATGGATAGCGCTCTGCGAAAACGTGGCAGTACCAACCCGAGCTAAAAAACCAGCACATGGTCGACCAGATAGCGGTCGCCGCTTTGCACCAGCACCATTTCGGCAACGAAATCGCCCGGCTGCCGGGTGAATCTCTGCCGCCAGATCGCCGCCACCGACTCCGGCCGCCGGAACAGGGCCACCGGCTCGCGCTCGGCAAAACATCCTCGGGCGGCCTGGTAACATTCGCAGAGAGATCTGAACCCCTCTTCGTTCAACATGCTGCGGGCGCGTGGGGTGAAGTCCCTGACATGCCGTGCGTAGTCGATGGCGGTCGAGGCCTCCATCAGGTTGTCCATGATCGGATTGACGATACGCCAGATCGCCGCATCGGATTGCTGGGCGAGATCCATCGTGCCTACCTCGTTGCACTGACTGAAAATGGGGTGGCTGGACAAAAAAAGCGGAAGCCGATCTCCCGGCTTCCGCTCCTTTGCAGCCTGAGCAGGCGGATCAGATCGCCAGCAGATCGCCGAAGCGGTTCTGGTGGTAACGGATGTCACCCAGCGTGTGCTCGGCGGTTCTGGCGCGCTTGAGGAAGAAGCCGATCTCCTCGTCATCGGTCATGCCGATGCCGCCATGCATCTGCACCCCTTCGCTGCTGGTGAGCAGGAAGACCTCGGCCAGCTTGGCCTTGGCCAGACTGGCCTGCTTGGCCAGTTCGTCGCCACGTACACCCTCATCGAGCACTGCCAGGCTGGCGATCACCACCGATTTGGCCAGCTCGATCTCGGCGTACATGTGCGCTGCGCGGTGCTGAATCGCCTGCAGCGAGCCGATGTGCCGGTCGAACTGCACGCGGGTCTTGATGTAGTTGATCGTGCGCTCGAAGGCCTCCTGCAGGCTGCCGAGCATCTCGGCGGCGAGCAGAATCTGGCCGACCGACAGGATGTCCTGCAATGCAGTGCTGCCCTGGTCGACCGTGCCGAGCACGGCGCTGGCCGGCACTGCGACATTGCTGAAGGTGACCGTGGCCGCGTTGCGCCCATCGGCCATGAAAACGCGCTTGACGCTGACCCCGGCGCTGTTGCGGTCAACCAGAAACAGCGTCAGTCCGCTGCTGTCGCCCGGTTTGCCCGAGGTGCGCGCCACCACGACCAGCATGTCGGCGCTGTGGCCGTCGAGCACGAACACCTTCTCGCCATTGAGCGTGTAGCCGTCACCGCTTTTGCTGGCGGTGGTGCGGGTGCGCTGCGGACCATGGGTCGCGCTCTCTTCGATGGCCAGCGCCAGCGTCAGGCTGCCCTGGACGATCTGTGGCAGCAGATCGCTCTTCTGTGCCTTGCTGCCGGCCAGCGTGATGGCGCTGCTGCCCAGCACGCAGGTGGCGAAGAGTGGCGAGGCGGCCAGCGTGCGGCCGGCCTCTTCCATCACCACACCGAGGCCGGTGTAGCCAAAGGCCAGACCGCCGAACTCCTCTTCGACGATGATGCCGCTCCAGCCGAGCTCGACGATCTGTTGCCAGCTCTCGGTGGAGTAGCCGACCGCATCCTTGCTGTCACGCAGCTTGCGCAACTGGCTGACCGGCATGTTATTGGTAAAAAAATCCTTGGCTGAGGTTTTCAGCAGGTTCTGTTCTTCGTTCAGTACTAGGGCCATTTTTATAATCTCTGATGAAGGTTGCGAATTCGGGCGTGCTGAAGGCTCAGGTCGAGGGCAGCTCGAGAATCCGCTTGGAGATGATGTCGAGCTGCACTTCGGAGCAGCCGCCGGCAATCGTCAATGCCTTGTGGAACAGCCAGTTGCGGGTGATCTCGCGCTCGTTCTCGGTGAAGTTCTCGGTGTCATCGCCCTGGCCCAGGCCGCGCGGTCCCATCATCGACACCATCAGTTCCGATCCGCGCTTGGTCAGCTCGGAGCCATAGTATTTCAGCATCGAGGTGGCAAAGCCGGGGGTCTGTCCGGCCTGCGCCTCTTCGGCGATGCGGCGGTTGGTCAGCGCAAAGGCCTGGCTGTTGATCTGGTGCTGGATCAGTTGCTGGCGCAGCAGTGGATCCTCGACCTTGCCGTTCTCATCACCGCGGTACTGTTTGGCCACCTGCAGCACGCCGACTTCGAGGCCGGGCCTGGAGGTGCTGCCACCACCGATCGAGTTGCGCTCGTGTTGCAGCAGCCGCTTGCCGACGGTCCAGCCTTCGTTGAGCTTGCCGACCAGGTCGCACTTCTCGGCGCGGACATTGTCGAAAAAGACCTGGCAGAACGGTGAATCGCCGCTGATCAGCCGGATCGGCCGCAGGGTCACGCCGGGATTGCTCATCGGGAACAGGATGAAGCTGATCCCTTTCTGTTTCTGTACGGTGCTGTCGGTGCGGGTCAGGCAGAAGATCCAGTCGGCATACATCGCGCCCGAGGTCCAGATCTTGGAGCCGTTGATGATGAAGTGGTCGCCCTTGTCCTCGGCCTTGGTTTGCAGGTTGGCCAGGTCGGAGCCGGCGTTCGGTTCACTGTAGCCCTGACACCAGTGCACTTCACCGGCGACGATCTTGGGAATGTGACGCTGTTTCTGATCTTCGGTGCCCATCTCCAGCAGGGTGGGGCCGATCATCGTCAGGCTCATGCCCATCAGGGCCGGGGGCGCATTGATCTGTCGCATTTCACTTTGCAGCACGCGGTTCTCTTCGGGGGTCAGACCGCCGCCACCATACTGTTTCGGCCAGGTTGGCGCAGTCCAGCCCTTGGCAGCCATGCGCTCGAGCCACAGCAACGAGTCGCCGGAGCGCCGCTTTCTGGTGAACTGGCTGTCGTTGACGGCACCGGGCTGACGCAGGCTGGCGGGGCAGTTGGCTGCCAGCCATTCGCGCACTTCGCCCCGGAATTGTTCTAGATTGCTCATGACGCCCTCTCGTTATGGATTTATTGAGACCCGCAATTCTATGCCCAGAGCGGGGCGCTGCATAGTTTGCCGCGCGCGACACAATGGCGGAAAGCACGGTGATTGCGGCGCAAGGCTGAGCCGTGCCGGACGATGGCGAAGAGATTGACCCCCTGAATGTTTTTACGTAGACTTCGCGGCCTTCGCACTCTTCCCCGATAGCTCAGCAGGTAGAGCAGATGACTGTTAATCATCGGGTCGTAGGTTCGAGTCCTACTCGGGGAGCCATCTTCTTCGTTCGCATTCCACGCACGCTTTGAGCCATCCGCACTCACTGCGCTTTTGGCGTGGCTGTGCTTTGATCCCGATGAATCAAAAGGCCGCCATCAGGCGGCCTTTTGATTCGGGATGTTGCCCGATCAACCTCGGTGCGCTTCAGCTGGGCAGCAGATGGGCCACGGCATCGCGCTCTTCGATCAGTTCGGCCTCGGTGGCGGTCATCCTTTCGCGGCTGAAGGCGTCGATGTCGAGTCCCTGGACGATTTCGAACGCGCCGCCCGCGCAGCGCACCGGGAACGAGTAGATCAATCCTTTGGCGATGCCATAGCTGCCGTCGCTGTAGATGCCCATGCTGACCCAGTCATCGGCGGGGGTGCCGAGTGCCCAGTCACGCATGTGGTTGAGTGCGGCATTGGCGGCCGAGGCGGCGCTCGATGAGCCACGCGCCTTGATGACGGCGGCGCCGCGCTGCTGCACCTGTGGAATGAACTCCTGCTGATACCAGCCGTTGTCGATCACGCCTTTGGCTGCGCTGCCGGCGATGGTGGTCTGGCTGATGTCGGGATATTGGGTCGATGAGTGGTTGCCCCAGATGGTCATGCGTCGAATCGCGGTGACCGGTTGCTGCGTCTTCTGGCCGAGCAGCGAGAGTGCGCGGTTGTGGTCGAGGCGGGTCATGGCGGTGAACTGGCGCGGATCGATGTTCGGGGCGTTGCGCTGGCAGATCAGTGCATTGGTGTTGGCCGGGTTGCCCACCACCAGCACCTTGATGGCGCGGCTGGCCACCTGATCGATCGCCTGGCCCTGCACCGAGAAGATCTGCGCATTGGCGGCCAGCAGATCCTTGCGCTCCATGCCGGGGCCGCGGGGTCGGGCGCCGACCAGCAGCGCGCAGTCGCTGTCACGAAAGGCCACCAGCGGATCATCGGTCACCACCACCGACTGCAGCAGTGGAAAGGCGCAGTCATCCAGCTCCATGACCACCCCCTTGAGCGCATCGAGGGCGGGGGTGATCTCCAGCAGTTGCAGGATGACGGGCTGGTCCTTGCCCAGCATGTCGCCCGAGGCGATGCGAAACAGCAGGGCATAGCTGATCTGTCCTGCGGCGCCGGTGACGGTAACGCGCACGGCTGGTTTCATCGAAGATTCTCCTTGATCAAGGGTCGGAATGAAAAAGAGGGCGGTTTGCCAGGGTGGGTCGGGCAGGGTCTGGAGTGCTCCGTCATGCCCGCATTCACGCGATGGGAATTTTACCATCCTCGCGCGCCATCGTCCCCGGTTGCTGCCAGGGTCGGTGCAGGAGGGGCGTCAAGGAGGTGGCATGACCCGCCCGGCCCCGGCGAAGCGTGGTCGCCAGTAGCCATCGTCGAGGCGATCGAGCCGCACCCGCTTGCCGGTCGAAGGCGCATGCAGGAATGTGCCGCTGCCCAGGTAGAGGCCGACATGGTTGGTGGCGGGGGCATCGATCCTGAAAAAGAGCAGGTCGCCGGGCAGCAGGCGCTCGGGGGTGACCGGCTGGGTCTGCGCCAGTTGCTCTGCCGCAGTGCGCGGCAGCAGCAGGCCGGCCTGCAGATAGCTGTACTGGACCAGGCCGCTGCAATCAAACCCCCGGTAGGGGTCGGCACCGCCAAATTGGTAGGGAATGCCGAGCGAACCCTGCGCGGCGGCCAGGGCAAAGATCTGATAGGGGCCGACTCCGCTGCTGGAGGCGGCGGGCGAGGGGGCGACTGCCGCAGGCGGGGCCGGGCGGGACGGAGCAGTGCTACAGCCTGCAAGCCATGAGAGCATTGCCGCCAACAGCAGTGGCAGGGCCGGTTTCATCAGGGGTCCGCCTGCGTCGAACATGGGTCAAGTTTGTTTTATTTTGACATGTCATTCATAAAGATGAAGCCTGTTTCATGATTCATTCTCATCTTTTTTTCTGGAGCCGTCATGCCGCCTTTTGCCATTCATCCCCAGTTGCGTGCCGACAACCACCATCTGGGCCGATTTCATCACTGCCATCTGCTGCTCAACCGCAATGCCGCACTGCCCTGGTTCATTCTGCTGCCGGAGGTGGCGGTGCTGGAGTGGCATGAGATCGACGAACCGCTGCGACAGGCGATCGATCGTGAGGTGCAGGGGCTGGCGGCCTGGGTGAAGCGGCAGTTCCACTGCGACAAGCTCAATCTGGCTGCGATCGGCAACCGGGTGGCGCAACTGCACATCCATCTGATCGGCCGCCGTCAGGATGACCCCTGCTGGCCCGATGTGGTCTGGGGTGCACGCTTGCCGCCGGTCGAGTACGGTTCTGAGCAGATTGCCGAGTTGCGCCGGCGGTTGGGTGCGGAGTTGGGACTGATGGAGGTGCAGCCGTGAGCAGCGCTGAAATGCAAAGGGCCACCCGCAGGTGGCCCTTGCGTCAACCGTCTGTTCAGGCTTTCTGCTGACTGCGGCGGGCGACACCCGCCAGACCGAGCAGACCGCTGCCCATCAGCCAGACCGCAGCCGGTACCGGCACCGGTGCCGGTACGGGTGTGATTTCGGCCAGCACCTCATAGTGGCCATTGGCCGCGCCGGTACCCACCAGGGAGATGAAGGCGAAGTCGCCAAATGGCGCATAATCACCGGCGCTGAAGGCCCAGTCGAAGGTCAGGGTGTCGCCGGCATTGGCGGAGATGCTGAATTGGATGAGCGAACCATCAACGCCGGGATTGCCTTGGGTGTTCAGGTAGAGCGAGGTGCTGACACCGGAGTCGCCATCCACGCTGTCGAGCAGCGCCATCTGGCCACCCTCGGTCGGGCTGTAGCTGTCAAAGCTGCTGACGACCTTGACGTCGCCTGCTGCGCCGTATCCTGCAAGATTGCCGAATTCGAAGCCTCGGTTTGAGACCAATTGCGGTAGCACAGCAGTGCTGTCGAGGTTGTCGAGCAGCAGTTGCGAGGGAAGTAACGCATTAACAAAGCTTATCTGGTCGTGACCTTCATCACTGACGCCAAGAACTACCGTGCCGGTAAATGTACCGCCGAAGGTATAGCTGTACTGTTGCCAGCCGCTACTGTCAAAATCAGGCACATAGAGGGTGGCGGCGAAGGCGGGTGCCGCGCCGAGGGCGGCCGCGGTGGCGGCGGCAAGAGCCAGTCGTTTCATGTCGGTCTCCTGATCTGTGCAGAGTGTGTTGAGTCGTACCTCAGCCTTTATATACAACAGACGTGCCAATAAAAAATTATTTTTTTTATCAGATGGTTGTATCTTCAAAGTTGATGGGGCAGAGCATTGCCTGGAGCAATCTGTAAAAAAAGTTGACACTTTTCGGCTGGATGGCGCGGCCGGCAGACTCTGCCGAAGCCGGCGCTTCAGGCCCATCCGCCGGGCTGACGGGCCATTGACCTGACACACTGTCTGGACATTGCCGGTGCGCTCTGGGAGGATCATCCCTCGACTTGGAAGTGTGAATTTTTTCAACAGGGGGAGTGACCATGGGCAGTGTTCAGCAGGGCGTGGCCGCGCGGGGCGATTCGCCGCGCTTCATCATCATGGGCGGTGGCATGGCGGGCATCCTGAGTGCCATCAAGTTGCGCGAGGCCGGCTTTACCAACTTCATCGGCTATGAGAAGGCCGACCGGCTGGGTGGCACCTGGCGCGAGAACCGCTATCCGGGGGTGGCCTGCGACGTGCCGTCGCACTTCTACAGCTACTCCTTTGCGCCCAATCCGGAGTGGAGCCATGTCTTCTCGCCGGGCGAGGAGATCTGGAGCTACTTCGAAGAGGTGGCGCGGCGTTATGACGTGGTGAAGGATTTTCGCTTCGGCACCGAGGTGCGCAGCATGGCGTTCCGTGATGGCCGCTGGCATCTCGAGCTCTCGACCGGCGAGCGTGATGTTGCCGACTTCGTGATCGCTGCCACCGGCGTACTGCACCATCCGGCCTACCCGGCCATTGCCGGCCTTGACCGCTTCCAGGGTGCGATGTTCCACACCGCCCGCTGGGACCAGAGCGTGCCGCTCGACAACCGGCGGGTCGGCATCGTCGGCACCGGCTCGACGGCGGTGCAGATCGTCTCGGCGCTGGTGGGCCGCGTCGCCCAGTTGAAGCTGTTCCAGCGCACGGCGCAGTGGATCATGCCAAGGCCCAATCCGCCGATTGCGGAAGCGGACAAGGCGCTGTTTCGCAGCGATCCGGCGGTGATGGCGGCGATGCGGGCCGAACTGGGCAAATCGGCCTCCGAGAATTTCGCCACGGCGGTGGTCAACATCAACTCGCCACAACTGCGTGAGATCGAGCAACTCTGCCTGGCCAACCTCGAAGAGAACGTGACCGATCCAGTGCTGCGCGAGAAGCTGCGCCCCCACTACCGGGCGGCCTGCAAGCGGCTGATCATGTCGCCGGACTTCTATCAGGCGATCCAGCGGCCCAACGCGCAACTGGTGACCGAGTCGATCGAGGCGGTCGAGGCCGGCGGGGTGCGCACGGTGGATGGCGTGCTGCATGAACTGGATGTACTGGTGCTGGCGACCGGCTTTCAGGTTGACCGCTTCATGCGGCCGATCGAGGTGGTGGGGCGCAACGGCATGACGCTCGACGAAGTGTGGGCCAAGCGGCCCTCGGCCTACCTGGCGATCTCGATCCCCGACTTTCCCAACCTGTTCATGCTCAATGGTCCCAACGGACCGGTCGGCAACTTCTCGCTGATCGATGTGGCCGAGATTCAGTTCGACTACATCATGCAACTGATCGAAGAGGCGCGTCGCCGGCAGGCGCACCAGGTGTCGGTGAAGCCGCAGGCGGCCGAGCGGTTCGAAAACGAGCGGGTCGAGGCGACCAGGAACACCGTCTGGGTCAGCGGCTGCCGCAGCTGGTATCTGGATGACCGTGGTATTCCTGCCGCCTGGCCCTGGGGCTTCGACCGTTTCCGCGAGGTGATGGCGCAACCGAAGTTCGAGGATTTCGAACTGGTGGCCTGACTGCCGGTCCGGGTGGTCTGGACAGCCAGATCACCCGTTCACTGCCGCCGTGCATCGGCAGATGAGAGATCCTTTGCTCAAGAAGCGTTCTATCTGGCGCTGCCCGGCAGGGTCGGCCGTCACTTTTTCGTCATCTGTCACGGCTAGAGTGCCGGTCCGTCCTCACTCTGCCGCTGCCGTCCATGAGTCCAAGAAACGCACTGTTGCTGTTTGCACTGATCATTCCTCTGACCGCGCAAGCCTGGTGGAATGACGCCTGGAGTGAGCGTCGGCTGGTGCTGCTGGACACATCCGAAGCAGGGGTCGCGACGACCTCGGCAGTCTCTGGCGCCGTGCTGCCGGTGCGACTGCACAGCGGCAACTTCGATTTTCTGGCCGCCAAGCCCGATGGGAGCGACCTGCGTCTGCTGGCTGCCGATGACAAGACCCCGCTGAAATTCCACATCGAGCGTTTCGACAGCGTCAACGAGCTGGCCCTGCTCTGGGTGCAGCTGCCGCAGATTGCGCCGAACAGCGCCGGACAGAAGATCTATCTCTACTTCGGCAATCCGGACGCAGCGGCAGAGGGCAGTGCGCCGGCGGCCAGTTACGATCCAGCGACCCGTGCCGTGTTCCATTTCGATGAAGGCGAGGCGACTGCGCGCGATGTCTCGGCCAATGGCAACAGCGCAAGCGGTGAATTGACGATCGAGAAGGCGGGTCTGCTCGGTGCGAGTGCACGATTCGCTCAGGTGCCGCTGCGGATCTCCGCATCGCCCAGTCTGCAACTGGCGCCCGATGGGCGCTTCAGTTTTTCCGGCTGGGTTCGGCTCGATGACGTGAATGGCGGGGCGGTGCTCTACCGGCAGGGGCCGGTGGCCATCAGGGTCGAGCAGGGCAGGCTGACGCTCGCCGGCGTTGGAGCGCAACCGCTGACGGGTGGTGCGCTGAGCGCCGGAAGCTGGCAGCACATTGCGGTGACGGTGGGTGGCGGCAAGGCGACGCTCCATGTTAATGGTGCCGAGGTGGCCGCAGGTGAGGCTGCTCTGCCGGCGGTGCAGGATGAGGTGCTGATCGGCGAGGGTCTGGGCGGCCTGATGGATGAGCTGCAGATCGCCAGCGATCTGCGCTCGGCCGACTGGATCAGGCTGGCGGTGGGTGCCCAGGGGGTGGAGTCCAGACTGATCGCGGTGCGTGGCGACGAAGAGGTGGCGAGTGAAGCGGGCGAGGTCTCCTACATGGGCATCCTCGTCAGCAACCTCACCACCGATGCCTGGGTGGTGATCGTGCTGCTGATGGTGATGCTGGCGATCGCCGTGGTGGTGATGGTGGCCAAGGCCCGCCTGGTCAGTGTCACCGACAAGGAGAACCGCCTCTTTCTCAGACGTTTTCGCGATGCGACCGATGATTTTCTCGACCTGGAGAAGCAAGGTGCCAGCCATGCGCACTCATCGCTCTATCGTCTCTACCAGGCTGCCGTTCGCGAAGTGATGAAGCGCGGCAGCGAGCAGGGTGGAATCAACCTCAGCAATGCCTCGATCAGTGCGATCAAGGCGGCGGTGGATGCCGATCTGGTGCGGGAGTCGCACCGGCTCAATGCGCAGATGGTGCTGCTGACGATTGCGATTTCGGGGGGGCCCTTTCTCGGTCTGCTGGGGACGGTGGTGGGGGTGATGATCACCTTCGCAGCCATCGCGGCTGCCGGAGATGTCAATGTCAACGCCATCGCGCCCGGCATTGCCGCCGCGCTGCTGGCCACGGTCGCGGGTCTGGCGGTCGCCATCCCGGCACTGTTTGGCTACAACTATCTGGCCTCGCGGATCAAGAACATCTCGGCGGACATGCAGATCTTCGTCGATGAGCTGATCACCCGCATTGCCGAGAGTCACAGCCATTGAGCCGCCTCTGATGCGGCTGCATGGTGCCATGGTGCTTGTCGGGGCCTGACGATGTCGGTCGAAATCCACGAAGACAATCAACCCTATGACGAGATCAACATCACGCCGATGCTCGATCTCACCTATGTGCTGCTGGTCATCTTCATCATCATGACCACCGCCTCGGTACAGGGCGTCAGGGTCGAGCCTCCCCGCACGGTGACGGCGCAGACGCTGGCCAAACCGCAGACCCGTGCCATCACCGTGACGCGCGAGGGCAATGTTTTTCTGGACGCCTATCCGGTGGACATGCAGCAACTGGAGGTGCGGCTGGCGCAGTACAAGGTGGCCAATCCGGCGCTGCCGGTGGTGCTCAAGGGCGATGCCGAGGCCCAGTACGACAAGGTGATGCAGGTGCTGGAGATCTGCAAGCGTCTGGACATCGTCGAGATCGGGCTGGTCACCAAGCGGGCGGGAGGCTGACCATGCAGCTCCAGAGCGAGACCAAACCCTATGACTCGATGAATGTCACGCCGATGCTCGATCTGGTCTATGTGCTGCTGGTGGTGTTCATCCTGATGACCACCGCGACGGTGCAGGGGCTGACCATGAACCTGCCCAAGCCCAGCAACAAACCGAGCAGCGAGCAGCATGAGGTCAAGATCGTGCAGATCACCCCGGAAGGGTCGCTGCTGCTGAATGGGGTGGGCGTCACGCTGGAGGAGCTGAAGAGCCAGCTCGAGCAGGCCAAGGCGCGCGATCCCAAGCTGTCGGTCATGATCAAGGGCGATCCACTGGCGCAGTATGCACGGGTGATCGCGGTGGTGGACATGGCGAACCTGCTGGCCATCGAGGGGGTTGGGCTGGTGACCGCGCGCATCGGCAACTGACATGAGCGGACTGGCCGAAGAGGAGCTGGAGCGCAGTGATGCCAGTCGCCGCTGGCGCATCGTGGCCGGGTTGCTGCTGCTGGCAGCGGGCATTGCGGTGGCCGTCTACCTGTTGCAGGGGCTGGGCAGGAGTGGCCCGGTGCAGCAGAAGCAGGTGAGCAAGATCACCATCCTGCCCGATACCCCTCCGCCACCGCCCCCGCCGCCGCCCCCACCCAAGGAGCAGCCCAGGGAAAGCAAGGAGATCAAGGCGCCGCAGCCCAAACCGGTGGAGGCGCCGCAGGCGCCGCAACCGCTGAAGATGGAGGGTGCTGCCGGGGAGGGTTCGAGCCCATTTGCGGCCGGCACGGTGTCGAGCGATTACATCGGCGGCAAGGTGGGCGGCGGTGGTGGCGGCATGCAGTTCGCGTTCTTTTCCAGTGCGCTGCAACGCCACATCCAGCAGGAGCTGGCGCGCAACCGCGCGCTCAAGCTGGGCGATTACCGGGTGCTGGTGAATGTCTGGATCGATGCCCAGGGCGTCATGCGCCGGGTGGAGCTGGCCGAGTCGACCGGCAATCCCGACACCGACCGCGCCATTCGGGAGGCGCTGAACCAGCTTCCACCGCTGCGCACCGCCGTGCCCGAGAATCTGCCGCAACCGATCAGGCTGCGCATCACCAATCGCATGGCGGGCTGATGCAGCCAGTGCGACCACCGCGAGAACCCAACCATGCAAAGGCCCGGACCATGACATTCAAGACACTGCGCTGCGGCGTGCTGCTGGCCTCGGCGCTGTTGAGCGCGCCGGTGTGGGCCGAAGATTCGCGCGCCTCACTGGAAGTGCTGCGGCAGACGACGCTGAATCTGATCAATGCACTGGTCGACTCCGGCGCAATCACCCGGCAGAAGGCCGATGAACTGATCAAAAAGGCGGAGCAGGACGCAGCGGCCACGGTGGCGCAGACGCCGAAGAAACCCGACAACACCGTTCGGGTGCAGTATGTGCCCGAGGTGGTGAAGAGCGAGATGCGCGAGCAGATCAAGCAGGAGGTGCTCGATCAGGCCAGGCGTGAGCATTGGGCCACGCCCAATGCGATACCGGAGTGGCTGGATCGCATCAAGTGGGAGGGCGACCTGCGGCTGCGCGAGCAGCTCGACCGTTTCGATGAAAACAATGCAACGCCGTTTGACTATGCCACCGCTGCCGGGACCAATGCACCGCCACCGCTGCCCAACGACCAGACGCGCGCTGCCGAGTTCGCCAGGGTCAATGGCCAGGGCATCCCCACTGCCAACACCACAGAAGACCGCGACCGCCTGCGGTTGCGGGCAAGGCTGGGAATGCTGGCCCGGCTTTCCGATGAGTGGAGCGGTGGGGTGCGACTCGCCACCGGCAGCAACAGCGACCGGGTGTCGACCAATCAGACGCTGGGGCAGGATTTCAACAAATACACCCTTCTGCTCGACCGCGCCTACCTGAGGTTCGACCCGGCCGATTGGCTCTCGCTGAGCGGTGGTCGCATTCCCAACCCCTGGTTTTCGACCGATCTGGTCTGGGATGAGGATCTGAACTTCGAAGGGCTGGCCGCCAACTTTCGACCCGTGCTCTCCAGCAGCAGGGTCAAGCCCTTCGTGACGCTGGGCGCCTTTCCACTTCAGGAAGAGAACCCGCCCTCTTCCAGTGGCCGCTGGCTGCGGGGGGTGCAGGGCGGCACGCAGTGGGACTTCAGTCCGGACATGCGACTGAAGGTGGGACTGGCCTGGTATGACTACCAGGATCTGGCCGGGGAGGTCGAGCCTGCCAGTGCGCTCGACAGCACCGGAAACCCGATCACCGCCAATTACGGGCAGTATGAGTATGGCAACGGACTGCGGCAGAAGGGCAACTCGCTGTTCGTCACCAATGCGCTGGGCGACACCGGATCGACCCCCTACTGGGGGCTTGCCGCGGAGTTCCGGCCGGTCAACCTGACTGCATCGCTGGAGCTGGCGCAGTTTGCGCCGGTGCATGTGGTGTTGAGCGGGGACTGGGTCAAGAACACCGCCTTCGACCGCGCGCAGATCCTCTCGCGCACCCAGGGGCGGATCAACCTGACCGATGGCAGCGACCAGGGCTACCAGTACCGGCTCACCGTCGGGACGGCCGAGGTCAGAAATCGACGGGACTGGCAGCTGTCGGTGGCCTATCGCCATCTCGGTTCCGATGCGGTGCTGGATGCCTTCACCGATTCCGACTTCGGGCTGGGCGGCACCAACCTGAAGGGCTATCTGCTGGGCGCGCAGTATGGACTCGATCGCAACACCGTGCTGAACCTGCGCTGGCTGTCGGCCGATTCGATCGACTCCTTCTCGTTCATTGCCGACCACAAGTTTGCCGTCGACCTGTTTCAGGCCGACGTGAGCGTGAAGTTCTGACCATGGTGGCCCAGCTCACACCTCGTCGGCTGCGTCTCGCCGTTCTGCTGCTCTGTGCGCTGAGCGGACTGGTCGCCGGCACGCTCCATGCCGCTGACGACCCCAAGAGCGACCGCGAGCAGATGCAATTGCGGCGGCTGCAACAGGCAGTGCGCAAGCTCGAACAGGAAAAGGCGCAGATCGAGGCAGAAAAAGCACAGATGGTGCAGGAAAAATCCCAACTCGATGCGCAGTTGCAGCAAAACCGCGACCTGCTGGACGAGAGCGATCGCAACCGGCAGGGGCTGGCGGAGCGCGTGGCCGTGCTGGAGCGGGAGCTGGCGGCCAGCAGGGCGGAAAATGCGTCACTGACTCAAGGCGCTGCCCAGACGCAGCAGGCGCTGCAGCGAGCGGTCACCGCCGCGCAACGGCTCGATGAGAGGCTCGCAGAGCAGCGTACGGCGCTCTCGGCCTGTGCGGCCAGCAACGAAAAGCTGCATGGCTACGGCATGGAGCTGCTGGAGCGCTATGAAAAGAAGCGTTGCAGCGATGCGCTGCTGCAGGCTGACCCCTTCACCCAGTTGAAGCGCGCCGAGATCGAAAATTTCCAGGAGACGTACCGCGACCAACTGGATGAGCAGAAGCTGAGCGCTTCCCCGGCTGAATCGGATGGCGCCCGTGATCGGCAGTGAGGCCGGATCTGAACATTTTTCAATCTGTCACCGAGCTGTCATCACTGCTGTCTAGAGTGCGCTGATTCAAAAACATCAGCTTGTTCATGGACATGGCAGCAGCACAGATTCTGGTGGTGGAAGATGACCTGGAGATTCAGGAACTGATCTCGGTCAATCTGGCTCGAGCGGGTTACCGGGTGCAACGTGCCGCCGATGCCGAGACGGCGCAGAATCTGGTGAACAGCACACTGCCCGACCTGATTCTGCTCGACTGGGGCCTGCCCGGTCTGTCGGGCGTCGACCTCATGCGGCGACTGAGAACCAATCCGCGCTCGCGCGAGCTGTCGATCATCATGCTCACGGCGCGCAGCGAAGAGCGCGACAAGATCGTCGGCTTGGACGCGGGGGCCGACGACTTCATCACCAAGCCCTTCTCCCCGCGTGAACTGCTGGCCCGCATCACCGCCGTGTTGCGGCGTCGTCTGCCCCACACCTCCACTGATGCGATCGAGATCGATGGCCTGCGTCTCGATCCGCTCGCCCACCGGGTCACGGTGTCGGGCATGGAGGTGGCCCTGGGGCCGACCGAATTTCGTCTGCTGCGTTTTCTGATGGCCAATCCGGAGCGGGTGCACAGCCGCAACCACCTGCTCGATCAGGTGTGGGGCGACCATGCCTTTTTCGACGACCGGACGGTCGACGTGCACATCCGCCGGCTGCGGGTCGCACTCGAGCCGAGCGGCCGGGATCGGCTGATCCAGACCGTGCGTGGCAGCGGTTACCGCTTCTCTTCCTGTTCGTCCTGATCGGGCAGGTCCGCATCGGTGGTGCCGGAGTGCTCCGGTCACCTGCAAGCTGCATAAAAATTGAGCGCTGCGCCGGTTTGTCATTGTTCTGTCATCGATGAAGCCTAGCCTGCGCTGGCTCTTCAGCCGGGATCCGGTCGATATGTTTCCACGCTCTGTGTCAAAGATCCGTGCTCGCGGATTCACGCTGCTCGAACTGCTGGTGGTGATGGTGATCATCGGCATGCTGGCCGGCTTTGTTGCGCCCCGGTTCTTCTCCCAGATCGGCAAGTCGCAGGTCAAGACGGCGCGGGCCCAGCTCGATGCCCTCGGCAAGGCGCTGGACCAGTACCGGCTCGATGTGGGTCGCTACCCGGCGACCGAACAGGGCCTCACTGCATTGAACGAGCGCCCCGCCGGCGAGGCCAGGTGGTCTGGCCCCTACCTGCAAAAAGCCGTGCCGCTGGATCCCTGGGGGCGGCCCTACCTCTACCGCTCTCCGGGAGAGCATGGCGAGTACGATCTGCTCTCTTACGGCAAGGATGGCCAGGCGGGCGGCAGTGACGAGGCCGAAGACATCACCAACTGGTGATCGATGATGAAGTACCAGGTCAAGACGCTGAATGCAGACAAGGGTGTCGACATCATCGTGCTGGAGGCGAGTGATCAGGCGCAAGCCCGACACCAGGCCGCCGCACAGGGCCATGCCGTGCTGTCGGTCACCCCTCTGCCACTCGGTGGCGGGTTACGCAGTGCCGGCAAGGCGCGCTTTCCGCTGCTGCTGTTCAGTCAGGAGCTGCTCTCCCTGCTCAACTCCGGCATCTCGATCGTCGAGGCCATCGAGACGCTGGCCGAGAAGGAGCAGCGTCCCGCCATCCAGCAGACGCTGCGGCGTATCCTGAGCGGGTTGCGTGAAGGGAAGGCCTTCTCGGCGACGCTCGAAGAGGCGCCGCACAGTTTTCCGCCACTCTATGCCGCCACCCTGCGCGCCAGCGAACGCACCGGTGACCTGGGCGAAGCGCTGTCGCGCTACATCGCCTACGCATCACAACTCGAGACCTTGCGCGGTCGGCTCATCAGCGCAGCGATCTATCCGCTGTTGCTGGTGGTGGTCGGGACGCTGGTCATTCTGTTTCTGCTCGGTTATGTCGTGCCGCGCTTCTCGCACATCTATCAGGACATGGGTGGCGATCTGCCGCTGCCGTCGCGACTGCTGCTGGAGTGGGGCTTGGCGGTGGAGCGCTACTGGCCGCTGTTGATCGGCATGGTGGCGGCACTGCTGGGGCTGGCCATGCAGGAGCGGGTGCGACACTGGATGGCACAGCGCCTGCTCGGCCTGCTGTGGCGCATTCCAGCGGTCGGCGAGCGGATGCGGGTGTTTCAACTGACCCGACTCTACCGCACGCTCGGCATGTTGCTGCTGGGCGGCATTGCCGTGGTGCCGGCGCTGGAGATGGTGAGCGGGCTGCTCTCCGCCGCGCTGCAGCCGCGGCTGGACAGTGCGACCCAGGCCATCCGCGAGGGGCGCGGCATCTCGCAGGCCTTCGAGGCGGGTGGGTTGACCACCGCGGTGGCGCTGCGCATGCTCAGGGTCGGCGAGCGTGCCGGCAACATGGGCGAAATGATGGAGCGCATCGCGGCCTTTCACGATGAAGAGATGGCGCGCTGGGCGGAGTGGGCGACCCGGCTGTTCGGTCCGCTGCTGATGCTGCTGATGGGGTTGATGATCGGATTCATCGTCGTGCTGATGTACCTGCCGATCTTCCAGTTGACCGAGGGCATCCAGTGATGGGCCATGCCGCGCTCGACCCGCCGGTCGTCCCCTTCTCGCCTGCGGAGCTCCAGGCCGCCCGCGTGCTGATGAGGGCACGCGGCTGTCGCCTGATCGAGGCGCTCGCGCAGGCGCATGATGGCCCGGATGCGGCCTGCGTCGCGCGGCTGGCCGTCACCGTCCGCATGAAGGTGGCCGGCATCGAGGCGATGCACGAGATGACGCCGGCCTTCGATCTGCTCGCCTATGGCGAGGCGCTGCAGCGGGAGTGTCTGCTGTTTCGTGCTGCCACGGATGGGCAGGGGCTGGTGGCGCTGCTGGCCGATCCGTTCGATGCCGGACTGCGGGGCTGGCTGGAGGAGCGGGCGCCCGAGCGGCTGGAGATCCGGCTGGCCAGCCGCGGTGACATTGCCGCCTACCTCGCGCGCCACGAAGAGACGCTGCGGGCGATGGATGGCCTGGTGGCGATGCAGGCATCGAGCCGACGCGATGCGGCGGCCGAGGACATCTCGCTGCGCAGCATCAGCGAAGACAGCAGTCCGGTGGTGCGTCTGGTCAACTCGACGCTCTACGACGCGCTCAAGGCCGGCGCCAGTGACATCCATCTGGAGACGGTGCCGTCGGGCATCTTCATCAAATACCGCATCGATGGCGTGCTGGCCTCGGTGGGTGGCATTCAGGGGAGCGAAAACGCCGAGCAGGTGATCTCGCGCATCAAGGTGATGGCGGAGCTCGACATCGCCGAACGGCGTGTCCCGCAGGATGGCCGCTTCAAGGTGGCGCTGGCCGGCCGCGAGATCGACATCCGGGTCTCGATCATGCCCAGCATCCATGGCGAGGATGCGGTGCTGCGCATCCTCGACAAGCAGCGCCTCTCCGCCGAGGTGAGCGGACTGCGCCTCGAATCGCTCGGCTTCGATGCCCCCACGCTCTTCGCGCTGCGCCGGCTGGCGACCGAGCCCTACGGCATGTTGCTGGTCACCGGACCCACCGGCAGCGGCAAGACCACCACGCTCTACGCCGCCATCGGCGAGATCAACACCGGCCATGACAAGATCATCACCATCGAGGATCCGGTCGAATACCAGTTGAACGGCGTGTTGCAGATTCCGGTGAATGAAAAGAAGGGACTGACCTTCGCGCGCGGGCTGCGCTCCATCCTGCGCCACGACCCGGACAAGGTGATGGTCGGGGAGATCCGCGACGGCGAGACGGCCCAGATCGCGGTGCAGGCGGCGCTCACCGGCCATCTGGTGCTCACCACCGTCCATGCCAACAACGTCTTCGACGTGCTGGGCCGTTTCACCCACATGGGGCTCGACCCCTACAGCCTGGTCGCGGCGCTCAACGGCATCGTCGCGCAGCGTCTGCTGCGGGTCATCTGTTCGGACTGTTCGCAGCAGAGCCAGCCCGATGCCGCCCTGCTGGCGATGTCCGGCATCGATGCGGCCGAGGAGTTCGACTTTCGCAGCGGGCGCGGCTGCGGCCACTGCCGCGGCAGCGGCTTTCGTGGACGCAAGGCGATTGCCGAGGTGCTGCTGCTGGACGACGAGCTGCGCGAGATGATCGTGACGCGCGAACCGGTGCGCCGCATCAAGGAGGCCGCCTGTCACAAGGGCACGCGGCTGCTGCGCGAGGCGGGGCTGGAGATGGTCCGGCGCGGCGAAACCACGCTGCAGGAGCTCAACCGTGTGGTCAGCTAGGCGACTGCGGGTGGCGCTGTCGACGCAGCAACTGGTGCTGGTCGAGCACAGCCGACCGTGGTCGCGGCGGCCGACGGCGGTCCAGCAGCTCCACTATCGATCTGAAGGCGTGGCGGAGTCCGCGCCGTGGCGTCCGGCTGTCGACGCGCTGACGCGGCTGCTGGCACAGCGGCAGGCGCAGGGTGCTGCGCTGCATGTCGTGCTCTGCGGACGCTTTGCCCGCTGGCAGTTGCTGCCATGGCGTGCAGGATTGACCCGACCCCAGGAGTGGAGCGCCTACGCCGCCGTGACTTTTCAGGAGACCTTCGGTGCCGTCACCCGCGAGTGGCAGGTGCAACCGTCGTTGCAACCACCGCAGCAGGCCGTGCCGGCCTGTGCGGTCGATGCCGGACTTCTGCGCGCACTGCGCACGGCCTGCGCTGAGGCCGGCGCGACCCTGGCCACGGTGGCGCCCTACTTTTCGGTCGCCTTCGACCATTGGCGCAGTGCGCTCGAGGGCAGGGTGGTCTGGTTCGGTGTGCTCGAAGCCGACTCTCTGGCGCTGGGGCTGCTGCAACAGGAGCAGTGGCTGGGTCTGCGCAGCCAGCGGCTCGACAGTGACTGGCGCGAACTGCTGCCGGGGATGATGGCGCAGATCGGCATTCAGGCCGGCCTCGATGAGGTCGAGACTGCGGCGCCACGGTTCTATCTGACCGGAGCGGGCGAAGCCCCGGCCGCCGACCCTCGCCACCCCTTCGTCTGGCTGCAACCGCGCAGCCAGACCCAGTTCGATGGCATCGGCTGTCGCATGGCGCTCGGGCTGTGACCATGAGGATGCCACCGCTCGAGATCGACTTCAGCGCACGTCGTCGCCTGGCCTCGCCGCTCGGCTGGCTGCTGCTGGCAGCGGGGGCCGTGGCCATGGTGCTGGTCAGCCTCGATCATCTTGCGGCGCTCGATGCACTGCGCCTGGTCGAAGTCGAGCAGGCGCGCCTGTCGCAGCAGAGAGAGCAGGCGCAGCCAGCCGGACGCGCTGGCCGGAGCGAGCTGGAGCAGGCTGAACTGAAGTCGGCCCAGCGCATCGCTGCCCAGCTGAATCTGCCGTGGAACGCACTGCTGGCCACGCTCGAGCGGAGTGCCGACCCCAATGTGGCGCTGCTCTCATTCGAAAGCGAAGGACAGACGCGCCAGTTGCACCTGATGGGCGAGGCGCGGACGATCGATGACGTGGTGGTCTATGCGCAGCGGCTGGATCAGTCATCGCAGGTTGCCGCGGTGACACTCTCGCGTCATGAACAGCGGCGAGTGGAGCAGGAGAGCGTGATCCGCTTCACGCTGGATGTCGACTGGAGCCGCCAGTGATCACCGCGGAGCTGTTCACTGCCCACCTTCGGCATCAACTTCACCGGCACGGCTGGCCGGCGGCGGCCGGACTGCTGCTGGGCCTGATGGCCCTCCTCTGGCAGCTTGTCATCGTGCAGGCCGTGCGCAGTGAGACGCTGGCGCAGCAGGCCGCGCTGGAGGCGCTGCGGCACCAGCGCGCGGCGCAGTCGACACCGCAGCAGGTGGAGGGCCGCCGGTTGAGCGATCTCCACGCCAGCCTGCCGACCGATTCGGATGCACTGGCCGTCATCGAACGCCTGCACCATGCCGCCACCCTCCATGGCGTCGAGCTGCCCCAGGGCGACTACCGGTTGAGCCGCGATGCCAGCGGCACCCTGCTGCGCTACCAGATCACCCTGCCGGCACGCGGTGGCTATCCGCAACTGCGCGCCTGGCTGGCCGATCTGATGAATGCGCTGCCGACCATCGCGCTTGATGGGTTGGCCGTCCAGCGTGACGACGTCGGCAGTGGCCGGATCGACGCCAGAGTGCGGCTGACCCTGTTTCTGAAAGCGGGCTGAGCATGGCAACGGTGGCACCCTCCCGATCGCTGCGGCGGCAAGCTGTTTTGGCACTGGCGTTGATCGCCACGCTGATCGCCGCCTTCGTCGACTTCGGTGAACCGGAGCTGGTGCAACCACGACAGCGTGAGCCGCTCGCCGGGCGCGCCGCCGGCGAGGCCGATGCCTCGTCCCGGAGAGTTCCGGAGTCGAGGGTTCCGCCTGCCGTACGGGAACAGCATGTCGCCCAGGGCATCGACCTCTTCGCGGCCCACAGCTGGCAACGCCTGCCGCTGGTCGAGCGGATGCCGGCACCGCCGCGGTCCACCGCACCCAGGGTGCCACCGTTGCCGTTCCGTTACCTCGGCCAACTGTTCGACGGCCGGCAGAGCGTGCTCTTCGTCGGCCAGGGGCCGCGCAGCCATCTGCTGCGCGAGGGCGATGTGCTGGAGCGCTACCGGTTGGTGCGCATCGCAGCGCAGGAGGCCACCTTCGTCCATCTGCCCAGTAACCAGCGACAACTGCTGAAATTCACCAGAGAAAATTGATGTCACCTCACGCGCACGCCACGCTTCGCCGCCTCGTGCTGACCCTGTTGCTGCTGCTGGGCGGCTGTGCGACCCACCCGGCGATCGACGAGAGCGATCGACTGATCGCGCAGGGGCACACCGAAGAGGGGGTGCTGCGGCTGGCGCAGGCGGTGCAGGAAAATCCCGACGACCATCAATTGCAGGGGCGCTATCTGCGTCAGCGTGAGCGGCTGCTCGGCCAGTTGTCCGAAGCTGCGGCTTCCGAGCGCGAGGCAGGCCGGATCGATGCGGCCGAAGCGCTCTACCAGCGCATGCTGAAGCTCGATGCCAACAACCAGCGCGCCCGCAACGGCCTGACCGAGGTCGCGATGGAGCGTCGGCACCAGGCCGCCCTCGCCGAGGTCAGGGTCCTGATGGCCCAGAACGACACCGCGGCCGCCGAACGCATCCTGCGTACGCTGGTGGCCGAGAATCCGCTCAACAGCGAAGCGAAACGGCTGTTGCAGGATGTGCGGCGCAAGGCGCAGCAGAGCGAGGAGCCGCTCAGGCGCGCGCTCAAGTCACCCTTCACCGCACCGATCAGCCTGGAGTTTCACGACGCCGAGATGAAGACGGTGTTCGAGATGATCTCGCGCAGCGCCGGGATCAACTTCGTCTTCGACAAGGACGTCAAGTCGCAGACCAAGGTGACGCTGTTCGTGCGCGACACCTCGATCGATGAGGTGGTGCGGCTGATTCTCGCCACCAACCAGCTCGAGCGCAAAATGCTCAACGAGAACTCGGTGCTGATCTACCCCAACACCCCGGCCAAGGCCAAGGAATATCAGGAGCTGGTGACCCGCAGCTTCTATCTGGCCAATGCCGAGGTGAAGCAGGCGCAGGCGCTGGTGAAGACACTGGTCAAGAGCAAGGACATCTTCGTCGATGAGAAGCTCAACCTGCTGGTGATCAAGGACACCCCCGAGGCGGTGCGGATGGCCGAACGGCTGCTCGAATCGCTCGACATTGCCGAGCCCGAGGTGATGCTGGAGCTCGAGGTGATGGAGATGACCCGCAGCAAGCTGCGCGAGCTGGGGCTGCGTTACCCCGACCGGATCGGCTACGGGTTGTTGCGCAACCCCAACATCGTGTTGCAGCCCACCCAGGGGGTCGGCGGGCAGGTGGTACCGGAGGCCGGGGCCGAGGTGGCGCCTGGCGTGGTCGATCTGAGCAATGCCGATGAACTGACCGCTTATGTGACCAACCCGGCGCTGGTGCTCAACCTGCGCAACGAGGCCGGCGATGGCAGCCTGCTGGCCAATCCGCGCATCCGGGTCAAGAACCGCTCGCGGGCCAAGATCCACATCGGCGACAAGCTGCCGGTCTTTACCACCACCTCGACCGCCAATGTCGGCGTCTCCTCCTCGGTCTCCTACCTCGACGTCGGGCTCAAGCTCGACATCGAGCCCAACGTCTATCTCGACGACGAAGTCTCGATGAAGGTCGACCTCGAAGTGAGCAGCGTCGTCAAGGAGGTGCCGGGGCCCGCCGGCTCACTGGCCTATCAGATCGGCAGTCGCACTGCCGGCACCGTGCTGCGGCTGAAGAATGGCGAGACCCAGGTGCTGGCCGGCCTGATCAGCGACGAGGAGCGCAGCAGCGCCAACCGGCTGCCGGGCCTCGGCGACATCCCGGTCGTCGGCCGGCTCTTCTCCAATCAGCGCGACAGTGGCAGCAAGACCGAGATCATCCTGCTGATCACCCCACGGGTCGTGCGCAATCTGGCACTGCCGGAGGGCGCCACGGCGGTGAACGCAGCGGGCTCCGAGGCCGCGGTGGGCGCCCCGGCACTGCGGGTGAACCAGACGGGGCTGCATGGCCTGTCACTCTCATCGCAGCCGGCGGGCGGCTCTGCCGTGGTGTCGCCGCCGCTGTCAGAGCAGCCGGCCGAACCGGTCGAGACGCCCGAGCTGCCACTGCCGCCACCCGCCCCCGAACCGCCGTCACTGCCGCCGGAACCGGCCGCCATGCCGGCGCTGCCACTGCCTGCAGCGAGGACGCCGCCACTGCCGGCGCCGCAGTGATGCAGCGCCGCAGCCGGGGCTTCACGCTGCTCGAACTGGTGGTGACGGTGGCGATCATCGGCGTGCTGGCCTCGGTGGCGCTGCCCTTTGGCGAACTGACCGTGCAGCGGATGAAGGAGCGTGATCTGCGCAGTGCGCTGCGGCAGATTCGTGACGGTCTCGATGCCTACCGCCAGGCGGTGGATGAAGGGCGCATCCGCGGCCGGGCCGACGGCTCCGGTTATCCCCGTTCGCTCGATGAGCTGGTCGCAGGGGTCGAGGATGCCAGGAGCCCCAGCGGGGCGAAGATCTATTTTTTGCGCCGCCTGCCGCGCGATCCCTTTGCCGCGCCCCAGCTGCCGGCGGCCGACAGCTGGGGCAAGCGTGCCTACCGCAGTCCACCCGATGCACCCTTCGAGGGCGAGGATGTGTTCGATGTTTACTCGCGTTCGCAGCGGATCGGCCTGAACGGGGTGCCCTACCGTGAATGGTGACCGGCGCCGTGGCTTCACGCTGATCGAACTGCTGGTGGTGATGGCGATCATCGCCACGCTGCTCAGCATCGTCGCGCCGCGCTACTTCACCCACCTCGACCGGGCGCGCGAGGCGGCGCTGCGCGAGACGCTGGTGGTGGTGCGCGATGCGATCGACAAGTTTCATGGCGACACCGGCCGCTACCCGGAGAGTCTCGAAGAGCTGGTGAGCCGGCGCTATCTGCGCACGCTGCCGATCGATCCGGTCAGCGAGAGCAGCGAGACCTGGATCCTGCTGCCGCCACCGGCCGAGCCCGCCGAGCCGACCGATCCGGCCGACACGCAGGCCGCCAGCGGTGTCTGGGACATCCGCAGTGGCGCCGGCGGCGAGGCGCAGCCCTATGCGCAGTGGTGAGCGGTTGGGCTCGGCTGCGGCCCAGCGCGGCTTCGGCTATCTGCTGGCGCTGTTTGCGATTGCCGCCATCGGCCTGCTGCTGGCCGGTGCCGGCGAGGTCTGGTCCACGACGATGCAGCGCGAGAAGGAGGCCGAGCTGCTCTGGATCGGCGAGCAGTTCCGTCGGGCGCTCAGCCGTTACCAACAGAGCTCGCCCGAGGCGGCCAGCCGCGCTCCGGCGACGCTGCAGGAGCTGCTGGAGGATCGCCGCTTTCCGACGCCACGCCGTCATCTGCGGCAGATCTACCGCGATCCGCTGACCGGTCAGCGCGACTGGGGGCTGGTCCGGCTCGATGGCCGCATCGTCGCCATCCACAGCCTGTCGAGCGCACGGCCGCTGAAGCAGCGCTTCGACGGGCGCGATGCCGACCTGACCGGCAAGCAGCGCTACAGCGACTGGCTGTTCAGCGCCACCGTGGCCGGTGACGCCGCCGGCGAGTCGATGAGGGTGCCAGAGTGAGTGACGACATCCTGCTCAGCAGTCAGGACCGCGAGCACCTGCTGTTCACCATCGAGGCCTCGCTGAAGATCGGCCGGCGCTTCCAGTTCTTTCTCTGGGCGCAAGGGGTGCTGCAGGGAGTGATTCCCCATCGGACGCTGCTGTGCGCCCATGGTGACCTCGAGAAGCGCCAACTCAGCCACCTGAGCTTCTCTGCCGATGCCCAGCCCGACCGTCAGACCGGGCAGGCGCTCGACCCGCCGCTGCATGACCTGCTGCCCCGGCTGGTCACGCTCTGGCTGCGCGAGGGGGGCACGCCCTGTCTGCTCGGTGCCGACGCGCTGCCCGAGGCCGATGTACAGAGCGGACGCTGGCAACTGCTGCGTGCGCTGCGGGAGGCCGATCTCGACCATGTCGCCGCCCATGGCCTGCGGCAGATGCAGGGCGGGCAGGGCAGCTTCTTCGTCTTCATCGGCACTGTGCCCTATGGCCCGCGCGACCGCCACCTGCTCGAACTGCTGGTGCCGCACCTGCACGCCGCGCTGCAGCGGCTGCTGGCCAATGAGCCCGACGAGGCGGACGCCGCGCCCGATGCCATCGAGCGGCTGCTCACCCCGCGTGAGCGGCAGGTGCTGCACTGGGTGCGCAACGGCAAGAGCAACAAGGAGATCGGGCGGCTCCTCGGCATCAGTCCGCTGACGGTCAAGAACCATGTGCAGCGGATTCTGGTCAAGCTCAAGGTCAACAACCGCACCCAGGCCGCCAACGAAGGCAGTGCGGCGAAGCCGCCAGCCGACGAAACGGCCGATTGAACCCGCCCAATAGTCCATATGGACTATTTTTGGGCCATCACGCCTTAACGACCCTGTCACAACGGCGCCTTAGAGTGGTGGAGTCGGAGGAGGGTGCGTGCAGCGACGCCGGCCGCAGCGGAACCGGGCCAAATGGACTATCTCCGCAGCGGCAGCGCGACCGCAAAACGGTAACTTTCGTCGGCTATCGTGCTGCTGTCTCCACACGGAGGCCCCCATGAATCAAGTGAAGACGATTTTTGCGATCTGTCAAACCCAACTGCTCAAAGGAGATCAACCGATGAACTCACAACTCAAACTGCTGGCGGCCGCGGTGGCGCTGGCCGGCTCCGCCACTGCCAATGCGGCGATGGACAACTTCATCAGCGGCAACAGCAGCCTGGCCTTCGTCGCGCTCGACTCGGTCGGCTCGCCGATCTCGGTGATGATGGACCTCGACTTCAGGCTCGACGACTTCCTGCCGTCGAACCAAGGCGCCGCCGGCACCCAGATCGTCTGGGACTTCAACCAGAACAGGCTGACGGTCAATGGCGTGCTGTCGACCAGCACTCAGACCAACTGGAGCAGCGCCCTCGGCACCTTCCAGGCCACTGCCAATGCCGGCGAGACCAAATGGGCGGTGATCGGCGGTGATTCGCTGTCGACTGCCAGCACCTCGACGCCGATCCGCTATCTGAGCACCAGCACGGCGCCGCTGACGACGCTGCAGAACCAGACCAAATTCAACCTATCGGGTTTCTCCGGCGTCGACAGCCTGTACAACGCCAACAACCTGCTGCAGAGCGCCGCCAGTGGCCAGAATGGCAGCACGGCCACGGCCGGCGCCGCCTATGTGGGCACCCCTGATGCCTTCAACGTCGCGGGCACCTGGGAGAACAAGACCATTGGCTGGAGTGCCTATGCACTGGAGGGCGAAGCACAGTCGCTCTACCTGCTGAGCGGCGACAACGGCATCAGCTCGACCAAGGCATTGGCGGTGCAGTATGCGCTGGACAACCCGACCGGCCCGGCGACCTTCCATTACAGCAGCGGCGTGCTGACCTACTCGGTGCCGGCACCGGTGCCGCTGCCGCCGGCGGTCGGTTTGATGGCGGCCGGCCTCGGCCTGCTCGGCACGCTGGCGCGCCGCCGCGCCGGCCAGGCGGGCTGACCCCGGCCTGAGCCGTTCGCTGCCACCGCCGGGGTGCGGTGGCAGCGGACCCTCCTCGACGCTTCTGTTGCGCGGTCGCCACCTCTGGCGTCACCGCAGGTTGCGGTCGCGCTGAAAAAGCCGAGAAGAAGTCGATTCGCCTCTCATGTCTTTTGTGCTTTGACTTTGACCATGTTCTTGAACCCACCACAGGAGAAAACGACCATGCAACTGAAATCCCTCGCCCTCGCCGTCGCCGCCCTCTCTTCTGCCGGGCTGGCGCAGGCCTACACCGACAGCGCCACCAACCTCTACCTGACCGGCGCCTCGGCGATCCGCAACAACGTCGCCGCCGCGATCAAGGCGCAGTGCACTGCCGATGGCGGCACGCTGACGGTCTACAAAAATGGCGCATCGACCAGCTCGCTGGCCAACCAGATGGCCTATGTCTGCTCGGCAGCGATGGCCGGCACGCCGATCACCACGGTGCTGCACACCGTCACCGGCGGCTCGCTGAACTCGATTCTGGGCATGTCCGACGACGCCGCCAAGCAGCAGACGCCAGTGTCGCTGACCTCGGGCTGCACGGCAGCGGTTGCCGGCAGTGGTGCGCTGGCTGGTTACAGCGTGCGCGCCAACTGTGCGCTCGAGACGGCGGCCGCCCCCTCTGACGGCGGCTTCTCCGATGTCGAGTACGCGCCGGTGCGCGAGCAGGTCGATGTGCTGAAGAGCGATGTCGATGGCTTCAGCGTCGACGAGGTGACCCAGGGCTTCACCGGGGTGGCCCAGGTGTTCGGCTTGGCGGTCAGCGAGAAGCTGTACAAGGATCTGCAAGCGGCGCAGGGGCTGACCGCTGCCGGTTGCACCGCCGGCGATCCGCTGCCGGCCTGCCAGCCGTCGCTGAGCCGCGCCGACGTGGTGTCGCTGATCAACAACAATGAGTTCACCGCCCACAAGAGTGGCGCCGAGGCGCTCGGGCTGACCGCTGGTGCGTCGATCGAGTATGCCCGCCGCGTCACCACCTCCGGCACCCAGAGCTCGGCGCAGGTGCTCTTTCTCGGCAAGGGCTGCCTGACCGGCAGTAACGGCGGTGAGTTGCAGGTGATCGGCGATGAGATCGCCGCCGGCGCCACCCAGAGCTACAACGGCGGCCTGTTCACGGTGTCGGCCAACTCCGGCACCGGTGACGTGATCAACCGGTTGAACGCCGCCGGCAACAGTGCCTACGCCTTCGGCTGGGTCTCGGGCGAGAACCGCGCGCCGAGCACCACCACCGGCTGGAAGTTCATCAAGCTGAATGGTGCTTACTTCTCGGATGGCACCAGCACCGGCCTCAACAAGCAGAACGCCATCGATGGCGGCTATGACTACTTCGTCGAGGCGGTCAGCTACAAGGGGCCGGCGGCCAAGACCGACGACGCTGAAGGCACGCTGCTCGACGCCATCAGCGGCAAGATGGCGACGGTGACCGCCGATGGCGGCCCGGCCACCGTTGGCCTCTTCATCATCCCCGAGAACACGGCCGGCTACAGCCATGCCGACCACCCGACCGAGGTCTCGGTCTACCAGCGCGGTGGCTCGGGCCCCAACTCCTGCCAGCCGGTCAGCCGGCCGTTCTGAGCGACTCGTGCGTGATCTGACGGCCGGGGGTTGACCCCGGCCGGGCGGGCGCGACCCGGCAACGGCCTCTTCTGCAATGGAAGGGGCCGTTGCATTTTTCTGGAGGGTGTTTCATGCCGCGAGGCTGTCGATTCGATGCACGGATGCCCCGCCGGTTGGCGCGCTGGCTGCCGTGCGCGCTGCTGCCGTGGAGCGCGCTGCTGTCCGCCGAGGCGCCGGCCGCAGCGCCATTGCGTTTTGATGTGCTGGTCTATCTGGTCGATGGCAACAGCGTGCTGTCGACGCCGGAGATCGAGCGGGCGGTCTACCCGTTTCTGGGTCCGCAGCGCAGCGTGCAGGAGATCGAAGCCGCCCGCGCGGCATTGGAGAAGGCCTATCAGCAGCGCGGCTACCTGACCGTCAGCGTCGAACTGCCGGAGCAGCAGGTGGAGAATGGCGAGGTGCGGTTGCAGGTGGTCGAGGGCCGGGTGGAGAAGCTGCGTGTGACCGGGGCCAGATACCACCTGCCGAGCACGATTCGCGAAGGCTTGCCCAGTCTGGCCGCCGGCAGCGTGCCGCAGTTCGGTCAGGTGCAGCAGGAGCTGGCCGATCTGGGGCGGCAGCCCGACCGGCGACTGACGCCACTGCTGCGACCGGGCAAGGCGCCGGGCACGCTGGAGGTGGAGCTGCAGGTCGAAGAGCAGTTGCCGCTGCATGGCACGCTGGAGGCCAACAGCAAGCAGAGCCCCAACACGGTGGCCGGACGGCTCGAAGGGGGGCTGCGCTATGACAACCTGTTCCAGCTTGGCCACACCTTGGGGCTCAACTGGATCCTGGCGCCGGGCAACCCCGACCATGCCGACATTCTGACGCTCAACTACGGGCTGCCGTTCGCAGGGGGCGATTACGCCTATGCCTTCATCACCCGCTCCGACAGCGATGTGCCCACCGGTGTCGGTGGCGCCACCGTGGTCAAGGGCACCTCGCTGGGAGCGCGTTACCGCATCGACCTGCCCAACCGCGGCGGCCTGTTCAGCCACGGCTTCAGCTTCGGGGTCGACCACAAGGACAACCAGGATGACCTGACCCAGGCCGGGCTGCTGGTGCCGCGCTCGCTCAAATACTGGTCGCTGGCGGCGCGTTATGACCAGAGCCGTTTCGACAGTGGCGACGGCGTCACCGCCAACTTCGACCTCAATCTGACGCTCGGCATCCGCGGTCTGGCCGAGCGCACGGTCGACTGCGACGGGGTGCCGACCGATCAGTTCGCCTGCAAGCGCTTCAATGCCCAGCCCAACTTCATGGTCTGGCGCGCTGCCGCCGAGCAGCGGCGCCCGCTCTGGAGCGGCTGGACGCTGCGGCTGCGCGGCGAGGCGCAGTGGGCCAACGGGCCACTGGTGTCGCAGGAGCAGTATGGCAGCGGCGGCAGCAGTTCGGTGCGCGGCTATCAGGAGTATGAGCAGTTTGGCGACCAGGGCGGCCTGCTGAGTCTGGAGCTGGGCACGCCACCCTTCTGGCAGTGGAGCGCGTTGAAATTCAGCGCGCTCGGTTTCGTCGAGCGCGGTCAGGCCTGGCTGATCGACGCGCTGCCCGGCGAGGATGCCAGCATGGCACTCGCCAGCTATGGCCTGGGGCTGGCGGCCGAGGGCGACGGCTTCAGCAGCCGGTTCGAATGGGGCATGCCGCTCTTTTCCACCCGTCACACCCGCCGCAACGATGGGCTGTTCTATCTGTCGGCCCGGGGCGAATTTTGACGATGACGGCCGAACACCACGGCAGGAGCTAGCATGAACCGAGGCATCCACCGGCTGATTTTCGACCCGCGGCGCGCCATGCTGGTGCCGGTGGCGGAGTCGGTGCGCGCCCGCAGATCCACGGCGGCCGGCAGTGGTCGGCTGGTGGGGCTCTGCGCGCTGCTGACCCTGCTGCTGCCGGCCGCGCTCTGGCCGCGGCTGGCCAGCGCGGCCCGGCCATTGCCGAGCTCGGCGACCCAGGCACCCCAGGCCAACCTGCCGCAGGCGGCGGCCCAGTTCAACCAGCTCGGACGGGCCACCCAGGCCGTGGATGCGACCAACCCGCAGCGGCTGCTGGTCGAGCAGCAGGATCAGCGGGTGATTCTCAACTGGTCGAGTTTCGACATCGGCCGGGACCACAGCGTCAGGTTCAATCAGCCGACCGGCGGCTCGGCGCTCAACCGCATCGGCGGCAGCTCGCCGAGCGTCATTCTGGGGTCGCTCGAAGCCAATGGTGAACTGATTCTCTACAACGCCAATGGCGTGCTGTTCGGCAGTGGCGCCACCGTCAGCAGCGGCAACTTCATCGCCACCACGCTGAACATCGCCGATCAGCAGTTCGAGCAGGGTTTTCGCAACATCACCCGCCATGCGCCGGCCTTCGCCGCGGCCGACGGCGAGCTGGAGGGTTTCGTGCGGGTCGAGGCCGGCGCCAGCATCGCTGCGGCCAGTGGCGGCGACATCATGCTGTTCGCGCCACGGCTGCTCAACGAGGGGCGGCTGAGTGCACCGAGCGGACAGGTGGCATTGGCCGCCGGGCAGAAGGTCTATCTGGCGGCGTCGCTCAACCCCTCCGAGCGCGGCCTGCTGGTCGAGGTCGATCCGTTCGAGGCCGCGGTCACCGGCGGTGATCCGGACTACAACCGGGCCGAGAATGCGGCCCGGGGTTCGACCAGTACGCTGAGCAATGGCCAACTGGTGCAGCGGGTCAATGAGATCGTCGCCGAGCGTGGCAGCGTCAGCATGGTGGGGCTGTCGGTGCGGCAGAACGGCACGGTGCGGGCCACCACCGCGGTGAAGGGACAGAATGGCGCGATCCGTCTGCTGGCCCACGGCAAGACCGTCAGTGCCAGCCACAGCGATGGCATCACCGGCCACACGATGGCGGCCGCCAGCGAATTCGGCGAACTGGTGGTCGGGCCGCAGAGCGTGACCCGGATCGATGCAGATACCAGCAGTGCCACCCAGCTCGATGCCGAGCCCTTCTACAACTCGACCGTCAGCCTGGAAGGCAAGCAGATCCATCTGCAAGGGGGCGCGCAGATCATCGCGCCCGGTGCCGGCGGCGTGACGCCGGCGGCCGATGCCCAGTATCCGGAAACGCGGCGCGGCGTCACGCTGCGTGCCAGCGCGACGCCGCTCAGCTCGGGCGCACTGGGGGTGGCCAATGCCAGCAGCAGTGACGACAGCCGCATCGTCATCGATCCCGGCGTGCTGATCGATGTGTCGGGCAACGATGTCGATCTGCCGATGCAGCGCAACGTACTGACCGGGCGGCTGTTCTCGATCCAGTTGGCCGACTCGCCGCTGCAACGCACCGGCGTGCTCTACCGGCAGGAGATCTCCTTCGACCTGCGCAAGGGGCTGTCGATTGCCGATGTCGACGACTTTTACGGACAGATTGGCCGCACGGCGGCCGAGCGGCTGACCGCGGGCGGCCGCATCGACATCCGGGCGGATGGCGCAGTGGTGGTCGGTGAGGGGGCGACGCTCGACTTCTCCGGCGGCAGCCTGCGCTATGCCGGTGGCGAGATCCGCACCACGCAGTTGCGCAAGGGCAACCAGCTGGTCGACATCAGCGCCGCCCGGCCCGACGTGGTCTATGACCAGATCATGCCGTCGACGCGGGGCCGTTATGAACCCGGCTATGTCGAGGGCAGGAACGCCGGCGAGCTGACGCTGGTCGGACGGCAACTGCTGCTGGATGGCACCCTGCGCGGCGGCGTGCAGTTGGGACGTTATCAGCGCGGCGGTCCGGCCGGCGCCAGCCCGCTGGCAGGTCGCCTGCAACTGGGCATGGTGGCGGGACCCGCCGCATCGCCGGACCACTATCTGAGCAGCGTGCTGCTGGCTGCGGCCGGTGGCGAGCGCGTTGGGGCCGACTTTTTCGCCAATCCGTTCACGGCGCTGCTGCCGGCCGCGCGCACCGCCACCACCACCCTCTCGTCCCGGATGCTGATGGCGGGCGGGCTGGGTCGCATCGAGTTGCTGGCCAATGATCGGGTGCAGGTCGCCGCCGACAGCGACCTCGATCTCGGTCCGGGTGGCAGCTTCACCGCCACGGCCCGGCGCATCGAGGTGGAGGGTCGCATCCAGGCCGCGGCGGGGGGCATCACCCTCAATGCCCGGCCGACGATTTTGACCGGCGCCACGCCGGCGCCGAACGCCGGGCTCTCGGTGCTGCTGGCGCCGTCGGCCCGGCTCGACACCGCAGGGCGCTGGAGCAACGATGCGCTGGGCACGCTGCACGGGACGACCTTCGATGCCCCGGTGGCGGTCGGCGGTGGGTCGATCAAGGTGGCGGCTTACGATTCGGTGCTGCTGGCGGCGGGTGCGGCGCTCGATGTGTCGGCGGGGGCCTGGCGCAGTGCCACCGGCAAGGTCAGCCAGGGCGCGGCCGGCGCCATCGATCTGGCCGCCAATGTCGGCAATGGCGATCCATTGACGCAGAGCGGCACGGTGCAACTGGCGGGCAGCGTCACCGGCTACGGTTTTGCGGGTGGGGGGCGGTTGACGCTCTCATCGCTGGAGATCACGGTGGCCGATCTGGCCAGCGGCGGGCTGTGGCTGATGCCGGCATTCTTCTCCGATCACGGTTTCGAGACGATCGACTTGCGGTCGATCGATGATCTGCTCATCGCCGATGGCACCCGGATCGACGCCCGCTTGCGCAACCGGGTGCTCGACATCGATGCCGCCGATCGCCCCAGCGGCACGCCGATCAGTGCGCTCAGCCACTTTGCCGTGCCGGGCGAGCAGGATGAGGTGGCCAACAGGCCGGTCAATCTGAATTTTGCCGCCACCCGTCTGCCCTCGGCCTCGGCCGGCATCACCGGTGCCAATCTGCAGGTCGGTCGCGGTGCCAGCGTGGCCACCACGGCCGGTGGCGCATTGAGCTTCAGCGCCGGCAACAGCCTGACCGTGGCCGGCACGCTGCAAGCCTTGGGCGGCACCATCGATCTGTCGATCGAGGGGGTGCGCGGTGGCTCGGCCAGCGATCCGGACAAGATCGGCTTTCTGCCGGCACAGGCGCTCTGGCTGACCGACACTGCACGGCTGCTGGCCGGCGGCACCGCCGAACAGTCCTACAGTCCGCTCGGCCTGCGCAGCGGCGTGGTCCATGGGGGCGGCACGGTGACCTTGAACGCCAACCGTGGCTATCTGCTGGCCGAAGCCGGTTCGCTGATCGACATCAGTGGCCATGAGACGACCTTCGACCTTTACGCTGGCAGAGCGAATGCACTGATCTCGCGGGATGCCGGCAGTCTCACCCTGACCTCGCCCGAAGGCATTCTGTTCGACGCCACGCTGCGGGCGATGGCGCCCAGCCCGCATGCGCTGGGCGGCCGCCTGGCGCTGTCGATCAGTCGGCAGGGGCTGGACAACTTCACCGAGGGCACCGCCTACCCGACCGGCGAGCGCAAGATCCTGCTCCAGCGTGACGGCACCGTGCTGCCGGCCGGGCTGCATCCGGGCGATGTGCTCGATCTGGCCCTCGGCAATGGCGTGGCCGCGCTGTCGGCCGCAGCGGTGGAAAGCGCCGGGTTCGCCTCGGTCAGACTGCGGGCCGATGACCGCATCGAATTCACCCAGGATGTCGCACTCGCCACGGCGCGTGCACTGGAACTCGACAGCCGGGTCATCTCTGCCCAGGGCAGCGCGGCGGTGCTGCTGGAGGCGCCCTATCTACGGCTTGGCGACAGTGACATTCAGCCGGTGGCCGGCATGGCCGCGCCGACGGCGGCTGCGGGCATGGCGACATTGACGGCCCATGCCGACCTGATTGATCTGGTGGGCACGCTGGGTTTGCAGGGCTTCTCTGCCACCCAGCTCAATGCCGCGCGCCACGGCCTGCAGCAGGGTGAGATTCGCCTGCATGGCGCGCCGCTCAGCGGCACGGCACAGCGCGGTGCACTGCTGTTTGCCGGCACGCTCGATCTGACCGCCGGGCAGATCACGCCGACCACCTTCTCCACCTTCGACATCACCGGATTGTCCGGTGACTCGCTGCTGCGCACCCATGCGCCAGTCGGCGGTTCGACCGCGGCACTGCCGCTGTCGGCCTTTGGCAGCCTCAGGTTGAGCGCGGACGCCATCGAGCATGGCGGTGTCATTCGCGCGCCCTTTGGCCGACTGGAGCTGGCCGCGACCAACCGGCTGGAGCTGCTGGACGGCAGCGAGCTGTCGCTCGCTGGCAGCGGTCTGACCGTGCCGGTGGGCACCACGGTGAATGGCAGCAGCTGGAACTACTTCCCGCTGGGAACGGCTGCCGGCAATGCGGAGCTGTTCCGCACCATCACGGCGCTGCCGGTCGACCGGCAGGTGCTGCTGAATGGCGGCACGATGGCCATCTCTGCCGGGGCGCGGGTCTCGGCGGCCGGTGGCGGCGCGGTGCAGGCGGCGGAGTTCATCGCCGGCGCCGGTGGTTCGATCGACTATCTGGCCAGCACGCCGGGCCTCCATGCAGTGCTGCCCGGTTACAGCTTCGGCTATGCGCCGCACGATGCCCAGATTCAGGCCGGCACCGACCTGCTGCCGGGTGAGCAGATCGTCATCACCATGGCGGGCTCGGCGCTGGCGCCCGGCCGCTACACGCTGTTGCCGGCGGCCTACGCCCTGCTGCCCGGCGCCGTGCTGGTCTCCAGGGCGGCCGATCAGGGCAGCAGTGCGCTCGACCGGGCGCTGTTGCTGAGCGATGGCAGCCGGGTGGTGACCGGCTATCGCACGGTTGCTGGTACGGCGGCGATGGACGATCTCCAGCGCTATCTGGTCGAGCCGGCCGCGACCTTTCGTGCCAAGGCGGAATATCGGCTGGTCAGCGGCGATGACTTTTTCAGCGGGCAGGCGGCCCGACTCGGTGGCGATCCGGGTCGCCTGACGCGGGATGCCGGACGGATTTCACTGGTGGCCAACCAGTTGCTCGACTGGAAGGCGCTGTTCGATCTCTCCGCACCACTGGGTGGCCGGGCCGGGGAGTTCGATCTGGTGCTGCCGAACATCGTGCTGACGCGGGAGGGTGAAGCGGCGTCGGCAGGGCACACGGCGGCCGATGGTTACACGCAGGTGAGCATCGACAGGCTGATGGCCACCGGCGCCGGCAGCATCCTGCTGGGGGGTACGCGCAGCGGTGATGGGGTCGTCTCCATCACCACCGGCAGTGAGCGGGTGCGTGTCGAGAGTGGCCTGCAGCTCGATGAGCTGCTGCTGGCGGCGCGCAGGGCAGTGGAGGTGGCCGATGACGTCGACATGAGTGCCACCGGCCGCCGCGACAGCGCAGCCGGGCAGTTGAATCTGAGCGGTGATGGCGCGCTGCTGCGCATCTCCAACCGCATGGGCGTCGACCTGGTGCGCAGCGGGGTTGCGCGTGCCGCTGGCTTCGGTGATCTGCTGATCGGCGCGAACACGACCTTCAACGCAGCGCAGGTGGAGATCGACGCCACCGGCAGCCTGACGCTCGACAGCAGTGCCCGCCTCTTTGCCGACGCCTTTGGCCTGGGTGCCGGACGCATCGCCTTCTCGGCCGCTTCGCCCGAGGGCGATGGCGTGGTCATCGAGGGGGCGCTGCTCGACTCGGTGCGTGGCGCCAGCAGCCTCTCGCTGCGCAGTTACAGCACCATCGATTTTCTCGACAGCCTCGATCTGGCGCTGGTGGGCAGTGGCCGTCTGTTGCTGGATGCCGCGTCGCTGCGCGGTCTGGGCGATGCAGATGACGTGGTGCATCTGCGTGCGGGCGAGGTCCTGCTGCGCAACAGTTCGGGCGGGGCGTTGGCGGCACAGGGACAGGGCAGGCTCACCATCGAGGCGCAGCCGCCGCTGCGTGACCGGGTCACCGGTGGGCTCGAACTCGGCGGTGGCAGCCAGGCGCTCGGCTTCGATCAGGTCACATTGAGTTCGGCGGGTGACCTGATCTTCTCCGGCAGCGGCCAGCTCACCACGCTGGATCGGCTCGATCTGCTGGCGCAGCGGCTCACCACCACCACTGCCGCTGACCACACCGTCACGGCCGGCGGTGTGCTGACCATCGGCAGGCCGACCGCGGGCCACAGCCTGAATGAGCGCGTTGGCCTCGGCGGCAAGCTGACACTGACCGGGCAGCAGGTGTTTCAGCATGGCACCATCGACCTGCCCGGCGGGCAGATTTCGCTGATCGCGACCAACAGTGCCAATGCCGTGCAGGGCATCGAACTGTCGGCCGGTTCGATCACCCGTGCCGGTGGCTTCGCCACCACCCTGCCGGAGGGTGGGGCGGCATTCGGCGATGCCGGGTGGATCGATCTGACCGCCCGGCAGGGCGCCATCCTGATCGATGGCAGGGTCAGTGTCGCGGCCCAGGCGGGGGGTGGCCATGCAGGGCGACTGAGCCTCTCGGCGATCGGCAGTGATGGCACGCTGATTCTGGGCGACAACGCACTGCTCGAAGGCGAGGCCGGTGACGGCGGCGCGGGTGGGAGCTTCTCTGCCGACCTGATGACGCTGCCGGATGATGCCGCCGACGGCAGCGATGGACTCGATGGAGTCGCTGCCGCGACCGGCGACTTCAGCCACCTCTTCAACCTGCGGGTCGGCAGCGGCGATGTGGCCCTCAATACCGGGCAGGTGAAAGCCGGGCAGATTCTGATTTCCGCCGATGCCGGCAGCCTGACCATCGGCTCGACCCTCGATGCCCGTGCCGCCCGGGGTGGGGTGGTGCAACTGAGCGCGCGGGATGCGCTCACGCTGGCGAACGGCGGACGCATCCTGGCCAACTCGACGCGCGCGGGGGCGAATGGGGGTGATGTGCTGCTCTCTTCCAGCACGGGCCGGGTCACTGTCGCCGCCGGCGCCGCCATCGATGCCGGCGGCGATGACGACAAGGATGGCCGCGTGGTGTTGCGGGCCGAACGCAGTGGCACGACAGTCAAGGTCGATCCGATTGCCGGCGTGATCAATGCGGCCGAGGTTTCGATCGAGGCGCTCAGGCGCTATGTCGGCAGTTCGATCAAGAGCGGCACCACCCTGGGTGCGGCCATTGGCCAGAGCACGCTGCTGGCGGACATCACCAGCTTCATGGCGAACAAGAGCGCGATTCTGACCGCGCTGGGGGTGGCCACCGATCCGCGCTTTCATCTGCGGCCGGGCGTGGAGGTCACCTCAAGCGCTGATTTGACGCTGACGAATGACTGGAACCTCTACGCCGCGAGCCGTCCCGGCGGTGAACCCGGCTTTCTGACGCTGCGCGCGGCCGGCAATCTCAATATCAGCAACAACCTCAGCGATGGTTTCAATGGGCTGCTGCGCACTTCGCTGCTTCAGTCAGGCGATGCCTGGTCGATGCGGCTGGTGGGTGGTGCCGATCTGGCTGCGGCCAATCCGCTGGCGGTCAACCGCAACCCGATCGGTGATCTGACGCTCGCCGGTGGCAAGCTGCTGCGCACCAGCTCCGGCTCCATCGAACTGGCGGCCGGGCGCGACATCGTGCTGGGTGGCACCACGACGGCGCCGGCGACCGTGATGGTCACCGGCACGGCCTCGACGCTCGCTCCGGCGCTCGCGGCCGAGTTCACCACGCCGGCCAACGCGCTCTTCACGGCCCATGGCGGCCGACTGACCGCCAGCGCCGGGCGTGACATCCGCAGTCCGGTCAGCGACCAGACCCTGATCAACAACTGGTTCTGGCGCTCCGGACGGCTCGATGCAGGTGGCAACTTCTCATCGAGCAGCCTGGCCTGGTGGAGCCGCCTCGACCTGTTCCGTCACGGCTTCGGCTCCTTTGGCGGCGGCAACATCCTGCTCAGCGCCGGGCGGAACCTTCAGGATGTCGGCGCCTTCGCCCCCAGCTCGGCACGCATGACGTCGCGGATCCCCGATGCATCGAAGCTGCTGGTCGAGAATGGCGGCGACATCGAGGTTCTGGCCGGCGGCGACATTGCCGGCGGCAGCTTCTTCGTCGGGCGGGGTCAGGGGCTGATCAGGGCGGCAGGCGAAATCGGCAGCGGCACGGCACTCAATTCGACCATCGGTCCTCTGGCGCCGGTGCTGGCCCTCAATGACGGCGGCTGGACGCTGCGTGGCCGCAGCGACGTGGCGATCACTGCCGCGTTCAACCCGACCATCATGGTGCCCAACAGCAGCAACAGCGGCAGCTTCTTCTACAGCTATGGCAGCAGTGCCACTCTGAATCTGGCCAGCACGGCCGGCGACTTTCACTGGCAAGATCTGAGCAGCGCCGGGCTCAACAGTCTGCGGGCGCTGCCCACCGGCACCGGCACCCTGAATGAAGATCTGGTCAGTTTCGTGCCGGTCACCACTCCAACCCCCTACATCGCACCGCCCCGGGTAGAGATCATGGCCCATGCCGCGGATGTGGTTCTGTCCGGCAACCGCAACAACACGCTGGGGATCTCTCTTTACCCGTCGACGCTGGGCAGCCTGGTGCTGCATGCCGGTGGTGATCTGTTCCTCAACAGCTCGCTGCGGATGATGGACAACCGGCTCGCCGACCTGGCCGGGGTCACCAATCCGGTCTTCACCGCCACCAACAGCGCCATTCTCGGTCTGGTGGGCAGCACCATCGGTTACGACATCAACAAGCTGCTGTTCACCGACCTGCATCAAGCGGACAGCAACCCGGTGCACATCGATGCTCGAGGCTCACTCAATGTCGTGGACGGCAAGAAGCTGATCATGCCCAAGCAGGCGCTGCTCAGTGCCGGACAGGACATCCTCAATCTGACCCTGTTCGGCCAGCACCATCGCAGCACTGATGTCACCCTGATCGAGGCCGGTCGCAACCTCCTCAACACCACCTTGCTCGGCAACAATGGTCTGATCTCGCTGGCGGGGCCCGGCAGGCTGGAGATCAGCGCCGGACGGCAGCTCAATCTCGGCGCCTCGGCCGGGGTGGAGACGGTGGGCAACCTCTACAACGGCACGCTGCCGGTCCAGGGCGCAGCGGTGCAGTTGGCGGCGAGCCAGGCGGCCACGCTCGATGCGCAGGGGCTCGATCAGTTCTTGAGTCGCTATCTTGCCGCCTCCGGTGCCCCGAGCGGCGCGGATTACCGGAATGCACTGGTCGATCAGGTCAGGCAGACGCTCGGGCAGGGCAGAGAGGTCGAATACGGCTACGACGATGCACTGGCGCTGTTCCGTGGCTTCGGCAGTGAGGCGCAGGTCGCCTTCATACAGCAGGTTCTGGCACAGGAGTTCGCCAACAGCTATCTGCAACCGGGCCAGACCTATTCGGCAGCTTGGGCCGCGAATGCCGCTGCGGCCGGGGTGGCGGTGGACCACCATGCCGGCAGGGCCTTCGAGCAGATGCGCCGCGAGGTCATGTTCAACGAGATCAGGCTGGCCGGCATCGCCGGTGCGGCCGCCAGGGGTGCGGCTGCCAAGGAGGCAGGCTATGCCCCGGGCTACCGGGCCATCGAATTGGCGGGCCATGGCGCACCCTTTGGCTTCGTTGGCGGCATCGACCTCAGCCAGAGCAAGGTGCAGACCAAGAGCGGTGGCGGCATCGACTTCGTCAACCCGGGCGGTGGAGTGAACGTCGGGCTGAGTGCCGAGGTCTCCAACGTCATCGGCCAGGCCAAGTCGGCGGACCAGCGTGGCGTGGTGACCTTTGGCGGTGGCGGCATCCGCGCCTTCACCGATGGCGATTTTCTGGTCAACGCACAGAAGGTCTTCGTGATCGGCAGCGGCGACATCCTGCTGTGGAGTTCCAACGGCAACATCGACTCCGGCAAGGGCTCGAACAACACGGTGACGGTGCCGCCACTGGTGCCGAAGGTCAATCCGCTCGACGGCAGCATCTCGTTCGAGTTGCCGACCCTGGCCACCGGCAGCGGCATCGGCATTCTGGCCGCGGCCGGCAGCAGCGCGGATGGCGCGGCCTACCTGTTTGCACCACGTGGCGAGGTGATTGCGCTGGATGCCTTCATTCGCGCGCCAGTCATCTTCTTCGATCCGGAAAAGATTCGTGGCGCCGACAACGCGCTGGGGGTGGCGCCCAATCCGGTCAGCGCGCCGGCGGTGCCGACAGTGACCGGCCTCGGCAGCAGCGCCACGCAGAACAGTGAAGCGCAGAGCAGGGGCAGCGAAGCGCCCCAGCGTAGCGAACGCGAGAGAAGCTCGATTCTGACGGTCGAGGTGCTGGCACTCGGCGAGATGCCTGCCGCTGCCGGTGGCGCGACAGGCCCGGAGCCGGCGACGGAGGGCGATCCCGACGAGCGGAAAAAGAAGAAATCGATACAGTGAGTGATGCCGGCTGTGGCGACGAAGCCGATGGCAGGGAGCGACCGAAGCGGGCAGGACTCGCGCCTGCCGATGCGGGGGTTGTTGAACCGAAGCCGCTGCGGCATGCTTTGGCACCGCTGCGCCGCAGACAGGAGAGCTCGATCGATGCCGGAAAAACCTTTTTCCCAAGCCTGCGAAAACAACCGGCAGCCGATCGTCGAGCTGTTGCAGCGCATCCTGGCCGACTGCCGTGAGCTGCTCGAAATCGGCAGCGGCACCGGCCAGCATGCGGTCCACTTTGCGCCGCGGCTGCCCCAGCTGCGCTGGCAGACCAGTGACCTGGCGCAGCACCATGCCGGCATCAGTGCCTGGCTTGCCGAGCAGCCGGCACCCAATCTGCTGCCACCGATCGAACTGGATGTCGACCGGTTGCCATGGCCGGTGGCCGGCAAGGATGGCATTTTCACCGCCAACACCTGCCACATCATGGGCTGGTCCACGGTCTGCAACCTGTTTCGTGGTGCGCAGGCGCTGCTGCCGAGCGGGGGCCTGCTGGTGGTCTATGGTCCCTTCAACTATGGGGGCGAGTTCACCGCGCCGAGCAATGCCCGTTTCGATCTCTGGCTGAAGCAGCAGGCACCGCAGATGGGCATTCGCGATTTCGAGGCGGTGGACCGACTGGCGAACGAGGCCGGCATGACGCTGCGCGAAGACAACGCCATGCCGGCCAACAACCGGCTGCTGGTCTGGCAGAAGCGTTGACCTTCGCGGTTTTCATGCCCTTTGCCGGCTGTGCTACAGTTAGGATCGTGAATTCGCGCACGAATCCTGTCGAGGGCCGAGGCCGGCGTGCCGATCGATGACCTGCTGTTTCAAAGCCCCATGGACTGTCCCGGTTGAGTGACCGATGACCAGACCGAACCATCTGTACCAGCTCATTCTCGTGCTCACGCTCGCGCTCTGGAGCGCCGCGGCCGCGGCGACACGTGGTCCGGCGGCGCTGGAGGTCGATCCGGAGCTGCGCAGCCATCTGCTGAAGGTGATTCGCGACGATGAGGCCTCGCTCTTTGTCGACCGCTTCGATGCCGAAGTGTGGATGATGGACATGGAGCAGCGGTTGCGCCGCTTCGTGCCGGCCACCCAGGAGCGGATCACGCTGCTGCGGCTGGTGCACCGCGAGTCGGTGCGTCATGGCCTGCGGCCGGAGATTCTGCTGGCGGTGATCGAGGTCGAGAGTCTGTTCGACCGCTATGCGGTCTCTTCCAGCGGTGCCCAGGGGTTGATGCAGGTGATGCCGTTCTGGCGCAAGGAGATCGGCCGTCCGCATGACAACCTGACCCAGACCGAAATCAATGTCCGCTACGGCGCCGCGATTCTGGCGCACTACCTGCAACGTGAGCGTGGCAACCTGCCCAACGCGCTGGCCCGCTACAACGGCAGTCTGGGGCAGGCGTGGTATCCGCGCCGGGTGCTGAGTGCCTGGCGAAAACACTGGTATCTTGGCGAGATCTGAACGCCGCCAGGCGTCAGCCCTTCTCGTTGGCTGGCCGCCAGCGATGCGCCATCTGCCGCGCGGTATCGAGCGCCAGATGGAGTGACCTCAAGCGGGCGAGCAGATGCAGTGCCATGTCGATGCCGGCCGCGACGCCCGCCGAAGTGATGACCTTCCCCTCGTCCAGATAGCGCACCCCCTCCACCACCTGCAGGTCACCAAAACGGGCAGCCAGTTCGGCGCAATCTTCCCAGTGGGTGGTGACGCGGCGGCCGGCGAGCAGGCCGGCCTGCGCGGCCAGAAAGGCACCGGTACAGACCGTGGCGGTGATCTGCGCGCCTCGGGCAGTGGTGGCGATCCAGTCGATCAGTGTCGCGCGATCGAGCAGGGCGTCGATGTCACCGCCGGGCAGGAGCAGCAGGTCGATCGCGGGGTGCTGGTCAAGGCCGTGGCTCGGCATCAGCAGCAGATCGCCGCGACTGCGGACCACGTGGCCGGGCTGCTCGGCCACGGTGATCAGCTCGAACAGCGCCGGTGCCGCAGGGTGGGCACGCCGGTGCAGCCGCGCGGCGGTCGAGAACACCTCGAACGGGCCGGCCAGATCCATCGGTTCGATCTGGTCGAACAGCACAAAGGCCACTGTCATCGGCGATGCGGAGGGTTGTTGTCGGATGACGAAATCATCGAAGCGCTGCGTTGGCAATGGATCGACCCGTACCCGGTCGACCCGGGCCAGTGCTGGGCCGCGCCGCAGCCACTGTGCGAGCGCCGTGACCGCCTCTTCTTCGCCGCTCATCACCACTTCGACCTGCCCATCCGCCAGGTTGCGGGCATGGCCGGTGACGCCCAGTCGCAGGGCTTCGCGTCGGGTGGCGGCGCGAAAGCCGACCTGCTGTACCTTGCCACTGACGAGAACATGCAGGCAGCGTGTCATGCCGTACTCCGAAGGTCGCTTTGCTCTGGCGGATAGGTTAACTTGGGGCCCGCCGGTCCGTAAAATGTGAACCAGCGCACAACATCGACCATTGCACGGGGTATGGAGATGACCGAAAAGAGCATTGTGATCGAGGCCATCGGACCACAGAGCACACGCTATCAGGAGCTGGCCAAGGGCATTCAGGCGAGCTTTCGCGGCCGCGGCATCGTGGTGCAGGCACCCAGGACCAAGAGCGAATCAAGCTGGACCAGCGTCATCATCTCGGTCAGCAGCGGCATCGAGACCGACCTGCTCAACAACCTGATCGACCTGCTGACGACGCTGGCCGATGGCGAGCAGGAGAAGCATGACCTGTCGATCCATCTGGAAGGTGACGAGGTCTTCTATGACCTGCAGAAAGAGAAGCAGAAGTTCCTGACGCGTTATCCACAGATGAAGCCGAAGTCAGGGGCCGTGACCAAGGCGCGGTCGACCGACGACCTCGAAGAGTCGGCCATCGAGTAGCGGTCGACCCTTGCACATTTGAGCCATCGACCCTTCGTCAGCGAATGGTCACCTTCTGTGCGGCGATTCGTGCCTGCCACTGCTCCGGCCCACTGCGGTGCACCGAGTTGCCCGAGGTGTCGACCGCGACTGTGACCGGCATCTCTTCCACCTCGAATTCGTGGATCGCCTCCATGCCCAGGTCGGCGAAGGCCACCACCCGTGATTTTCGAATCGCCTTGGAGACCAGATAGGCCGCACCGCCAATCGCGATCAGGTAGACCGCCTTGTGGGCGCGGATGCTGTCGATGGCAGCCTGCCCCCGTTCGGCCTTGCCGACCATGCCGAGCAGGCCGGTCTTCTCCAGCATCACCTCGGTGAACTTGTCCATCCGGGTTGCCGTGGTCGGGCCGGCCGGGCCGACCACTTCGTCGCGCACCGGATCGACCGGCCCGACGTAGTAGATGAAGCGGCCCTTGAAGTCGACACCGTCCGGCAACTGTTCGCCGCGGGCGAAGAGGTCGGCAATGCGCTTGTGCGCGGCATCGCGGCCAGTCAGCATCTTCCCGCTCAGCAGCAGGTTGTCACCCGGCTTCCAGCTGGCGACCTCGTCGGCGGTGAGGGTGTCGAGGTTGACGCGACGGGACGTGGGGCCGGCCTCCCACACCAGCTTGGGCCAGTCATCCAGACGCGGTGGCGTCAGCTCGGCCGGCCCGGAGCCATCCAGCGTGAAGTGGACATGGCGGGTGGCGGCGCAGTTGGGAATCATCGCCACCGGCAGCGAGGCGGCGTGGGTGGGGTGGTCCATGATCTTGACGTCGAGCACGGTGGTGAGGCCGCCCAGGCCCTGGGCACCGATGCCGAGGTCATTGACCGCTTCGAAGATCTGCAACCGCAGCTCCTCCAGCCGGTTGCTCGGGCCGCGGGCTTTCAGTTCATCGATGTCGATCGGTTCCATCAGCGACTCCTTGGCCATCAGCATCGCCTTTTCGGCGGTGCCGCCAATGCCGATGCCCAACATGCCGGGCGGACACCAGCCGGCGCCCATGGTCGGCACCGTCTTCACCACCCAGTCGAGGATGCTGTCGCTGGGGTTGAGCATCGCCAGCTTCGATTTGTTCTCCGAACCGCCACCCTTGGCAGCGACGGTGACCTCGAGTCTGTCGCCCGGCACCAGTTCCATGTGGATCACCGCCGGGGTGTTGTCACGGGTGTTGCGGCGCGCGCCGGCCGGGTCGGCCAGCACCGAGCCGCGCAGCAGGTTGTCGGGGTGGGTGTAGGCGCGGCGCACCCCTTCGTTGACCATCTCGGTGACGCTGAGCGTCCCCTCCCAGCGCAGCTGCATGCCGACCTTCAGAAAGACGTTGACGATGCCGGTGTCCTGGCAGATCGGGCGGTGGCCCTCTGCGCAGAGGCGTGAATTGACCAGAATCTGCGCCATCGCCTCCTTTGCGGCCGGCGACTCCTCGGCCTGATAGGCGCGGTGCAGCGCCTGAATGAAGTCGAGTGGATGGTAGTAGGAGATGTACTGAAGCGCGTCGGCGACGCTGTCGATCAGATCCTGCTGGCGGATGAGGGTCATGGGAAGGGCTCCTGGTGGACGGTGTCGACGCGATGACGCGCATTTTACTACAGCAGCGAGGTGGCACTGCTGCAAGCCATGGGTGCGGGTTCAGATCGCCTGCATCCAGTGTTGGTCGGTGTGACTGTGGGGGTGCGTGGCATCGACGGCGATGCGCACCGGCTCCGGATCGAGCGTGATCGTCACCGGCAGGCAGCCATGCGGATCGCCATCGAGCTGGATCGGTTCACCCACTGCGCCTTCGACGTGGATGTGGCTGCCGAGGGCCCGCCGCACGCCGGGCAATCGGCTGGAGCGGCCGGTGGGCAGCGCCAGCAGATAGCTCAGCAGGCCAAGCCGGGTATGGCGCTCGAGCATGACCAGGTTGAGGTGGGGCGCGAACAGGCTCGCCTCGGGGTCGAGCACGAAGGGGCCGGCATAGTGACGGGCATGGCTGATGATCAGCGAGCCGACCTGCCACTGCCGGTCGTCGCTGCGCACCCGATAGCGCTGGCGGCCATAGCGGCCGACCATTCTGGCCATCGTCAGCAGGTAGGCACCCTTGCCCAGCCGGCGTTTGAGGTCGAGGTCGACGCCATTCACCACCCAGGCATCGAAGCCGATGCCGCACATCAGCAGAAAGCGCCGGCCATTGGCCAGGGCCGGATGCAGCACGACCTCGCTGTCACCGGCCAACACCTGGGCCAGCCGGTCGGGCTGGGTCGGCAACGCCAGCTCGCGGCAGAGCACATTGGAGGTGCCGAGCGGAATCAGACCCAGGCGGCAGGCGCGCCCGCGCGTGCCATTCAGCACTTCGTTGAGGGTGCCGTCACCGCCGGCGGCAACGATGCAGTCGAAGCGGTCCGGGTGATCACGCAGCAGCCGCTCCCCTTCGCCGGGGGCGCTGGTCTGCCGGATCAGCAGTTCGCAGCCCTGCCGACGCAGCGCGGCGATCACGGCATTCAGATAGTCCTGACGGCGGCGACCGGCGACCGGGTTGTGGATGATCAGCAGTCGCTTGCTGGCGGTGGCGGGCGTGTACCGGAGCTCAGCATCCAGGCGTCGTGGTGGTGGCCGCTCAGCCACCGGGGCGGTTCATCTGCATCTGCTGAAGCTGGCGCATGTTGATCTGCAACTCCTGCATCGAGCGGTTGAGCTGCATCCGCTGCTGATCGAAGGCGGCCACGGCGGCCTCGTTTTCGCGCAGCCGCCTTTCGATCGCGTTCAGCAGGCCGGGGTCGGCTTGCTGCACCGTGACCAGTTGCTCTTCGACGGTGCGCAGCCGATTGGTCAGTTGCCGGGCGATCAGCTCATCCTGGCGCTTGACGCCGGCCTCGATGCTCCTGAGCTGTTCCGCCAGACTGGCGGTCTGCCGCTCGATGGCCTCCTGTCGCTGTGCCTGTTCGCCGATGCGGCGGTTGACCCCGTCGATGTCGGTCAGCCCCTTGCTCATGCGGCTGGAGAGGTCGCCCATCTGATTCTGCACCGTGTCGATCGACTGTCTGCTCTGGGTGCTCAGATCCTGATCGCGCTGCTTCTGTCTTTCGATCAGTTTGCGCACCTCGGCGTCGAGCTGCTCGATGCGGCTGGAGAGGTCGCCGGTGCCGCCGGTACCCTTGCCGGCAATGCCGAGGCGGGCCTGCAGGGCGGTCAGCGCCGCGATGTTGTTCAGATCGGCCTCCCGCAGCGACTTGATGTCGTGTTGCAGTGCGGTCAGGTACTGCACGGTGAGAAAGCCGCCGCCGGCGATGGCGGCGGTCAGTGCAATCAGCACCAGCCAGACCAGCAGCAGTCCGCGACTTTTTCCAGGGGGGGGCTGCCCCTCCTTGTCACGTGGCCGGCCGCTCTGGCGGCGCTGCTGATAGGTGGCGATCTCATCGATCTCGGGTGCGAGGCGTGGCGGTCCCGCGGGCTTGGAGTCACTGTTGGGCATGGGCAGGGGGTCCGGTGGTAAAGCGGAGGCTAGTCAATCACAGTGGCGTCATGGCGCCAACCGGATGCGGGCGATCTTGATCTGGTGCTCCTTGATCTGCACCGTTTCGACCTGGTAGGCACCGATGCGGATGCAGGCATTGCCGTCGGGAATCGACTCCATCTGCTCCAGAATCAGGCCGTTCAGCGTGCGCGGGCCATCGGTGGGCAGGTGCCAGTTGAGCGAGCGGTTGATTTCGCGCAGCGGCATCGAGCCCTCGATCAGGTAGCCCGCTTCATCATCCTGACTGATGCCCCACTCGGTTTCGGCGATGTTGCTGGTGAAGTTGCCGACGATCTCCTCGAGGATGTCCTCGAGTGTGACGATGCCGAGTACCTCGCCATACTCGTCGGCGACGATGCCGATGCGGCGCTTCTCATGCTGGAAGTGCAGCAGCTGGCTCTGCAGGTCGGTGCTTTCCGGCACGAAGTAGGGCTCGCGCACCAGCGCCAGCAGCTTGTCGTGGGTCGGGTTGGGATCGGTCAGAAAGCGCGCGACGTTGCGCAGATGCAGAATCCCCACCACCTGGTTGAGCTCGCCGCGATAGACCGGCAGGCGGGTGTGCAGGCTGCTGCGCAGTTGCTCGATGATCAGGTTGAGCGGGGCCTCGATGTCGATGCCGATCACCTCTCCGCGCGGAATCATGATGTCGCGGATGGTCAGCTCCTCCAGTTCGAAGATGCGCAGCAGCATGCTGTGGTGACGGCCGGGCTGCATGCCGCCGGCTTCGAGCACCACGGTGCGCAGCTCCTCGGTCGAGAGCTGGTCGGGGCTGCTCTGTCTGATCTTGACGCCAAAAAGGTAAAGCAGGCCATTGGAGAAGGTATTGATCAGCCAGACCAGCGGCGAAAACAGCCGCAGCAGTGGCAGCAGCACCCAGGAGGCGGGGTAGGCGATCCGTTCCGGGTAGAGCGCGGCCCAGGTCTTGGGAGTGGCCTCGCTGAAGATCAGCAGCGCGAAGGTGGTGATGGCCGTGGCGATGCCGGCGGCGGTGGCAATGTTGTCCTCACCGATCAGCCGGACCGCCAGGATGGTCGCCAGCGAGGCGGCCAGATTGTTGGCGAAGTTGTTGCCGATCAGGATGAACCCGATCAGCCGATCGGGCCGCCGCAGCAGCAGTGTGGTGCGGCGCGCGCCGCCATGGCCCTTGGCGTCGAGATGCTTCAGGCGGTAGCGGTTGAGCGCCATCATCCCGGTTTCGGCGGCCGAGAAGAATGCCGAGACCAGCATCAGGCCAACCATGATGCCGAGCAGCAGGGAGAGCGGTAGGTCGGTCAAGGGCTTCCTTTTTCTGTTGTTCCCGGCAGTGCCGGTCCGAGGGTCAAGGGTTCGGACGGTGCAGAATCAGCTCCAGCACCAGTTTGCTGCCATAGAAGGCCAGCATCAACGCCAGAAAGCCGAAGAGCGTCCAGCGCACGGCGGTGCTGCCGCGCCAGCCGAACCGATGTCGCCCCCACAATAGCGCAGCGAAAATGCACCAGGCGATCAGCGAGAGGATGGTCTTGTGGGCCAGATGCTGGGCGAACAGATTCTCCAGCGAAAGCGCACCGCTGACGATGGCGAGGGTCAGCAGCAGCAGGCCGAAGCGGATCAGTTGGAACAGCAGCTTCTCCATCGTCTCGAGTGGCGGCAGGTGGCGCAGCAGCTTCCAGCCATGACGTGCCTTCAATTGCCGGTTCTGAAACGCCAGCAGCAGCGCCTGAAACGCAGCAACGGCCAGCAGGCTGTAGGCCAGCACCGAGCTGATGATGTGCAGAGTCAGGCCCGGGGAGGGTGTCGGAAAGGGCTGGTAAGGACTCTTCAGCACCGCGCCCAGCAGTGTGCTGAGCGCTGCCAGTGGCAGAATCAGGATGAACAGATTGTCCATCGGCTCGCGCAGACTGGCGGCGAGTGTCATCAGCACCATCGATGCAGCGACGGCGCTGACCACATGAAACAGCCCCAGATCGATGCCGAGCGGCGTCAGGATCAGCCCGCGCAGGTGGAGGGTCTGGGCCACCAGTCCGGTGAGCCCCAGCAGACGGATCCAGCGTGGTGCGATCTCGGTTCTGTCGGTGAAGGAGCGCCACTGCAGCAGGGCGCCCAGGCTGTAGCAGGCAATGGCAAAAAAGGCGGTTTGGATCACCAGAGGCTCATCAGTGAGTCGGGTTTTTTCGGGCAGGGCACGTGCGCGGTCAGTATAGGAGCATCCCCACAGGCTGGGAATAGCGCCGCTTTGTTGCGCGACGCGGTCGAGGTCGCGGCTATAATCGCCCTTTGTCACTTTATTGCGATTGCAGAGGCGGACATGTTCGAGAGTCTGGCGGATCGGCTTTCAAAGACCTTGCGCGGCATCACCGGTCAGGCCCGGCTGACCGATGACAACATCAAGGCGACGCTGCGCGAGGTGCGGCTGGCGCTGCTGGAAGCCGACGTGGCGCTGCCGGTGGTGAAGGACTTCATCGAACGGGTCCGGGAGCGGGCGGTCGGCCAGGAGGTGATGCGCAGCCTGACGCCGGGCCAGGTTTTCGTCGGCATCGTCCAGCGCGAACTCGAAGCGGTGATGGGTGAGCGCAATGAGCGGCTCAATCTGGCCGCTCAACCGCCGGCCGTCATCCTGATGGCGGGCTTGCAGGGCGCGGGCAAGACCACCACCGTGGCCAAACTGGCGCGCTATCTCTCCGAGCGTGAACATAAAAAGCCGCTGCTGGTCAGCGTCGACGTCTATCGTCCGGCCGCGATCAAACAGTTGCAGCTGCTGGCCGACGAGGTCGGGGCCGAGTTCTTCCCCAGTGAGACTGGCCAGCAGCCGCTCGACATCGTCCGCGCCGCCATCGACCAGGCGCGGCGAAAGTTCTTCGATGTGGTGATCGTCGACACCGCCGGGCGGCTGCATGTCGACGAGGCGATGATGAACGAGATCAAGCAGCTGCATGCGGCGATCAATCCGGTCGAGACGCTCTTCGTGGTCGACGCGATGACTGGCCAGGATGCCGCCAACACCGCCAAGGCGTTCAACGATGCGCTGGCCCTGACCGGGGTGATCCTGACCAAGGTCGATGGCGATGCCCGCGGTGGCGCGGCGCTCTCGGTCCGGCAGATCACCGGCAAGCCGATCAAGTTCATCGGTGTCGGCGAGCGCAATGATGCACTGGAGCCGTTCCATCCGGACCGGATCGCCTCGCGCATCCTCGGCATGGGCGATGTGCTGTCGCTGATCGAGGAGGCCGAGCGCAAGCTCGACAAACAGAAGGCCGAGCAGCTCAGCAAGAAGCTGCAAAAGGGCAAGGGCTTCGATCTGGAGGATTTTCGTGACCAGTTGCAGCAGATGCGCAACATGGGTGGCATCACCGGCATTCTCGATAAGATTCCTGGCCTGGGTGGCGGCATTCCCCAGGCGGCACGCAATCAGGTCAACGAGCGGCTGTTCGTGCAGATGGAGGCGATGATCAACTCGATGACGCCGCTGGAGCGGCGCAAGCCGGAGCTGATCAACGGTTCGCGCAAGCGGCGCATCACCGAGGGGTCAGGGACGCAGATCCAGGATCTCAACCGTCTGCTGAAGCAGCACAAGCAGATGCAGAAGATGATGAAGACCATGGGCAAGAAGGGCGGCATGGCCAACCTGATGCGCGGCATGGGTGGACGGCTGCCGCCCGGCGGCATGCCGCCGATGAATTTTTAGGCTTTTTGCCCGCTTTCATCCTTCGACGGCCGCAAACGCCGGGCGTTTCGGGCCGATTCATGCCAGAAACAGCCTCTCTGCAGGCTGATCCGTAGCGGGTGCGACTGACTCTTGTCACCAATGTGTGGCAATGGCTTAGAATATCTCCCCTTTCGCTTCGCTCAGGACATGCCTCTGCCGCGCCTGCGTCTTGACGCTGCGGAGGGGTCCGTCATCCCATTTGATCAGAGTAGTTTTCCATGCAGACCGGTCTATACCACCCTGATGAGTTCAAGGACAACTGCGGCTTTGGTCTGATCGCCCAGATCGAAGGGCGAACCAGCCATGCCTTGCTGCGGTCGGCCATCGATGCGCTCAACTGCATGACCCACCGTGGTGGCATCGCCGCGGATGGCAAGACCGGGGATGGCTGTGGTCTGTTGATGCAGAAGCCCGATCGCTTCCTGCGTGAGGTGGCGGGTGAACTGTTCGGTCGGCCACTGGCCGAGCTGTACAGCTGTGGCATGGTGTTTCTGTCGCAGCAGGAGTCGGCCGCGCTGTCGGCCAGGCAGGCGCTGGAGCAGGCGTTGATCGGCGAAGGCTTGGTCGTGACGGGATGGCGGCCGGTGCCGACCGATCCGACGGTGCTGGGGCCGATCGCGCTCGGCAACATGCCGCGCTTCGAGCAGATCTTTGTCGAAGCACCGGCCGGCCTCGATGAGCGTACATTCAATGTCCGGCTGTTCATCGCCAGGCGCAAGGCCGAACGCGCCGTGGCGCCGGTCGACCAGGAGTTTTACATCACCAGCCTGTCGAGCAAGGTGCTCTGCTACAAGGGGCTGATGATGCCGGCCGATCTGCCGCGCTTCTATCCCGATCTGCACGATGCGCGCATGGAGACGGCGATCTGCACCTTCCATCAGCGTTTCTCGACCAACACCCTGCCGAAGTGGCCGCTGGCGCAACCCTTCCGGCTGCTGGCGCACAATGGCGAAATCAACACGATCCAGGGCAACCGCAACTGGGTGAGTGCGCGTGAGGCGCGCATGAGCACGCCCTGGCTGCCCGACATTGCCGCCATCTCGCCGCTGGTCAACCGCGAGGGCTCCGACTCCTCGTCGATGGACAACATGCTGGAGACACTGCTGGCCGGCGGGGTCGATCTCTACCGGGCGGTGCGGATGATGATTCCGCCGGCCTGGGAAAATGTCGAGACCATCGACACCGACCTGCGTGCCTTCCACGAGTATCACTCGATGTTGATGGAGGCCTGGGATGGTCCGGCCGGGATCGTGCTGACCGAAGGGAGCACCGCCGTCTGTCTGCTCGATCGCAACGGTCTGCGCCCGGCGCGCTGGGTGATGACCCAGGATGGCATCATCACGGTCTCTTCGGAGATCGGCGTGCGGCGGGTACCGCCCGAAACGGTGGTGGCCAAGGGTCGGGTCGGACCGGGACAGATTCTCGCCATCGACACGGTGGCGGGTCGGGTGTTGCACACCGACGAGATCGATGATCTGCTGAAATCGGCCCACCCCTACAAGCGCTGGATCAAGGAGCGCTCGGTTCACATCGAATCGAAGCTGGTCGAGGAGGACATCGACCTCGCCCACCTGGCGCCGGGTGAACGCAATGCCTACATGAAGATGTTCCATGTCACCCGCGAGGAGCGTGATCAGACGCTGCGGGTGCTGGGCGAGAGTGGGCAGGAAGCGACCGGTTCGATGGGCGACGACATTCCGATGGCGGTGCTGTCGCAGCAGGTGCGTTCACTCTATGACTATTTCCGGCAGCAGTTTGCCCAGGTGACCAATCCGCCGATCGACTCGCTGCGCGAAGGCGTGGTGATGTCGCTGGAGACCAAGCTGGGTTCGGAGCGCAACATCTTCACCCAGACCCCGGAGCACGCCGAACAGGTGCTGCTCACCTCGCCGACGCTGTCACCGGCCAAGTTCGCCAAGTTGCTGCAACTCAACCATGCCGGTTTCAAGGTGGCCACCCTTGATCTCAACTTTCCGGTCGAAGTCGGGCTCGAAGCAGCGGTCCGGCAACTGATCGAACAGGCTGAGCAACGGGTGCGTGACGGCGTCAACATCCTGGTGCTGAGCGACCGCGGCATCACGTCGGGCAAGCTGCCGGTCCATGCGCTGATGGCCACCGGTGCAGTGCATCACCGGCTGATTGCGAGCGGGCTGCGCGCTGACACCTCGATCGTCGTCGAGACCGCCACGGCGCGCGACCCGCACCAGTTGGCGGTGCTGCTGGGCTATGGCGCCACGGCGGTCTACCCCTATCTCGGCTATGAGGTGATCAACAGCCTGGTCGAGGATGGCACCCTGCTCTGCGACATCGAGGAGGCGCACAAGAATTATCGCAAGGGGATCAACAAGGGGCTGCTGAAGATCCTCTCGAAGATGGGCATCTCCACCATCGCCTCCTACCGGGGCGCGCAACTGTTCGAGGCGATCGGTCTGCACCGCAATCTGGTCGACCTCTGCTTCAGTGGCACCGTCAGCCGCATCGGCGGCGCCGATTTCGACGATTTTCACGTTGAGCAGCAGATTCTGGCCGCCGAGGCCTGGTCACCGCGCAAGCCGCTGCGTGCCGGTGGCCTGCACAAATATGTGCATGGTCAGGAGTACCACTGTTTCAATCCCGATGTGGTGGGGACGCTGCAGCAGGCGGTGCAGAGCGGTGATTACCGTACTTACCGCAAGTATGCCGAACTGGTCAATGAGCGGCCGGTGGCGACGCTGCGTGATCTCTTTGCATTGCGCGGCGACATCAAGCCGGTTCCGCTCGACGAGGTGGAGCCGATCGAGGCGATTCTGCCGCGGTTCGACTCCGCCGGCATGTCATTGGGCGCCCTGTCGCCCGAGGCGCATGAGTCGCTGGCGACGGCGATGAACCGGCTGGGCGCGCGCTCCAACTCGGGCGAGGGTGGCGAAGATCCGGCCCGCTACGGCACCGAGCGGGTCTCCAAGATCAAGCAGATCGCCTCCGGCCGCTTTGGCGTCACGCCGCACTACCTGGTCAACGCCGAGGTGATTCAGATCAAGATCGCCCAGGGGGCCAAGCCGGGTGAGGGCGGACAGTTGCCGGGGGGCAAGGTCAACGAGCTGATTGCCCGGCTGCGCTATTCGATTCCCGGCGTGACGCTGATCTCGCCACCGCCGCACCATGACATCTATTCGATCGAGGATCTGGCGCAGCTGATCTTCGATCTCAAGCAGGTCAATCCGAAGGCGCTGATTTCGGTCAAGCTGGTGGCCGAACCAGGTGTCGGCACCATTGCCGCCGGGGTCACCAAGGCCTATGCCGACCTCATCACCATCTCCGGTTATGACGGCGGCACCGCGGCGAGTCCGATCACCTCGATCCGCTATGCCGGCTCCCCATGGGAGCTGGGGCTGAGCGAGGCGCAGCAGACCCTGCGGATGAACCACCTGCGTGACAAGGTGCGCTTGCAGACCGATGGCGGACTCAAGAGCGGCCTCGACGTGGTCAAGGCCGCCATGCTGGGGGCCGAGAGTTTCGGTTTCGGCACGGCGCCGATGGTGGCGCTCGGCTGCAAATACCTGCGCATCTGCCACCTCAACAACTGCGCCACCGGGGTGGCGACGCAGAACCACCAGTTGCGTCAGGAGCACTACATCGGCACCGTCGAGATGGCGATGAACTTCTTCCGCTTCGTCGCGATGGAGACGCGGGAGTGGCTGGCGCGGCTCGGCGTGCGCAAACTCGAAGAGCTGGTGGGGCGCAGCGATCTGCTGGAGCTGCTGCCCGGAGCGACTGCCAAGCAGCGCAAGCTTGACCTGACGCCAATCCTGGCCAACCAGTCGCTGCCGGCCGAGCTGCCGCAGTTCTGCAAGTCGCTGCGCAACATGCCGTTCGACAAGGGCGAACTGGCCGAGCGGATGGTGCGTGACATCCTGCCGGCCATCGAAAGCAAAAGCGGCGGCAGCTACCACTATCGGGTCACCAACTGCGACCGCACCCTGGGGGCGCGGCTCTCCGGCGAGATTGCCCGCCGCCATGGCAACAACGGCATGAGCGATGCCCCGGTCCAGCTGCTGCTGGAGGGAACCGCCGGACAGAGTCTGGGTGCTTTCAATGCCGGTGGGCTGCACATTCACCTGACCGGTGAGGCCAACGACTACGTCGGCAAGGGGATGGCCGGTGGCCAGGTGGTGATTCGCCCCCATCCGCAGAGCCGGTTGGCGACGGAGAAGACCGCGATCATCGGCAACACCTGCCTCTATGGCGCCACCGGCGGCAAGCTGTTCGCGGCCGGCCGGGTCGGCGAGCGGTTCGGTGTGCGCAACTCCGGCGCCCAGGCGGTGGTCGAGGGGGCCGGTGACCACTGCTGCGAGTACATGACCGGCGGTATCATCACCGTGCTGGGTGACACCGGCTACAACTTCGGCGCCGGCATGACCGGTGGTTTTGCCTATGTGCTCGATCTCGACAACACCTTCGTCGACAAGTACAACCACCAGCTGGTCGACATCAACCGGATTCGCAATGAGTTCATGGAGGGCCACCGCAACTTCCTGCGTGGCATGATCGAGGCGTATGTGGCCGAAACCGGCAGTGGCTGGGGTCAGACGATCCTGGACAACTATGTCGACTTCGTGCGCAAGTTCTGGCTGATCAAACCCAAGGCCGCCGAGTTGGCCGAGCTGCTCGACAGCGTGCGCAAGAGCCCCCAATGAGCGGCGATACCATTGATGTGACGAGGTGGTGGTCATGAGTGACCGTTTGAACAACGACTTTCAATTCATCCAGGTGGGGCGCAGCGATCCGCCGCGCAAGCCGATCCGGGTGCGCAAGCGCAACTTCATCGAGATCTATGATCTTTTCGAGCAGAAGCAGGCCGAGCAGCAGGCCCATCGCTGCCTCGATTGCGGAAACCCCTACTGCGAGTGGAAGTGTCCGGTCCACAACTACATTCCCAACTGGCTGCGGCTGCTCACCGAAGGCAACATCATCGAGGCCGTGGAGCTGTGCCACGAGACCAACACCCTGCCAGAGGTGTGTGGTCGGGTCTGCCCGCAGGACCGGCTCTGTGAGGGGGCCTGTACCCTCAACACCAAGTTTGGCGCGGTGACCATCGGCTCGGCCGAGAAGTACATCACCGACACCGCTTTTGCGATGGGCTGGCGGCCCGACCTGTCACATGTGGTGCCGACCGGAAAGCGGGTGGCGATCGTCGGTGCGGGGCCGGCTGGCCTTGGCTGTGCCGATGTGCTGACCCGCAACGGCGTGAAGGCGGTGGTCTTTGATCGCCATCCCGAGATCGGCGGACTGCTGACCTTCGGCATCCCCGAGTTCAAGCTCGAAAAGCAGGTGATGGCACTGCGGCGCGAGATCTTCACCGACATGGGCATCGAGTTCCGCCTCAACACCGAGGTGGGGCGCGACATCACGATGGAGCAGTTGCTGGCGGAGTATGACGCGGTCTTTCTCGGCATGGGCACCTACGACACCATGAAGGGGGGCTTCCCCGGCGAGGAGATTGCCGGCGTCATTGAGGCGCTGCCCTATCTGATCGGCAATGTCTCCCACCACCTGCAACTGCCGATGGAGCAGTACCCCCATATCAACCTCAAGGGGCAGCGGGTGGTGGTGCTGGGCGGTGGTGACACTGCGATGGACTGCAACCGCAGCGCCATTCGCCAGGGGGCCAAGTCGGTCACCTGTGCCTACCGCCGCGACGAAGCCAACATGCCCGGATCGAAGCGCGAGGTGAAGAACGCGCGCGAGGAGGGGGTCCACTTCCTGTTCAACCGCCAACCGGTCGAGATCGTCGGCCAGTGGCGGGTCGAGGGAGTCAAGGTGGTGGAGACCCGGCTCGGTGAGCCCGACGAGAAGGGCCGGCGCCGTCCCGAACCGATTCCGGGCAGCGAGGAGATTCTGCCGGCCGATGTGGTGTTGCTGGCCTTTGGTTTTCGTCCCAGCCCCGCCCCCTGGTTTGCCGAGCATGGCATCGCGGTCAACAGTTGGGGCGGCGTCGAGGTGGGTCAGCCGGGCGCTTTCCAGTTCCAGACCGCGAATCCGAAGATCTTCGCTGGCGGCGACATGGTGCGTGGCTCCGATCTGGTGGTGACGGCCATCTGGGAGGGACGGCAGGCGGCCGAAGGCATCCTCGATGCGCTCGGTGTCTGATTCGCACTCCTCAAGACAGTCTGCTTCGATTCCATCCACTGCTGACAGGTACAAGACACGCTCATGACCGCCCTGATCAATGACCGCCTGCTGCGCGCACTGCGTCGTGAGCCGGTGGATGTCACCCCGGTCTGGCTGATGCGCCAGGCCGGCCGCTATCTGCCGGAGTACCGCGCCACCCGCAGCCGTGCCGGCGACTTCATGAGCCTGTGCCAGAGCCCGCAACTGGCGCTGGAGGTGACGATGCAGCCGCTGGAGCGCTTTGCGCTGGATGCGGCCATCCTGTTCTCCGACATCCTGACCGTGCCGGATGCGATGGGATTGGGGCTCTACTTCGAGGAGGGTGAAGGGCCGCGCTTTCGCCAGCCGGTCACGACCCCGGCGGCCATCGAAGCGCTGCCGATTCCCGATGCCGAGCGCGATCTGGGCTATGTGATGGACGCGGTGCGGCTGATTCGCCGCGAACTGGCCGGGCGGGTGCCGCTGATCGGCTTCTCCGGCAGCCCCTGGACGCTGGCCACCTACATGGTCGAGGGGCAATCGAGCCGCGATTTTCGCACCATCAAGCGGATGCTGCTCGATCAGCCGGAAGCGCTCGAACTGCTGCTCGACAAGCTGACGCTGGCGGTGACCGACTATCTGAATGGCCAGATCGCTGCCGGGGTGCAGGCGGTGCAGATCTTCGACACCTGGGGCGGCACCCTGACCACCGGCTGGTATGAGCGCTTCTCGCTGCGGCCGATGGCGCGGATCGTCGCCGGCCTCAACCCCGCGCCCGACGGCAGTCGGGTGCCGGTGATTCTGTTCACCAAGCAGGGGGGACTCTGGCTGGAGCGGATCGCCGCGACCGGCTGCGATGCGCTGGGGCTCGACTGGACGGTCGACATCGGTGAGGCGCGTGCGCGGGTGGGCGACCGGGTGGCGCTGCAGGGCAACCTCGATCCGGTGGTGCTCTATGCCTCACCGGCCGCCATTCGGCACGAAGTGGGTGACATTCTGGCCCGCTATGGTGCCGGCAATGGCCATGTCTTCAACCTGGGGCATGGCATTCACCCGCAGATCGAACCGGACCATGTCGCCGCGCTGGTCGATGCGGTGCATGAGCTCTCGCTGCCCTATCACCGGGTTCAGGGCTGAAGGCTGTTCGATTCGGCTGACCAGCAGGTGCGGTCGCGCCCTTCGTTTTTGGCACGGTAGAGTGCCTCGTCGGCTTGGCGCACGATCAGATCGGGCGTGATGCTGCTGTCGATTTTCAGCGATGCGACGCCGATGCTGACGGTCAGCCAGATCGGCTGCTCCTGCCAGACGACGGCCTCCGCCTTCACCTGCTCCCTGATCCGCTCGGCGATCTGCAGCGCGCCGGTCAGCGCCGTGCTGGGCAGCAGCACGGCGAACTCCTCTCCGCCATAGCGCGAGACCAGGTCGGAGGGGCGTGCCACCGCCGAACAGATGCGCTGCGCAAGCTGCCGCAGACATTCGTCGCCGGCCGGGTGCCCCAGCTGATCGTTGATGCGCTTGAAGTGGTCGGCATCGATCAGCAGCAGCGACAGCGGCGTCTGCTCACGCAGGGCGCGGCGCCACTCCGAATGGTAGATCTGATCGAAATAGCGGCGGTTCTTCAGGCCGGTGAGGCTGTCGACCGTCGACAGCAGTTGCAGTTGGGCGTTGGCATGTTCGAGCTTCTTGAGGGCCACATTGAGGTCGTGCGTGCGCCGGGCCACATTCTGCTCCAGCTCGGCACTGGCCTGGCGCATGATGTCGAGGCTGTGCTGCTGCTCCCGCACCAGTTGTTGCTCATGGTGCAGCGCCTCCTGCTGTGCTGCCAGTTTGCTGCGCCGCTCTTCGTTGAGACGGGCGGTGAGGGCGAAGGAGAGCATGATGATCAGCCCGGCCAGGCCCACCTCGATGGCATTTTCGGCATTGGGCAGCGGTGGCAGCCAGCCCAGGCGGCTGAGCACGAACACGAGCACGCAGAGCAGGAACAGCGTCCAGCCGAGGATGAAGTAACGAATCGACCGGTTGCCGCGAAACAGCTCCAGCAGCGAGATCACAAAGGTGATGCCAAAGCTGTAGAGCAGCAGTGCACCGAGCAGCCCCATGCGCGGCTGTGGCGGCAGCAGTGGGGAGGCCACCATGTACAGCAGACTCATCCAGACGGCCAGCGTGAGCAGCAACGGACGCAGTTGGCGCCAACCCCTCATCCGCAACAGATGGCCAGCGAATTTGCCGAGCGTCAGGCATGCAATCGGCACGAGAAAGAAGATCGCCTGCTCCTGCCATTCGATGGCGTTCGGCCAGAGGTATTGAAAACCGAAGCCATGAATGGTGAGGACGGTGAGCGCGCTGGAGAGCGAGAACAGCGCAAAGTAGAGGTGTGACCGTTCCCGCGTCCAGGCAAAGATGAACAGGTAATAGAGCGAGAACAGCATCAACATGCCATGGAAGAAGCCATAGCCGAGCAGCAGCGGCTGATCTTTTTTCCAGAATTGATCGGGTTGCCACAGGTGCAGCCCCAGGTTCATGGTGCTGCTGCTCTCGACGCGCAGCCAGATTTCGTAGCGACCTTCGGCTTCCAGATCGAGCGGAAAGAGCAGGTGGCGGTGCGCACGGGGACGCTGGACAAAGGGGTAGTGGTCGCCGGTGATGAAATGCGCCAGCACCCGGCCATTTCGCACCAGATGGAAGTCGACCTGGTCCAGCAGCGGGTTGCTCATCTCCAGCAGCCACTGAGTGGTGCGCGCCCGCTGCTCGATGGGCAGGCGCAGCCAGATCGCATCGCGGGTCAAGCCGAAATTGGGAGGCGAAGATGCGGTGAGCTGTTGCCACTGGCCGTGTGCCGTGCCCTGCAACAGTTCATTGATGGAGAATCTGTGCCGGGGGTCGCGCAACACCTGCAGAGAGCCCGTGACCGGGTAGTCGCGCACTTCGGGATCCAGTTGCAGGAGTTCGGCCTGGAGTGAAAGCGCATGCAGGACCAGCCACCCCGCCAGCACGACCAGCAGTCTTTTGAGCAGAAGGTGATGAGCGGTGCTGTTCATGGAGTGTGGCGTCGGCGAACAGGGCGAGGGCACAAAGCCTGATCTGCCATGGGCCGGGCCGACGGGTGCAGCGAAGCAGAGGCCGCGCCGACGGTTGCGAAGATCGATCTGCTCACGCGGCGGCTCCCCTTCCATGCCAGGATGGCCAGCACGATTGCTGACCAATTTCCTGTTTTTCAAAGCCTAACACAAGAAAGAACCCATGAAAAAAACAGCAGAAACTGCATCCGTGCCGCCGCCCACCTTGCTGACTTCGCGCATTCTGGCCTGGTATCACGACCATGGCCGTCAGCGGTTGCCATGGCGGACCCAGATCACCCCCTATCGGGTCTGGATCGCCGAGATCATGCTGCAACAGACCCAGGTGGCGACGGCAACCGGCTACTTCGAACGGTTTCTGGTGGCTTTTCCTGCGCTCGAACATCTGGCTGCGGCACCGCTCGACCAGGTGCTGCATCGCTGGAGCGGTCTTGGCTACTACGCGCGGGCGCGCAACCTGCACCGCACTGCCCGATTGCTGGTGGAGCAGCATCAGGGCTGTTTTCCCACCACTGTCGAGCAGCTTGCGGCACTGCCGGGCATCGGTCGCTCGACAGCGGGTGCGATTCTCAGCATCGCCTTGGGCGTGCGCGCGCCGATTCTCGACGGCAACGTCAAGCGGCTGCTGAGCCGTCTGCATGGTGTCGAGGGCTGGTCGGGCGAACGGAGCGTCGAGCAGCGGCTCTGGCAACTGGCCGAGGCACACACTCCGGCAACCGCATTCTCCGACTACACCCAGGCGGTGATGGACCTTGGTGCCCTGGTCTGCACCCGTGCCCGACCCCACTGCGATGCCTGCCCTGTCGCGCAGCAGTGCGTGGCCCGGCAACAGGGGCGCACTGCCGAATTGCCGACGCCCAGGCCACGCCGATCGGTGCCGGTGCGTGAGCTGACCTGGCTGCTGCTGCGCAATGCCAGTCAGTCGCTGCTGCTCGAACAGCGCCCGGCGACCGGTGTCTGGGGCGGATTGTGGGCCTTTCCCGAGAGCGCGATCGATGTCGACATCGATCACGAGGTGCAGGCGCGCTGGGGCTTCAGCGTGATGGCCGTGACGCCGCTGCCGCACTTCGAGCATCTCTTCACCCACCTGCGGCTGCGGGTGCGGCCCCAGCTGATCGACGTGGCGCTGGCGGACGATGCCCTGCTTCATCAGGGAGTGCGCTGGTGTAACATTCAGCAACCATGCCGGGTCGGGCTTGCCGCGCCCGTCACCCGGCTGCTGAGGCAACTGCAACCCTGATCGGTGAGGTCCGCATGACGAGAATGGTGTTCTGTCGCAAATACAAGCGCGAAATGGAGGGGCTCGACGCGCCACCCTACCCGGGACCTCGTGGCGAAGCGATCTACCAGCAGGTGTCGAAGCAGGCGTGGCAGGAGTGGCTGGCGCACCAGACCCGGCTGATCAACGAGCGGCGCCTGAACATGATGGAGAGCGCGTCACGCAAATTCCTGCAGGAGGAGATGGAGCGCTTCCTGAGCGGCGAGGCGCTCACCGCGGTTGAGGGCTACGTGCAACCGGAGCGGTAACGGCAGCTTTTCTATTGACCACGGCGGCGTCAGAGGGTTTAATTGCCGGCCTTCGCCCAGGTAGCTCAGTCGGTAGAGCAGAGGATTGAAAATCCTCGTGTCGGTGGTTCGATTCCGCCCCTGGGCACCATCCCAAAAGGCTTGCATGGTTCAACACCGGCAAGCTTTTTTGCTTTGTGCAATGCCTGCGTCATCGTGCCGGAGATTCCGGTTGGATCAGGCTTTCAGCGCAAGGTGAAAAGGCACTGGTCCCATGCAAAGGGTTGAGATTGTCAGAGGCAACGACTAGAATTCGCGCTCCAACAGGCGCGTAGCTCAGCTGGTTAGAGCACCACCTTGACATGGTGGGGGTCGTTGGTTCGAGTCCAATCGCGCCTACCAATCAGGCAGAGGTCAACCAGATCTGCCGCGAAGGACCGCCGTCATGGCGGTTTTTCTTTATATCCAAATTCCTGCTCAATCGACGACTGCCGCGGCGGTTGCCGCTTCTGTCCTCTATGCTTGAATCAGTTCGATCCCTTCTGTTTGTCGACCCCATGGTGGAATCATGAAGTCTGTGCGGCCGCCGGTGCTCTGGACCAATCTGTTGCTGTTTGTCATCACCTCGACGCTGGCGCTGGTGGCGGTGCCGCTCTATGGGTGGTGGCATGGCTATGATGGTTTCGAGGTGGGGCTCTTTCTGTTTTTTGGCGCCGCGAGTGGCACGGCGATCACGGCGGGGTTTCACCGTCTCTGGTCACACCAGGCTTATGAAGCACACCCGCTGCTGCGGCTCTGGTTTGCGCTCTGGGGTGCCGCCGCACTGCAAAACAGCATTCTCAACTGGGCGTCGGACCACCGTCGTCACCACCGTCATGTCGATGATCCGCAACTCGATCCCTATTCGGCACGGCGCGGGTTCTGGTTCGCGCACATCGGCTGGATGTTGCGGGAGTATCGGGCACAGCAGGACGATTTCAGCAATGTAAAGGATTTGCAGAAAGACCCGATCGTGATGTGGCAGCACCGCAACTACCTGCTGCTGGTGCTGCTGATGAACGTCGCGCTGCCGGCCCTGATTGGCGTGGTGCATGGCGATCTGCTGGGGTCGCTGCTGCTGGCGGGGGTGCTGCGGCTGGTGGTGGTGCACCATTTCACCTTCTTCATCAATTCGCTGGCCCATTTCTGGGGGCGCCAACCCTACTCGAGCGACTGCACGGCGCGTGACAACGCGGTGGTGGCGTTGCTGACCTTTGGCGAGGGCTATCACAACTTCCATCATCAGTTTCAGTGGGACTACCGCAATGGCATCCGCTGGTGGCAGTTCGATCCGACCAAATGGCTGATCAGGGTCTGTGCCTGGGTGGGACTGTCGCGCAACCTCAAGCGCTGTTCGCCCGAGAAGATCGAGCAGGCGATTTTGCAGCAACAGTTCAGGCGCTCATCACAGCAGATCAGCCGGCTGCCCGATGCCGATTCGCACCTGCGCCGCTTGCAGCAGGAGTATGACCGTCTGATCGAGATGGTGCAGGCGTGGGGCGATTCGCGCCAGCGCTGGGCCGACGCGCGTGCCAATCAGTTGTTGCAGCAGTGGGAGCGGGCGCAGATTCGTCGCAGCTGTCTGGAGCTGCGGCAGCGGCTGCTTGAACAGCGGCGCGATTGGGAGCTGTTGCTGGCCCGCCTGACCTGAGGGTGGAACGGACGGTTGCCCCGAATGCACCATCCATTCGGGGCAGTGCCGTCACCCTCTCATGAAGAGGCTTCGTCGATGTCACCCATGGCGGTGATGTTGAAGCCACCATCGACATAGACCACCTCGCCGGTGATGCCGCTGGCCAATTCCGAACAGAGAAAGGCCGCAGTGTTGCCGACTTCATGGATGGTGACATTGCGCCGCAGCGGGGTGCGCGCCTCGTTGTAGGAGAGCATCTTGCGAAAATCCTTGATGCCCGAGGCGGCCAGCGTGCGGATCGGTCCGGCCGAAATCGCGTTGACCCGCACGCCCTGTGGTCCCAGGCTGTTGGCGAGGTAGCGCACCGAGGCTTCGAGGCTGGCTTTGGCCAGGCCCATGACGTTGTAGTTGGGCATGGTGCGCTGCGAGCCGAGATAGGTGAGGGTGAGCAGCGAGCCGTGGCTCTTCACCAGCATCGGTCGGGCGGCCTTGGCCAGCGCCACGAAGCTGTAGGCGCTGATGTCATGGGCAATGCGGAAACCGTCGCGCGAGGTGACCGCAAGGTAGTCGCCGTCGAGCTCCTCGCGCGGGGCGAAGCCGACACAGTGCACCAGAATGTCGAGTCCATCCCACACCTTGCCCAGTTCGGTGAAGACGGCGTCGATTTCATCATCGCTGGCGACATCGCAGGGATAGCAGAGGGTGGAATCCCAGCCTTTGGCAAACTCCTCGACCCGCTCCTTGAGCTTTTCGCCCTGATAGGTGAAGGCGAGTTCGGCGCCCTCGCGGTGCATCGCTTCGGCAATGCCGTAGGCGATCGAAAGTTTGCTGGCGACTCCGACGATGAGTGCGCGTTTGCCGGTGAGAAAGCCCATGGAGGTGTCCTTTGGTTATTGTCGCGTGAGTGGAATGGCCGAACTGGCCGGCGTGATTTCAGCCACTTGTCGCCATTTCAGGAAGTGCTATTTTAGCAACCATCCCAGAAGGAGCGAAACGAATGAACGATCTGACCCAACAGCAGTGTGAAGCCTGCCGGATCGGCGCCCCCAAGGTGACCGAGGCCGAGCGGGCCGAGCTGCTGCCGAAGATTCCTGACTGGAAGATCGAGCGCGATGGCCACCTCGACAAGCTGAAGCGCGAGTACCGGTTCGACGACTACCCGAAGGCGCTCGCCTTCACGCAGCAGATTGGCGAACTGGCCGAGGCGCAGGGGCACCACCCGGCCATTCTGACCGAGTGGGGCAAGGTGACGGTCTGGTGGTGGTCGCACAAGATCGAAGGGTTGCACCGCAACGACTTCATCATGGCGGCGAAGAGCGACCTCTGTTACGCCACGAAGGGCTGAGTCGGGTGACTGGCTGGCGCAGACTCCAGGGAGGAAGAGATGATTGATCTCACTGTAGCGGAACGGTTCATCGAGGCCGGTGGCCATCGGCTCAAATGCACCACGCTCGGGCAGCCCGATCCGGCCCGTCCGACGCTGGTTTTTCTGCACGAGGGGCTGGGTTCGATCTCGATGTGGAAGGACTATCCGGCGCAGGTGGCCGAGCAGGTCGGACTGCCGGTGCTGATGTACGACCGCTGGGGGCATGGCGAGTCCGATCCGCTGACCGAGCCGCGCAAGCCGAGTTATCGCCGGGTCGAGGCGCTGGAGGTGCTGCCCGAGGTGCTGGTGCAGTTTCCGGTCGGGCCAATGATCCTGATCGGGCACAGTGATGGCGGGGCGATGAGTCTGCTCTACGCCGCGTCCCATCCGCAACGGGTGCTGGGGATCGTCGGCCTGGCACCGCAGGTGGGCAAGCCACGGCAGAGTGCGCCGGTGGCGGCCGGTGCCAGCGGCGCGATGCAGGCGGTCATCAATGCCTTCGAAAAGGGCGAGCTGAAGCGCCGTCTCGAACGCTACCATGGCGCCAACACCGAGCGGATGTTCTACGGCTGGGCCAATGCCTGGAGCTCCCCGGAGTTTGCCGGCTGGCAGATGAGCGAAGAGCTGCGGCAGATTCGCGCACCGGTGGTGGTGATCCAGGGTGACCGTGATCCCTATGGCTATCGCCACAACATCGAGGCGCTGGAGCAGGATCTGGCCGCACCGCTCGCCGTGCACATCCATCCCGAAGCGGGCCACATTCCGCACCATGAGGCGCGTGACTTCACCCTCGAACACACGGTGCGGGCGATTCGCGCCTTCACCGCCTGATTCTTCCGATTTCTGCTCGAATCGTGATCCTGCTCGCAAAGCTGGACTAGACTGAAACTGATGCAGCGTCACTGCTGAAACCACTGTTCCGCGAGGCCATGGCGGTTTCGGGTGTGGCGTGCATCAGGGCGTGAGCGGGGACCTCCCGGCCACTTTGTGGTTTTCCACTTCCAGTTTCCAGTTTGGAGTCACCCCGTGGGTCTGACGGCAGAACTTTCTCCGCTCAAAAGAACAGCAGATCAACCACTCCAGGAGTGGCTCGCAAAGATCCAGTCGATGAATCTGCCGGTGTTGAATGGGGTGCTGAGCGAAATCAAGGGGCTGGCCAAGAGCGACGATGCGTCGATCTACCAACTCTCCGAGGTGATCCTGCGCGATCCGAATCTGACCTCCCAGGTGCTGCGCATCGCCAATACCGCGCTCTACAACCCCGCATCGGTGCCGATCAACACGGTCAGCCGTGCGACGGTCGTGCTCGGCACCGGTGGCATTCTCTCGATCGCCATCTCCGCGCTGGTGGCCGATTCGATGAATAAAGGCGGGCGGCGCGAGCGGCTGATGCAGTCCTACGGACGCTCATTTCATGCCGCAGTGCAGGCGCGCAACCTGATGACCGAGTTGAAGTCGCACAGCCACAGGGAGGAGATCTTCATTGCCGGGCTGCTCTGCAACATCGGCGAGCTGACGCTGTGGTGCTGCGACGATCCGCGCATTGATCAGCTCGATCAAAAACTCGCCGAGGGCGCGCAGAGCGTCGAACAGAGCTGCATGCAGACCCTCGGCGTGCAGTTCAAATCGCTGAGTCGAGGGCTGGCCAAACAGTGGGATCTGGGTGAGGTGCTGCAGGATGCCCTCTCGCCGACGCCGCGCGGGCGGCAGGCGCAGGCGGTGCTGCTGGGTGAGCAGGTGAGCCGTGCGGTCGAGTCCGGCTGGGATGGACCAGAGCTTGGACGGCTGTTGCCGACCCTGTCGAAATTCATGGGCTGCGAGCCCGAGGCAGCGCGTGAGTCGCTGCTCAGAAATGCACAGCAGGCGGCCGAGGTGGTACGGGATTACGGTCTGCCTCAGGCGGCGCAATGGATTCTGCAGCCGCGTGCCCAGTCTGCCGCGGTGAACAATCCGCTGGGAACGGTGGTGGAGGTGTTTGCCGCCGCCGAGCAGATGACCTTCGAGCGGTGCGACATCAATGGCCTGCTGAAGGTGATGGTCGAGGGGATGCACCAGGCGCTGGGGCTCGATCGGGTGGTTCTGGCTGTGCTCAATGGCCCCCACACCCGTCTGACCGGCAAGTACGCCGCGGGCAGCGGGTGCGAACGGCTGTTCGGGGAGTTTTTGTTTGCGCTCGATGAGGGCAGGAATCTCTTCACCGAACTGCTGGCCACGCAAAAGCCGATGCTGGTCGACAGCGAACGCAATGCTGAGCAGCGGGCCCTGCTGAGCGAAAAGATGGTTCGCTTGTTCGGTTCCGGCGCTTTTCTGCTGGCGCCGATCGGGGTCGGGCACCGCCGTTTCGGCCTGTTCTATGCCGACCGCAGCGTCAGTGGCGTGCCACTGACAGCGGCCGATCTGGCCGGGTTCCGCCAACTGGCCCAGCACACGACGCTCTGTCTGGGCCATCTGGCTGCCGCGCGCGGCTGATCCATCCCTCTCTTCATCAATTTTCCGGCGCTGGTTCGCGGGTGGCGATCAGGCTGGCGACCACGCTGGCGCCGATCAGCACCGCCACGATGGCGAGCGACGCCTGCACCGGAACATGGTACCAGGGGGCGATCAGCATCTTGGTGCCGATGAAGGTGAGCACCATCGCCAGTCCATATTTGAGCAGATGGAAGCGGCTGGCCACATCGGCGATCAGAAAATAGAGCGCCCGCAACCCCAGAATCGCGAAGATGTTGGAGGTGAAGACGATGAAGGGGTCGGTGGTGATGGCGAAAATGGCCGGAATGGAGTCGACGGCGAACACCAGGTCCGAGGCCTCGATCAGAATAAGTACCAGGAACAGCGGGGTGAAGTAACGGACCCCGTTCTTGACCACGATGAATTTCTCGCCGTGGTGATCGTCGCTGATGCGCAGGTGGCGCCGGGCGAAGCGCAGCACTGGATTCTTTTCGAGGTCGGGCGTTCTTTCCGCCATCACCAGCATCCGGATGCCGGTCACCACCAGCAGCAGACCGAACAGATAGAGTACCCAGGCGAACTCGCGCACCACCCAGGCGCCGGCCAGAATCATTACCGTGCGCATGGCGATGGCGCCAACCACGCCATAGATCAGCACACGCCGCTGGTATTCGGCCGCAACGTGAAATGACGAGAAGATCAGCAGGAAGACAAAGACATTGTCGACCGAGAGTGATTTCTCGATCAGGTAGCCGGTCAGAAACTCCAGCGCCTTGCGGTTGGCGATCTCCGGCCCGACGGTGTCGGTGAGATGCCACCAGAGTCCCAGGTTGAAGAGCAGTGCCAGGCCGATCCATGCAGCGGACCAGAGCGCGGCCTCCCTGATGCTCACCCGGTGTGCGGTGCGGCCGCCGAACACGAACAGGTCGAGTGCCAGCATCAGCAGCACGAAAGCCACGAAGGCTGCCCACATCCAGGGTTCGCCGACCGATACGATGGCTGTCGTGCTGCTCATATGGAGTCTCCCCTCAGTCGAACAGTTCGCTCAGAAAGGATTTGCGCCGCTTGTAGCGCTGCGCGTCGTCATCGTAGGGGCGCTCGTGTCGGGGTGCGGCCTGCTCACGGTCGAAGCCGCGTGGCGAGTCCGAACGTTCGATCAGCTTGTCCAATTCACCGCGATCGAGCCACACGCCACGGCATTGCGGGCAATAGTCGATCTCGATGCCTTGGCGTTCGCTCAGCAGCAGATCAGGTTCCTTGCAGACTGGGCATTTCATGCGCTTTCTCCTGGTGGGTGGTTTCAGTCGTGACCGCGTTGCAGCGCTTCGATGCGTTCGGCAAGCGGGGGATGGGTCATGAACAGACGTTTCAGGCCGCCCGCGCCGCCGCCGGCGATGCCGAAGGCAGCCATCTTGTCCGGCAGTGGTTGGGGGTGCAAGCTGGAGAGCCGTTGCAGTGCCGCGATCATTGCCGGGCGACTGGCCAGCCGGGCGCCGCCGGCATCGGCACGAAACTCCCGCTGCCGCGAGAACCACATGACAATCACAGAGGCGAGCAGCCCGAGCAGCAGGTCGGCGATGATCACAGTCACCCAGAAGGCCGGCCCCTGGCCGCTCTCGGTGCGGAAGATCACCCGGTCGACGGTGTGGCCGATCACCCGCGACAGAAACAGCACGAAGGTGTTCACCACGCCCTGGATCAGCGCCAGCGTCACCATGTCGCCGTTGGCGACGTGGGCCATCTCGTGCGCCAGCACCGCCTCGGCTTCCTCCTGGGTCATGTTGCGCAGCAATCCGGTCGAGACCGCCACCAGCGAACTGTTCCGGCTCATGCCGGTGGCGAAGGCATTGACCTCGTCCGCTTCCCAGATGGCGACCTCGGGCATCCTGACGCCAGCCTGCTGCGCCTGACGTGCGACCGTCTGTACCAGCCACTGCTCGGTGGGTGTGCGTGGCGTGGTGATCAGTTGCGCACCGACCGATTTTTTGGCCATCCACTTGGAGAGGGCGAGCGAGATGAAAGCGCCGCCAAAGCCCATGATGGCGGCGAACAGCAGCAGCGCATCGAGGTTCAATCCCTGTGCATTCAGGTAGGGCTCCACGCCGAGCAGCCGCATGCTGACCGAGAGCACCAGCACGATGGCGAGGTTGGTGATCAGAAAAAGTACGATGCGTTTCATGGCCGAGACTCCTGGTGGCGGTTGGGTAAAGTGCCATTTGCCGTGCCTGGACTGCGCGGAAGGTAGCGTGAGCTCTGTGTTCGCATGGATTTTGCTGCGCCTTTGGGTTTTGACGCAGCCATTCTCGAGCCGTTTTTTACGAACAAAAAGCAGATTATTTTCTGCTTTTTGTTCGTAAAAAACTGATTTGTGAGGTGCGGGTTCCGGTCAGGGCCGGATGCATGGGAGCATGGCGCGATCGGGCGTCGAAATCTGCCGTTTCAGTTGCGCAATCCAAGGCGCTGGGCGAGGCGAATCAGGTTGCCGCGGTCGACACCGAGACTGCGTGCGGTCCTGGCCCAGTTGCCGCGGTGCAGCGCCAGCCGTTGTCGCAGCAGATCGCGCTGGCAGTCATCGACGGCCTGGCGCAGTGAGACAGTCTGGGTGATGTCCGGCTCGGATCGGGCGTGGGGGCGTTCGACTGCTGGCGGGTTCAGCATGCCGAGGTGGTGCAGGTGGAGGGTGACGATCCGCGCGTCAGCTTCGGCTTCGGCGCGGGCACGCAGGGCGGCGCGGCTGATCAGATGCTCCAGTTCACGCACATTGCCGGGCCAGTCACAGTTGAGCAGGGCGGCCTGGCAGTCGGCCGCCAACCGCAGGGCGCGCACGCCCAGACGGCCGCGGTTCTGCTCCAGAAAGTAGCCGGCCAGCAGCAGGGCATCGCGTTCGCGTTCGCGCAGGGGCGGCACCCACAGCGGAAATACGCTGAGTCGATGGTAGAGATCGGCCCGAAAGCGTCCGTTGCGCACCTCCTGCTGCAGGTCGCGGTTGGTGGCAGCGATGATGCGCACATCGACCCGATGAACGCGGTCACTGCCGACACGCTGAATTTCGCCGCCGTGCAGCGCGCGCAGCAGCTTGGCCTGGGCGTTCAGCGGCAGTTCACCGACTTCATCGAGAAACAGACTGCCGCCATCCGCCAGGTCGAACTTGCCACGACGCTCGGTCACCGCACCAGAGAAGGCCCCCTTCAGATGGCCGAACAGCTCGCTTTCGATCAGATTCTCGGGTATGGCCGCGCAGTTCAGCTCGACCAGCGGCTGTTGGCTGCGCAGTGATCGGCTGTGAACGGCCCGCGCCACCAACTCCTTGCCGACGCCGGTCTCGCCGGTGATCAGCACGGTCAGCTCGGTACCGGCCACCACACCGATTTCGTCACGCAGACGGCGCATGGCGGCGCTCTCGCCGATCAGCTCTTGCGGCGCAGCGGTGACGGTGGCCTCGCGCAGATCGAGGTAGGCCTGTCGCGCATGTTCGGCGCGGGATTCGAGTGCATCGATCAGCGCGGCGGCCTTGACCGTGGCGCAGACCAGCGTGACGAAGGCGAGCAGCGCCTCCATGTCCAGCGCGGAAAAGGCGCCGGGTTCCAGCGAATCGAGTGTCAACACACCCCAGAGCCTGCCATCGATCATCAGCGGCACGCCCAGACAATCATGAATCGGCAGATGTTCGGCAAAGCCGATCACCAGGCCGTCGTAGGGGTCCGGCAGCTCTGAGTCGTGGGCGAAGCGAACCGGTCTGCCGGACGAGGTGATGGCAGAGAGACGGGGATGCTCGGCGAGGCGGAAGCGCCGTCCCAGGGTGTCAGCCGAAAGGCCATCGACCGCCAGTGGAATCAGTGTCTCCTGCTCCAGCCGCAGCAACCCGGCGGCATCACAGGGAAAGAGTGCGCGCAAGGTTTCGAGCAGGCGACGATAGCGCTCACTCTGCGGCAGTTCGAGGGAGAGGTCGGCGACCAGGCGGGTGATGGCTGGAAGCAGCGGATTTGTTGTCATTTAAACGCTTTATGTCGATTTATGCTGTCATAAAGAGACTGTCATCATGACACGAAAAGCAATTAATGGTCTGTTTTTAAACTGATTTGGTTGTGGCACATCTCTTGTAATGTCTCTGTTCGAACGCTTCACTCAAACCTGCAGAGGCATGCTCCATGTTGTCAGCACAGACCCAGGCCTTGATCAAGGCAACCGTTCCGGCCCTCGAGGCGGTCAATGAAAAATTGACCAGCCACTTCTACAAGATCATGTTCAGCGAATATCCGCAGGTGCGGGCACTGTTCAATCAGGCGCACCAGCAGAGCGGCGATCAGCCGCGGGCGCTGGCCAACAGTGTGATCGCCTATGCCAAACACATCGATCGGCTCGAAGCGCTGGGATCGGCCGTGGGCCTGATCGTGCACAAGCACGCTTCGCTGAATGTGCTGCCGGAGCACTATCCGATTGTCGGCAGCTGCCTGCTGCGGGCGATCAGGGAGGTGCTGGGCGCGGCCGCCACCGACGAGATCGTCGATGCCTGGGCGCAGGCCTATCAGCAGTTGGCCGACATTCTGATTCAGGCCGAGGAGCAGGTCTACGCCGAGCATGAGCAGGCCAATGGCGGCTGGCGGGGCGTTCGCCCGTTGAAGGTGACACGCAAGGTAAAGGAGAGTGACGAGATCACCTCTTTTTATCTCGAAGCGACCGACGGCCGGCCGCTGCTGGCGGCCACCCCCGGGCAATATCTGGCGCTGCGCTTCGTGATGGATGGGCAGGAGATGCGCCGCAACTATTCGCTCTCGGATGTCACCGATGGCAGCCACTACCGCATCAGCGTCAAGCGCGAGCCCGGCGGGGTCATCTCCACCCATCTGCATGACCGGGTGGCGGTCGGCGATCTGCTGGAGGCTTTTCCTCCCTGCGGTGATTTTGTGCTCAACCCGGGCCTGAAACCGCTGCTGCTGCTGAGCGGTGGTGTGGGATTGACGCCGACGGTGGCGATGTTGAACGCAGCGGTGGGCAGTGGTCGGCCGATCCATTTTCTGCACTGTGCACGCAATCGGTCGGTGCATGCCTTTCGTGAGCATGTCGACGGGCTGGCCGCCCGCCATGCCAACCTGCGCCGAACCTATCTCTACAGCCAGCCGGCAGCGGCCGACCAGGCCGATGCCGTCGGTCTGATCAGTGAGTCAGTGCTGGCCGGTGCACTGCCGGCGGACCGGGATGCCGAGGTCTATTTCATCGGGCCGAAGCCCTTCATGGCCGAGGTCAAGCGGCTGCTGGCCAAGCTGGGTGTGCCCGAACCGCAGACCCATTATGAGTTCTTCGGGCCATTGCAGACGTTGGAATGAGGCGAAGAGAGCGATTCACCGCCTGGCTTGGCATCGAGGCCGCCGCGCCGCTGAGGGAGCGGCTGCTCTCTTCTGTTGGCGGATTCATCGGCCTGCTGGCGGTGGCCGTGCTGGGATTCTTCCATCCGGCGGCCGGCGACATGCCGCTGCTGACCGGGGCGATGGGGGCCACTGCCATGCTGCTGTTCGCGCTGCCGCATGCGGTGGTCTCTCAGCCTTGGCCGCTGTTCGGTGGCCATCTGCTGTCGGCCATCATCGGTCTGGGCTGTGCGCGCTGGTTGAACCATGTGCCTTTCACACCCGCATTGGCGGTGGGGCTCGCCATCGCAGCCATGCATGGTGCCCGCTGTCTGCATCCGCCGGGTGGTGCCACGGCATTGATCGCCGCGATGAATGGTCCCGAGGTGCAGGCACTGGGCTGGCACTACCTGCTCGATCCGCTGCTGCTCCATGTCGGCGTTCTGTTCCTGCTGGCGATGCTGTTCAACGCCCCCTTTGCCTGGCGGCGCTATCCGGCACGCTGGGCGCGGGCAGCGCTCTCGCAGGGTGTCTTGCGTGAGGAGGAGACCCTCTCTTCCGAAGACATTGCCCATGCCGTGCGTGAACTGGGGCTGGTGGTGGACGTCGATGAGGTCGAACTGCGACACATTCTGGCGCTGGCACTCCAGCGCGCCAGCAGCCAGCATCTGCTACCGGAACTGATCGTGCGCGGCTGCTGTTACAGCAATGGCGCGCATGGAGAGGCCTGGTCGGTGCGTCAGGTGCTGGAGATGTTCCACGACCAGCGACTGCGCTACCGCAGTCTGGTGGGGCCGGGCGAGCAGTTCGAGGCCGAATGCGGCGTGGCGGAGTTTGCGGACTGGGCGCGTTACGAGGTGCGCATGGCGTCGGGTCGCTGGCGGCGGGTGCAGCGTTCGGGAGCCACGGACGATCCGCAAGCGTGAATTCGCTCGGCAACGCTCCCGTCAGGGCGAGACGAGGCGCAATTTGATCTGCTGCGCGGGCTGTGCCGGACGGATCAGCGGCAGCGCGAGATGGATCGGTGTGGCGCTCGGCATTTCCGTGCGGTCTTGCAATTCACCACTCAGATACTCTCGCGGCTGCAGTCGGCGCTGGGCGATCGGCTGGTCGGCCGCATCGACGAAGGTGAGTTCGATGGCCGGAAACGGCTGTGCGAAGGGCGCCTGATTGGTGAGGATGATCTCCACGGTCACCACTTCGGGCCGGCGTGGATCGGGGGTGATGGCGACCTGCTGCACGACCATGGCCTGCAGGTCGCGCTGCGGCGGCAGGCTGCATCCGCTGAGTGTGCAGAAGCGGTCGAACAGCGGACGCAGCAGCGGATCGACCGCCAGTTGGTCGAAGCGGTACCAGGCCAACTGCGCGGCGAGCAGCAGCAGCGCCAGCAGCGACAGGAGGCCATAGATCAGTGGCCGCCTGGAGCGCGATGTGGGCGTCGGCAGCGGTTCATCGAGTCGAAGCTGCTGCAACTGCCGGGCAAGGCGCCGATCGAGCAGCGGCCGCTCGGTCTGCGCGGTGATGAGCGGAACCGGGATGTCAGTGGTGGGTGCTGCCGGCATGCTGGTGCGCCGTTCGCGGGCGGGCGTGCGCTGCTCGCTCTGGGGCAGTGTCGTGGCGGTTGTGGTCGGCTGAGGTTCGACGAGCGTGACCGCTGGCGGCACCGCGCTGGCCAGCTCCTGCTGGCCATGCGCGTCGAAGACAGCCATGCACAGCCCGCAACGCACCTTGCCCTGGGCCGAGTGCAACTGCTCCGGGCTGACGCGAAACAGTGTCGCGCAGTTGGGGCAGCGGCTGAGGATCGGCTCTGCCGGCGTCAGGGTGACGCTGTCACTGTCCGGACTCATGTCGGATCAGCCTTTTTGATGCCGCTCAGCAGGACCCACTCCTGCGCGAAGGTCGGCGCAGCGAGATCGAACCAGGGTCGATAGGCCGCAGCCACGGCCTCGACCTGTTCGGCCAGCAGACCACTGAGTACCAGTGTGCCACCCGGTGCCAGCCGCTGGCTCAGGTGCGGGGCCAGGGTGATCAGCGGTCCAGCCAGGATGTTGGCCAGCAGCAGATCGGCCACCACGGCAGGTTCGTCTTCGGTGGTGAAGGTGGTGAGCCGTTCAGTGGAGATCTGGTTGCGTTCGGCATTCTCGCGGGTGGCCAGCAGCGCCTGCGGATCGATGTCGATGGCCACTGCCTGCTCGGCGCCCAGCAGCAGCGCGGCGATGGCGAGGATGCCGGAGCCGCAGCCGTAGTCGATGACCCGCAGGCCGGCGAGCGGGTGGCTGTCGAGCCAGCCGAGACAGAGCTGGGTGGTTGGATGGTTGCCGGTGCCAAAGGCCAGGCCAGGATCGAGCTGCAGCACCACCGCGCCGGGTTCGTCCACCTGATGCCAGCTTGGGCAGATCCAGAGCCGCTCACCGCAGCGAATCGGCTGAAAGCGCGCCATCCAGCTGCGCTCCCAGGGTTCATCGGCCAGCGTACTGATCTGGTAGGCGGGCAGTGGTTCGGGCAGTTGCGCCAGCGCGGCCAGCAGCGCGATCTCATCGGCAAACAGACCGGTCAGCCGAATCTGGCTCCAGCGCGGCATGTTGCCGGGTGCCAGCTCGAACAGCGGCTCGTCACCGGCATCATCCAGCGTCACCGCCGAGGCGCCCAGTTCGAGCAGCAGCGCTTCGAGCGCCTCGCACTGCGGTGAGTCGGCCTCCAGTGTCAACTGCCACCAGGGCATGGCGTGCTCCGTGTCAGGATTCGATCAGCCGTTCGAGAAAGTGGATGCTCAACTCGCCACGCTGGAAGTTGCCATTGCCGAGAATCTGCTGGTGCAGCGGCAGGTTGGTGCGGATGCCGTTGATCACGGTCTCGTCGAGGGCATTGCGCATGCGGGCGATGGCGCTGTCGCGGTTCTCGCCCAGGCAGATCAGTTTGCCGATCAGCGAGTCATAGTCGGCGGGGACGCGGTAGCCGGTGTAGAGGTGGGAGTCGACACGGATGCCATTGCCGCCCGGCGCATGAAACAGCTTGACCTCGCCGGGGCAGGGGATGAAGGTTCTGGGATCCTCGGCATTGACCCGGCACTCGATGGCGTGGCCGCGCAGCACGATGTCGCGCTGGGTCAGCGTCAGCGGCTGACCGGCGGCGATCTTGATCTGCTCCTTGACGATGTCGACGCCGGTGACCATCTCGGTGACCGGATGTTCGACCTGCACGCGGGTGTTCATCTCGATGAAGTAGAACTCATCGTCCTGATAGAGAAACTCGAAGGTGCCGGCACCGCGGTAGCCGATCTCACGGCAGGCCTGCACGCAGCGCTCGGCGATGCGGTCGCGCAGAGCGGGATCGATGCCGGGCGCGGGGGCCTCTTCGAGCACCTTCTGATGACGTCGCTGCAACGAGCAGTCGCGGTCGCCCAGGTGGATCACATTGCCGTGGGTGTCGGCCAGCACCTGAATCTCGACATGGCGCGGCCGTTCGAGGAATTTCTCGAGATAGACCCGGTCGTCGCCGAACGCGGCACCGGCCTCGCTGCGGGTCAGTTGAACGGCATTGAGCAGCGCGGCCTCGCTTCTGACCACCCGCATGCCGCGGCCACCGCCACCGGCGGCGGCCTTGATGATGACCGGATAGCCGATCTGATGCGCCAGCGCCAGGGTGCGGTCGCTGTCGTCATCGAGGGTGCCGTCGGAGCCGGGGACCGTGGGAATGCCGGCTGCTTTCATGGTGCGGATGGCCGAGACCTTGTCGCCCATGGTGCGGATCACGCTGGCGGTTGGGCCGATGAAGACGAAGCCGCACTGCTCGACCTGTTCGGCGAAGTCGGCGTTTTCAGAGAGAAAACCGTAACCGGGATGCACCGCCTCGGCGTCGGTCACCTCCATGGCGCTGAGGATGGCCGGCGCGTGGAGGTAGCTCTCGCGCGGCCGGCTGGGGCCGATGCAGACGGTCTCGTCGGCCAGACGCACATGCATCAGATCGCGGTCGGCCTTGGAGTGCAGCGCCACGGTCTTGATGCCAAGCTCCTTGCAGGCACGCAGGATGCGCAGGGCGATCTCGCCGCGGTTGGCGATGGCAATTTTGTTGAACATGGATGGAGCGGTTCCGGAGTCTGAGAGATCGGCCTAGACGACTGTGATCAGTGGCTGGTCGAATTCGACCGGGGCGCCATCTTCGACCAAGATGGCCTCGACGATGCCGGCCTTGTCGGCTTCGATCTGGTTCATCATCTTCATCGCCTCGACGATGCAGACCACATCGCCGACATTGATCCGCTGACCCACCTCGACGAACGCCTTGCTGCCCGGTGCCGGTGAGCGATAGAAGGTGCCCACCATCGGCGAGGTGATGGCCTGCTGCACACTGCTGGCTGGCGGCGGCGTGATTGCCGCCGGGGCGGGCGCGGCTGCCGGCACCGCTGCGGGCGGGGCCAGCGGCGCGGCGGCCTGCCAGATCGGCGGCTGCTGGGCGAAAGCCTGTTGTGGCAGGCGGCGGCTGATGCGCACCGACTCCTCGCCCTCCTTGATCTCGAGCTCTTCGATGCCGGACTCTTCGACCAGTTCGATCAGTTTTTTGACTTTGCGGATGTCCATGGTGATGGTTGTGTACTCCCGGGATGGGTCAGGGTGATGGTTTTGGCGTGGCCAGCCGCTCGATCGCGGCCAGCAGTGCCAGACGGTAGCTGTCGGCGCCGAAGCCGCTGATCACGCCGACGGCGATGTCAGAGAAGTAGGAGTGATGACGAAATGGCTCGCGTGCATGGACATTCGACAGGTGCAGCTCGATGAACGGAATGGCGACCGCCAGCAGCGCATCGCGCAGCGCCACGCTGCTGTGGGTGAAGGCCGCCGGATTGAACAGGATGAAGTCGGTGCCATCCTCGAGCGCGCCGTGGATGCGGTCGATCAGCGCGTGCTCGGCATTGGATTGAAAGCAGCAGAGCGTGTGGCCGCGGGCTTCGGCCTCGCGCACCAGTGCATCGGTGATCGCGTCGAGTGACTGGCGGCCATAGTGGCCGGGTTCGCGGCGGCCCAGCATGTTGAGGTTGGGGCCATTGAGCAGCAGCAGTTTCGCCATGCGGATCGGTTTTGGAATTCTGGGGTCAAGTCACTGTTATTTTGCCGAAGTTTGCCGTCAATTGACAGCAAATTTCCAATTCCGGGCCGCTGCACTCTAGGGCCGATCCGCCCGAAAGGCAAGGCAGGATCGCACTCAGCGCGACAGCAGCCGGGCGAGGTGGCTGGCCAGTTGTGTGGCATCGATCTCGCCGACGATGCGTGAATCGGGCAGCTCCTGCCCCTTTGCATCGAGGAACAGCAGGGTCGGCGGACCAACGATGCGGTAGCGGTCGAGCAGGGCGCGTTGCGGGGCCTGATAGTCGGTGATGTCGGCGCGCAGTCGATGCAGCGGTGCCAACTGCGTGGTGACTGTCGGAAAGACCTCGCGCTCCAGCACCTTGCAGGCGATGCACCAGTCGGCATAGACATCGACCAGCGTGATGCGTCCGGCCGCCAGCGTCAGTTGCCGGTCGAGCCCCGGCAGATCGGTGATGTCGGTGAAGCTGGGATGCTCCACGGCGGCCGCCTGCCCCTGACGGATGCCCAGGCCATGCAGCGGCCGCAATGGGTCGGAACCGCCGGCGGCGGCGCCGAGCACCAGCGCCACGGCCCAGGCCAGCAGCAGCAGCCCGAGGGTCTGGCCCAGTTTGTGCCAGCCCGAGCCGTGGGCGGTGAACTCCAGCGCGCCGAGCAGCAGTGCGCCACCCAGCAGCAGCGCGGCCCACAGCAGCAGGGTGACCGGGCCGGGCAGCAGCCGCTCCAGCAGCCAGACCGCCACCCCGAGCAGCAGCAGGCCAAAGAACGACTTGACCCGCTCCATCCACGCGCCGGCCTTGGGCAGCAGATGGTTCCCCAGCGTGGCGAGCAGCAGCAGCGGAACGCCCATCCCCAGCCCGAGCGCGAAGAGCGCCGCACCACCCAGCCAGGCATCCTGGGTGGTGCTGATGTAGACCAGCGCACCGGCCAGCGGCGCCGAGACGCAGGGCGAAATCACCAGGGTCGAGAGGGCGCCCATCGCCATCGCGCCCAGCAGATGGCCATGGCTCATCTGCCGGTTGAGCTGGTCGAACCGGTTGCGCAGCGCTGCCGGCAGTTGCAGTTCATAGAGGCCGAACATCGACAGCGACAGCAGCACGAACAGCAGCGCAAAGCCGACCAGCAGCGGTGGCCACTGCAAATAGGCCTGCAGATTGAGCCTGGCGCCAAAGAGCCCGGTGAGGGCGCCGGCCACTGCCAGCGTCAGCGCCATGCTGACCACATAGAGCAGCGTCAGCAGCAGCGCCTGCATCCGGGTGGGGTGTTGCTCCCGGCCGACGACGATCGATGACAGAATCGGAATCATCGGCAGCACGCAGGGGGTGAAGCTGAGCCCGATGCCGGCCAGAAAGAACAGCCCCAGCACCACACTGAAGCGGGCACTGGCCAGCTTCTGGGCCAGCAGCGCGCTCGAATTGGCCGCTTCGGTGGTGGCGCTGCCGGCAGCAGCGGGGGGCGTGGCCGAACCGAGTTGCAGCCGCTCCGGGGGATAACAGAGCCCGGCTTCGGCGCAGCCCTGGAACTCCACTTCGAGCAGCACCTCGGCGTCGCTGGTCACAGAGGTGGGCAGCGTCAGAGTGAAGTCGTGGTCGAACACCGCCACCTTGCCGAACAGCTCATCCTCTTTCTCTACAGCGTCCGGAAAGCGCGGCGTGCCGAGGGTGACGCCCGCCGGGGCGATCAGCCGGAACTTGAAGCGGTCGCGGTAGAGGTAGTAGCCAGCGGCCACCTGCCAATCGATCTGCAATTCGCCTGCGCTCTGCCGCAACCGGGGCCGAAAGGCCTCGTTGACCGGCAGGAAGTGTGGCGTGCCGCTGTCACTTTGCAGCAGCGATTGCAGTTTCGTCGCCGAGGGCGAGGTCAGCGGCGGTGTCGGCTCGGCCTGAATGCCGCGCACCGCACCCAGCACAATGCCGAGTGTGAACAGCAGCAGGGTGAGCAGGCGCATGAATGGCAAGGGATTTTTTCCGTGAGGCGAAGACAGGCCGGGTTCGGCTGACGCCGGCGATTGTAGCAAAAGAGCGCGCCTTGACTGCACTTTGGGTGGGTGATTCAATCGGGGTCGATCAGCGGTGGCAGCGATGGCAGAGATCATCTCCTTCAGCAAACAGAAAAAAGCACGGCGTGCCGCGCTGGCCAAGGGCAGAACGCTCTGCGCGAACGGCTTTCATCGCTGGAAGATCAGCAAGGATCAGCAGTTCGACGTCACCGCCGGCAAGCTGATCACGGTGTGGCACTGTGAACGCTGCGACGCGGTGAAAAACAGCGCCCTGTGACCCGCCGCGCCGACCGCTCCGGTGCAGTGCAACCATCACAACGACCCGGCCGTGGCCGCATGGAGCAGCGCATGAGTTCAGAGCCTCGGGACTCCACCCCCTTCATTCAGGCATTGCGCGACATCGTCGGGCCATCCGGCCTGCTCACCGGCGAGGATTCGGTGCGCATCAAGGGTGGGCTGGTGCGGCCGGGCAAGGCGCCGCCGCCACACATTCTGCTGCGCCCGGCCAGCACGGAGGAGGTCTCGGCTGTGCTGCGACTGTGCAATGACGCCGGCTATCAGGTGGTGCCACAGGGCGGCATGACCGGCCTGGTGGAGGGGGCGGAGATCGCCGCCGGGCAGGTGGCGCTGTCGCTGGAGCGCATGAGCGCGATCGAGGAGATCGACACCCTGAGTGGCACGCTGCTGGCGCAGGCCGGCGTGCCGCTGCAGGCGGCGCAGGAGGCGGCCGAAGCGGCTGGCTGGATGTTGCCGCTCGACCTCGGCGGGCGCGGCAGCGCCACTCTCGGCGGCAATGTCGGCACCAACGCTGGCGGCAACCGGGTGATCCGCTACGGCATGACCCGGGCGATGGTGATGGGGCTCGAAGTGGTGCTGGCCGATGGCACCATCCTCACTTCGCTGAAGAAAATCCTCAAGGACAACAGCGGCTACGACCTCAAGCAGCTCTTCATCGGCGCCGAAGGCACGCTGGGCGTGGTGACCCGCATCCTGTTGCGACTCACCCCGAAGCCGGCCAGCCAGGAGACCGCCCTGGTCGCACTGAACGACTTCGCCTCGGTCACCGCGCTGCTGAACCATGCCAAACGGCAGCTCGATGGCACGCTGAGCGCCTTCGAGGTGATGTGGAACGGCTTCTACAGCGCCGTCACCACGCCGCCGGCACCGCACCAGCCGCCGCTGCCGGGCCATTTTCCGTTCTATGTGCTGATCGAGGCGCTCGGCAGCGATCCGCAGCAGGACCATCCGCGCTTCGAGCGGGCGATGAGCGCGGCACTGGAGTCGGGGCTGATCAGCGATGCGGTGGTGGCAAAGTCGGAGGCCGAACGGCACCGACTCTGGGCGCTGCGTGACGACGTCGCCCAGCTTGGCCGCTACTACCCGCTCACCGGCTTTGACATCAGCCTGCCGCTGGAGGCGATGGAGGCCTACCTGAGCGCAGTCGAACAGCGGCTGAAGGCCGACTGGGAACAGACGCGGCTGATCATCTTTGGCCACCTCGGCGATGGCAATCTGCATCTGGCCGTCAGCCTGCGCGCCGACAGCAGCGAAGAGCGGCAGCGGGTCGAAGAGATCGTCTACAGCGAACTGGCGAGCCGCAATGGCTCCATCTCGGCCGAACATGGCATTGGCCTGCAAAAGAAAGCCTACCTGCACCACTGCCGCAGCGCCGATGAAGTGGCGCTGATGCGACGCATCAAGCAGGCGCTCGACCCCAGGGGCACCCTCAACCCCGGCAAGATTTTTGACTGAAAACAAGAAGTCGCGCAGCGCGACAAGGAGCACCGCACGATGAACGGCGCAGAGAGCCTGATCAAGACCCTGCTCAACAATGGCGTGGAGGTCTGTTTCACCAACCCCGGTACCTCAGAGATGCACTTCGTCGCCGCGCTCGACAGCATGCCCGGCATGCGTGCCGTGCTCGGACTGTTCGAAGGGGTCGCCACCGGCGCCGCCGATGGCTATGCGCGCATGGCCGGCAAACCGGCCTGCACCCTGCTCCACCTGGGAGCGGGGCTCGGCAACGGCATCGCCAACCTGCACAACGCCCGGCGCGCCTACACGCCGGTGGTCAACATCGTCGGTGACCACGCCACCTACCACAAGCAGTACGATGCACCCTTGCAGTCCGACATCGAGAGCATTGCCCGTGGCGTGTCGGGCTGGGTGCGCACCACCGCCGATCCGCGCTCGGTGGCCGCCGATGCAGCCGAGGCGGTGGCGGCGGCGATGGGGCCGCCCGGGCAGGTGGCCACGCTGATCCTGCCGGCCGACAACTCCTGGAGCGAAGCCGCCGAAGAGGCCTGGCCGGCCAACCCGCCGGTCACGGCGCGCACGGTGCCTGCCGAACGCATCGGGCGCATCGCCGCCATCCTGCAAAAAAAGGAGCCCGCGCTCTTTCTGCTCAATGGCACCGTATTGCTGGCGCCGGGCCTGGAACTGGCCGGACGCATCGCCGGCAAAAGCGGCGCAAAACTCTACAGCGAGACCTTTGCCGCCCGCGTCCAGCGTGGTGCTGGCGCCATCCCGATCGAGCGTTTTCCCTACTTCGGCGACCAGGCACGCGAAGTGATGGCCAGCGTGCGGCACCTGATTCTGGTCGGCGCCAAGGCGCCGGTCGCCTTCTTCGCCTATCCCGGTCAGCCCAGCAACTTCACCCCCGATGGCTGCCAGATCCACACGCTGGCCCGTCTCGATGAAGATGGCACCGGTGCACTGCGGATGCTGGCCGACGCACTCGGCGCCGGCGCCGAGCATGGTCGGCCGGCCGAACCGTTCCGTCCGCCGCTGCCAACTGGCGCGCTCGACAGCGCCAGCGTCGCCGCCACACTCGGTGCGCTGCTGCCCGAACGGGCCATCGTCTGCGATGAGGCCGTCACCGCCGGCTTCGCCATTCCGGCGGCGACCCAGGGCGCACCGCTGCACGACTGGCTGTCGCTGACCGGTGGCGCCATCGGTCAGGGCCTGCCGCTGGCGATCGGCGCCGCCATCGCCTGTCCCGACCGCAAGGTGGTCTCGCTCGAAGGCGACGGCAGCGCCATGTACACCATCCAGGCGCTCTGGACCCAGGCGCGCGAGAACCTCGACATCACCACCGTGATCTTCAACAACGCCTCCTACGCCATCCTGCAGTTCGAACTGATGCGGGTCGGCGTGATGCAGGCCGGCCCCAACGCCAACAAGGTGCTCAACCTCGGCAACCCCCGGCTCAACTTTGCCGAAATGGCCCGCGCCATGGGCGTGCCGGCCGCACGGGTCACCTCGGCCGCCGAATTCAACGACAAGTTTGCCGAAGCCATGGCCCAGCGCGGCCCGCGGCTGATCGAGGTGATGTTGTAGGGGGAGTGAGCAGCAAGCGTCTCTGCGTTCTCTCTTCGGATTCTTGGGGCTCTGAAAGTGTCCGAGTTCAACATTGCACTGTTGGGTCTTCTGGGTGCCGTTGTGGGTGCGGTTCCCGTTTTGGTCGGGGTGGTCGGTGCGTGGTTCAAAGATCGTGATCGCATTGCCACAGAGAAACGCACCCTGGAACTCGCCAAGCTTGAGGTCGAATTCGTGTCGGCTTGGATAGACACGGCGGCAAAATTTTGGAGATGAAGTGGAAACGCAAAGGCCATGGCAAGAGCACGATTATGTCGTCTTCTCGCCGACGAAGCGCCCACTGAAATGCGATCCAGCGGTGGTCCGATCAGAAGCGCGAAAGGTAACGGCAGGACTGCTTTTTGATTTATCGCTTCTACTGCTTCATGATCTTCGGTGCATCGATAGATGATGACAACAACGTGTCACTGTCTCACCTGATGAATGAACTCCAGGGCGAGGGTGCAGGTGCCATGACAGTGCTTGCAGTTCCATTGGTAGTCCTCTTGGTCAGGTGGCGCCGGTTAGTGAAACGGGCAAGCCATGGGCTGCATGAGTGTGTATCCCGGGTCATCATGCAGAGCCTCACAGGTGTCGCCACACCCATGAAGAGGCGCCAGTGAGGCAGGAGTGATCGATCAGCTCAAAGCTGGGCGTCGAAGTTGCTGAGCGATCTCCATTTTCGTGTGATTCCGTTTCATTTTATGAGAGGTGCCGGGGCTCTGCCGTATAGCACTTGGCTGCCTCATTCCCGCAGTATTGCGTTGCTCGGTGCAGGCAAGAGTCACGCTCCCGCAGCACACTGAACTCCTGGAACAGCGCAACCGGCAGCGGAACCGCGAGCTTCCAGTAGATGGTCATGGGCTTGGCGCCCTCGGCCCGTTCCAGCAGCACCGGGCCGCAGGCGCGGTAGGGATCGCCCTTGGCCTTGCGCACGAAGAGCTGAAAGGTCCAGCCGTTGCCCAGACTCTCCAGGTAACGGCGTCCGGCCGCGGTTTCAGGGCCGGCCGGAATTCTGCGACTGCCAGTGAAAGCGCTCGGGCTGATGGCGTAGTCGTGATAGGCGATGCGCTCGTGGTAACCCTCGCGTTTGTCGAGGGTGACGAACAACAGTTGGACCTTGCGCTCCGGCAGGGGCCAGGGTGCCGGCCTGGAAGGGCTGCCGGCGCTCGGCGGACAGCCAGCCGACCGCGGTCAGGATCTCGCGGATGCCGTAGCCGGCGATGCAGGCACAGCGGCAGGTCTTCGAGCCCCGGCACGGGTTTGTGCAGCAGGACGCTGCTCGCCTGCAGCGCCTCGGCGATTTCACCAACTTCCGCGCGGTGCTCCGATGACAGGCGCTTGACGAACTGCTCGCCGCTGCCGGTTTGCCGGTGCTGTGCATCCACCTGATAGGCCAGCATCTGCAGCAGTCGGCGCTCGTGTTCGCCTTTGCGGTCGGTACTCGGGCGCCGGTTCGGCAACCTTCAGCAGCAGGTCGATGCGCTCCGGGGTCATCCAGGTGCAGCAGATCGCCGAAGCGGCGCCCGAAATAATCGTCCTCGCTGCCTGGGGGCGTGGTCAGCAGCCCGGCGTCGCGCTTGAGGTTGGTCCAGCCGGAACGGCCGCTGTCGCGGTAGAGGTCTTCGAGCTCGATGGCCTGTTCGCGCAGGAAATCGACCAGGCGCACATGGTTCCGGCCGCGCAACGCGCGTAGGCCTGCAGCTCCGTGCGCAGGCGGCGCCAGTTCTGCTGCACCAGCCGGCGCAGGCTGCCCAGCACCTGCTCCCGCGCCTGGCGCTGCAGGTGGATGTGGCAGCCGGGTGGCAGGGCGTTGGAAACCCTTGTCGACGGCTTCGATCAATCGGCCGCGCGGCAATCCGGTGAGGGTGGACAGCAGGCGGTCGAAGCGGAATTCCTGCCGGTGCCGGCCGACGAAGTCGAGAATCAGGCAGCTTTCCTTGCCGGCAGCCAGGCGCAGGCCGCGGGCCGATCTGCTGCTGAAACAGCACCGGGCTCTGCGTGGGACGCAGCAGCAACAGGGTGTCGACCAGCGGCAGATCGACGCCTTCGTTGTACAGGTCGCAGGTGACGATGGCGGCGATCTCGCCGCGGGCGAGCCGCTGCGGCGCCCGGCGTCGTTCCTCGGTCGCGGTATATCGCCGACGACGCAGACCGCCGGATGCCGGCCGCGTTGAGCTTGGCAGTCATGTACTGCGCATGGGCGACCGAGACGCAAAACACCAGCGCCCGGCCACGCGCCGGGTCGCCCGCCAGGCGGCGCCATTCGTTGAGCACCAGCCGCGCACGGACGTCGTTGCCGGTCACCAGCTTGTCGATGGCGGAAACTTCACCCGGCTGCTGCCAGGGGCGTCGGAAAAATCCGTGTCGTCGTCGCAGGCGTAGTACTCGAACAGGCAGAGCAGTTGCAGGTCGAGCGCGTGCCACAGCCGCAATTCGACCGCCGGCGAACCATCCGGGCGATTGTCGAAGTAACCGAGGATGGGCTTGCCGTCGCTGCGCTCAGGGGGTGGCCGTGAGGCCGAGCAGCACGCGCGGGCGAACGGTGGTGACGAAGGCGTCGAAGCGATCGGCCGTCAGCCGGTGGCACTCATCCACCACCACGGGTGCCAGTACTCTCTCCCCCAGCGGCCCACGAGACCGCGCGCCGTCAGGCTGTCGATGGTGGCGAATACATGATCGAACTGCGCGGCGCGCTGCCGCCGACCAGCAGCTCACCGAAAGGCATGGTCGCGCAGCACCTCCCGGTAGGTGCGCAGCGCCTGTTTGAGGATTTCCTCCCGATGGGCGACGAAAAGCAGCCGCGGACGACCCGCCCCAGGGCGCAACTGCGCCGGTAATCGAAGGCGGCGACCACGGTCTTGCCGGTGCCGGTGGCCGCGACGACCAGATTGCGCCAGCGCCCATGTTATTCACGCTCGTTGTGCAGCTGATCGAGCATCTGCTGCTGGTAGGCCTTGGGTTGCAGGTCGAAATAGGTCGGACGGGCGATGACGTCGTCGCCGGCTTCGCGCTGGAGCGCTACCCCGAGCGCTGCCCGGTGCTGTGGATTGGCCGGATCGTAGGGCTGAAATTCGCTGTCTTCCCACAGGGTCTCGAAGTGCGCCTGGGCGCGCCTGAACAGGTCCGACTGGCCGCGCTCGGTGAACTTCACGGTCCTCCAGGCCACCCATCAGCGCGGCGCCCGACAGATTGGCGCTGCCCACATAGGCCGAGCCGAAGCCGCTGCGGCGCTGGAACAGCCAGGCCTTGGCGTGCAGGCGGGTGCGGCGGCCGTCCAGCGACACCCGGATTTCGCAGCCGGGCAGGCCGGCCAACTCGTCGAGCGCCCGGATTTCCGTGGCGCCGGTGTAGGTGGTGGTCAGGATGCGCAGTCGCGTGCGCGGCTGGCCGTCGGCGCCGACTGCAGTCGCGGATTGCAGGATGTCGAGCAGCTTGCGCACGCCGGTGGGTGATGAAGCTGACCAGAATGTCCACCTGATCACAGGCCGCCAGCTCGCGGCGCAGCTCGGACAGCAGCGATGGCGAGCCCTTGCCGGCAGTGAACAGCCAGGGCAGCGCCAGGCCGGTATCAGGAAAGGTGGGTGCTGGCGTGTGGCGGTGCACAGCCTGCAGCAGTTGCAACGGTGCGGCGAGCGGATCGATTTCTGCCGCCGGTGGTGCAAAGGCGCTGACGCGCGTTCACCAGCAGCGCGTTGGCCAGCTCCAGTTGGCGTTGCAGCTTGTCGGCGCCGTCGCCCTGAAGTTCATCGAGTATCTGGGCGATCTGCGCGGCGATCGCCTCGGCCAGCCGCTCCGGCGCGTCTTCGGCCGACAGGGAAGCGAGTGTGCGGCTCTGCTCGTCCGTCGCGCGGAAAAGCGCCCGGCGCAGCGATATGCTCATGCACCCGAATCCGCGGCGCGATCTTGTCCTTTAATTCGCGCGTGGCGACGCGCATGTCGTATTCCGTTTGCAGGTTCATCCAGAACCGCGCGTCCATGCCGAAATAGAGGCCCAGGCGCAGCGCGGTGTCGGCGGTGATGGGGCGGCGACCGTTGACCAGTTCGCTGATGCGGCTGGGGGAGACGTCCATGTCGGCCGCGAGCTGGCGCGCGGTGATGCCCATCGGTTTCATGAACTCTTCCAGCAGGATTTCGCCGGGGTGGATTTCGTCGAGCAATTCCGCCATGTCCCGCTCCTAGTGGTAGTCCACGATCTCGACCCGGTGCGCGCCGTCCTGTTGCCAGAGAAGCAGGCGCCACTGGTCGTTGATCCGGATGCTGTGCTGCCCGGTGCGGTCGCCCTTCAGCGCTTCGAGCTGGTTGCCAGGAGGAACTTTCAGACTGGCCAGCTCGGTGGCGGCGTGCAGTTGCAGCAGCTTGCGTCGCGCCACGCGCTCGATGTTCCTGAATCGCGGCACCGACTGGCTATGGAAAGGCGTTTCAGTGTCGGGACAGGCGAACGTGTGGATCATGGATCAACATGTTCCGTGATACGGAACATGTCAAGCGGAAAGAGTGCCTTCATCGCGCCCACCGCCACTGATAGGCCAATCGGGTGCATCGGATCAAGAAAAGATGACCCTACAACAGCCTTCGCCACAGCGGTTCGCCCCGGCATTCGCGGGCAATGGCATCGAGGGCGGCTTCGTGGCGGGCCAGCTCTTCGGCGGAGGCGGCAATGACCGGCAGGCGTGGTCGGTCGGCTGCCAGTTGCGTCAGCTGTTCGACCATGGTCTGGCTGCCTGGGTGGATGGCAGCGCTCTGTGCTTCATCGAGCGAGAGGCTGACCTGACCGCTGGTCATCAGCAGGTAGAGGTCGGCCAGTATCTCGGCGTCGAGCAGGGCGCCGTGGAGTTGCCGGGCCGAGTTGTCGACGCCATAGCGGGTGCAGAGCGCATCGAGGCTGTTCTTTTGCCCCGGATGGCGGTTGCGTGCCAGCTTCAGGGTGTCGGTGATGGCGCAGAGCTGCTCGATGCGGCGGGGCTCACGGTTCAGCAGCTCCAGTTCGCGGTTGAGGAACTCCAGATCGAAGGGGGCGTTGTGGATGATCAGTTCCGCGCCATCGATGAACTGCAGAAACTCCGCGGCGATTTCGGCAAACAGCGGTTTGTCGGCCAGAAATTCGTCGCCGAGGCCATGAACGGCCAGTGCGCCGGCGTCCACCGCCCGTTCGGGATTGAGGTATTGGTGATAGTGGCGTCCGGTTGGGCGGCGATTGATGATCTCGACGGCGCCGATTTCGATGACGCGGTGGCCAAGACGGGCTTCGAGCCCGGTGGTTTCGGTGTCGAGCACGACCTGACGGCTCATCGGGCCTCTCCCTGGACCTTTTTGTTGGCGCCGCCGCCGAGCAGTTCATCGATCGCCTGGTTGGCCAGTTGATCAGCCAGTTCATTTTCGGCGTGGCCGCTGTGTCCCTTGATCCAGTGCCAGTCGACCCGCAGGTGGCGGCTGCTCTGCTGGTCGAGCTCCATCCACAGGTCGACATTCTTCACCGGCTGGCGGCTGGCGCTCTTCCAGCCGCGTTTTTTCCAGTTGGCCAGCCATTCTGTCATTCCCTGCTGGACATATTTGGAGTCGGTGGTGATCGAGACGTGGCAGGGCCGCTTGAGGGCGGCCAGCCCGGCAATCGCAGCCTGGAGCTCCATGCGGTTGTTGGTGGTCAGGGGCTCGCTGCCATAAAGCCGCTTTTCGTGGCCGTTGCAGCGCAACAGCGCGCCCCAGCCGCCGGGACCCGGATTGCCGCGGCAGGCGCCGTCGCAATAGATTTCGACCTTCTCACTCATGCGATTCGCTCTTGCTCACCTGGCCCATGACCAGTTTGGGGGTGCCGACGGCGGCCAGTCGCAGCCGGCGGCGGGCGATGGGTTGAGCGATCAGCGCCGCCCGTTTTTTGCGTGCCACCAGCAGATAGATGGCGCCGATCGGCCAGTGGTGTTGCCGCGCAATCTGGCTCATCCCGCGCCAGTGACGGGACCAGGCGCGTGGTTGCAGCGGCAGTCCGAACCGATCGTAGAGGGCCCCCTCGGGCTGGCAGCGCAGCAGCGACAGCCAGTCTTCCATGCGCGAGGCGGTCAGAAAGTGGCCGGACCAGGGGCCGCTGCCCCGATGGGCGGCGATGCGTTGCCACAGGCCCCACAATGAGCGCGGGTTGAAGCCGATGATCAGGATGCGGCCTTCGGGGGCCAGGGTCTGCACCGCTTCGCGCACGGTTCGATGCGGGTCGGCACAGAACTCCAGCAGGTGGTGGAGCAGCACCACGCTGGCGCTCTCCGGATAGAGCGGCAGGGCGGTGGGTTCCGCCACCAGTGCTGGTGGCGGGCAGTGTGGATGCAGCAGCGGGCTCAGTCGGCACTGCTGGGTGATCGGGCAGCGTTCGTAGTCGAACTGGGTCGAAAAGGGACTGATCTCGACCAGCAGGTCACCATGGCAGCTTGGCAATATCTGATCGAGCAGACGCTGTTCGATCTCCAGCAGCTCCTGGCCCAGCGGGCTGGTGAACCAGCGCTGTGCCTGCTCCAGCATGACCCGGGTGTGGAGGGTGGATTGGGGCATCGTCTTGACCATCTGGATCAGTTCTCGGGTGTGAGGTCAGGCGAAAGTTTTGGATCCATGGCGCCGTGCTGGTCTTGTCTGATGTCGATGGCCATGGTTTCCTGTGTCGTCCGGCCAGTGGAGTCAGGAGATGATCATGTTGAAAACGATACCAATTCCAGCCTTCAGCGACAATTATATCTGGCTGTTGCACGAGGTGGACGGGGCCCATGCGTGGGTGTGCGATCCGGGCGATGCGGCCGTGGTCGAGCGCTACCTCGAGGCGCATGGGCTGACGCTCTCGGGCATTTTCATCACCCACCACCATCCCGACCACATCGGTGGCGTGGCCGGACTGATGGCAGGGCGTTCGATTCCGGTACTGGGGCCGCGTCATGAAAAGATCCCCCATCTGACCCAGCCGCTGGGCGAGGGTGATGTCTGCCAGATCCTGGGGCATGAAGTGCGGATTCTGGACATTCCGGGCCATACCTTGGGGCACATTGCCTACTTGATCGAGGGTGAAACAGCGCTACTCTTCTGTGGAGACACGCTGTTTGCCGGCGGTTGCGGACGCATTTTTGAAGGCACTGTGGCGCAGATGTACCAGTCGCTGATGAAACTGGCGGCACTTCCACCACAAACCGCGGTCCATTGCGCGCATGAATACACGCTGAGCAACCTGCGTTTTGCGGCGGTGGTCGAGCCCGACAACGCACAGTTACAGCGCCGGATCGTCACGGAAAATGAAAAAAGAGGTTGCGGCGAACCGACGGTTCCGTCGACAATCGGCCTCGAACTTGCTACGAACCCTTTTCTGAGGGGCCACGTGGCCGAGGTCAAAAGGGCGGCGGAGGCTTGGAAACAGGGTCCACTTGCCCAGCAAGAAGAGATTTTTGGCGCCATCCGCCACTGGAAGGATGGTTTCAAGGGATAGAAACAAGGCCACCGTCATCACCACGGCTGTTGTGAATCAATTTCTCAACTGGAGTAGAAACCCACTCAGGGCTGCAAAGGCGCAACCCTAAGACGATCACCCAGCGGCTTGGGCGATCGACATCGATGAGGTGTTCATTTTGCCGAGTTTCAAACAGACACTGTCTGCACTCATATTCTGTATGGTTCTGACGACGGGCTGCAGCCTGGTCGAACAGGACTCCTCCCGACTGGCGGATCACTCCGCTGCGAACGGCAACCGGCCCGGTGGCGCAACCGGTGGAGAGATCCACCAGGCCATCGAGAATGGCACGGCAGGAGACTACAACTGGTTTGCGCCAGAGGTGGCTTCGCTGAACCAGCCGGCGCCTGACATCTGGGAATCACTGCGCAAAGGCTTCAGGCTGCGTGACGAGATGGCGCATCCCCGGGTTGCTGTGCAGCGGCGCTTGCTGCTTGAACAGTCGAGCTTTGTCGAGAAGGCTGCGGAAAATCCGACGCGCTATCTCTACCACGTCAAGCAGGCACTGGTCGAGCGTAACTTTCCGCTGGAGCTGGCCTTTTTGCCGATGATCGAATCGGGTTACGACCCGCGTGCACGCTCGGCGAGTCAGGCCACGGGCATGTGGCAGTTGATCCCCTCCACCGCGCGCCATTTGGGTTTGCGCAAGAATACCGGCTATGACGGCAGCCGTGATGTGGTGGAGTCGACCGAGGCAGCGCTGCAATATCTCGATCAGATGCAGAAGCATTTCGACGGCGACTGGCTGCTGACGCTGGCCGCCTACAACGCCGGTCAAGGCGCCATCGACCGTGCCATCGAGCGCAACCGCGCGCTGGGCAAGCCGACCGATTTCTGGCATCTGAATCTGCCGCAGCAGACCATGGAGTTCGTGCCGCGCATCCTTGCCTTTGCCCAACTGGCCGCCGAGGCGGACAAATATCAGGTTGCGTTGCCGAACATCCCTGATCGACCCTATTTCGTGACGGTCGACATCGCACGACAGATCGAACTTTCGGTTGCGGCCGAACTGGCCAAACTGCCGTTGGAGGAGATCGAACGGCTCAATCCGGGCTATAGACGCGGGACCACCGACTCTCATGGAAATCATCGGCTGCTGATTCCGGCCGCCCAGGCGGAGGCACTCAACTACAAGCTGTCGCTCTTTCCTGCCGAGCGTGCTGCGGGCTGGCAGCATTACAAGGTGAAGGAGGGTGATTCGCTGGAGTCGATCGCACAGCGTTTCGACACTTCGACGACAACGATCCAGCAGCTCAACGAACTGGACGGCTCGCTCAGAACCGGAGAGAAGCTGGTGCTTCCGGCGCCCTGGAGTCTGCTGACGAAGCGCAGCGAGAGTGACACGCAAGGCACCGCTGCACAGCACGCCGAGTCCGCCCGAGACAGCGGCGAAAAGAGCGCGCAATATCGAGTCAGGCAGGGTGACACCCCGTGGCGGATCGCCCAACAGCATGGAATTTCAGTGGACGAGTTGGCTCGCCTGAATGGTGAGGCCAAGGTGGCCAGCCTGCGTCCGGGCATGCTGCTGCAGGTGCGGTCGCAGGACCAGGCAGCGGCAACGCAGCGGCGTGACCCGACTGCTGAGCGCCCGAGCATGCAGAAGGCAGCGACGCAGCGGGTGGACTATCGGGTCCGCAAGGGCGACACGCTCTACCGCATTGCCAGCCGTTTCAAGCTTCCGGTCGAAAAAATTCTGGAGTGGAACGAGTCTGTCCGCGGCGAGCAGACCATCAAGCCGGGTGATCAGGTGACCCTCTATGTCGAACCGCAAAAGCTGCCGGCAGAGAGCTGATTCATTGTCTGCGCTGTCGGCAACGACGTAAACTTGCCGAGGTCTTGATTTCTGATCGAGGCTCCGTGATACAGGTTCGCTGGAAGCAGAAGGAGTGGGAAGCATGAGCAATGAAATGGAACCCTTGGTCGAGGTCAGCCGTCGCCGTCCGCCGCGCGCCAAGCGCGGCCGCACACAGTTGCAGGATGCGCAGACCCTGCGCGATTGTGTCGAGATCGCCATGAACAACTACTTCGAGAATCTCGATGGACAGGCAGTCAGCGATGTCTATGAGATGGTGCTCTCCGAGATCGAACCGCCGCTGCTCGAGGCCGTACTGCGCCACGTCCATCACAATCAGACCAAGGCGTCACAGGTCCTAGGCCTCAATCGGGGCACCCTGCGCAAGAAGATGAAAGCCTACGGGCTGCTGTAGCACGCCGCCATCCGAGCGTCGCACGGTGGCAGTGTCGTGCTGCGACGCTGCCACCTCCCGCTTCGTCTGAGCCGATCTCCCCGTGCGACAGGCCATGCTGTCGACCGCTGTATTCCCGTTGGCGCCCATTTCGTAGAATGATCGGGTGGGTTGTCGTCCCGACCCCCATCGACATTCGAAAAAACAAGGAGTCTTCGTATGGAAATCAATGGTCCAGTGCTGCTGGAGCAGCGTGAAGGGGTTGCGCTGCTGACCCTGAACCGGCCACCGGCCAATTCGATGAATCTGCAGGCGTTCATCGAACTGGAGCAGCTGCTCGACACCCTGGCCCGCGACCCGCAGGTGCGGGCGGTGGTGTTGACCGGTGCCGGTGACAAAGGCTTTTGCGCGGGTTTCGATCTGACCGACACCGCCAACTCCACCACCGTCAGTCTGAAGGCGCAGGCGGTCTGCAACCAGATCGAGGCCTTCCCCAAGCCGGTGGTGGCGGCCATCAACGGCTATGCGCTGGGTGGCGGCTGTGAACTGGCGCTGGCGTGCCATTTTCGCTTCATGGTTGCGGCGCCCAAGGCGGTGATCGGCCTGCCCGAGACCCAGCTCGGGGTGATTCCGGTCTGGGGTGGCACCCAGCGACTGCCGCGGCTGATCGGACGCTCACGTGCCACCCAGATGATTCTGCTGGCCGAGCGCATCGATGCCGAGGAGGCGGCCCAGATCGGGCTGGTGGACCGGGTCTGCGCGCCCGCGGAGCTGTTCCAGCAGGCCTTTGCCTTCGCCGTGGCATTGGCCAAGCGTCCGCCGCTGGCGACCCGTGCCGTGCTGCGGGCGATTCACATCGGTCTGAACCATGGCATGGCGGCGGGTTTGCAGGCCGAACTGGACGAGGTGAAGGGCGTGCGCGGCAGCAAGGATGCCGAAGAGGGGATACGCGCCTTTTTCGAGAAGCGTGAACCGCGTTTCTCGGGTGAATAGTTCATTCCATTGTTTTGACGAGAGCAGTCACAGATGTACCGAATCCAGTTGCTGAACCAGATCTCCCGCAAGGGCACCGACCGTTTTGCGCGCGAGCGCTATGAGCTTGGCGGGCAGGTCGAGGCGCCCGACGCCATTTTGCTGCGCAGCCACAAACTGGCTGTCAGCGAACTGGGCGCGAACCTGAAGGCGGTGGCGCGGGCCGGTGCCGGGGTCAACAACATTCCGGTTTCGGTGCTGAGCGAGCGCGGCATTCCGGTGTTCAACACCCCGGGCGCCAATGCCAACGCGGTCAAGGAGCTGGTGCTCTGCGCGATGCTGCTCGCTTCGCGCGGGATCGTGCCAGGGTTGCGCTATGTCGAGACGCTGGCCGGCATGACCGATGTGGCGGCGCTGAACGCGACCCTGGAACAGGAGAAGAAGCGTTTTGCCGGGCAGGAGCTGGCCGGACGGACACTCGGCGTGGTGGGGTTGGGCGCGATCGGTTCACGGCTGACCGACGCCGCGCTGCATCTGGGAATGACGGTGCTGGGTTATGACCCGGCGCTGTCGGTCGAAGCCGCCTGGCGGGTGCCGAACCAGGTGCAGAAGATGGACAATCTGGCATCACTGCTGGCCCGTTCCGACTATGTCTCGCTGCATGTTCCGCTGCTGGAGAATACCCGCAACCTGCTGCGCGAAGAGACGCTGGCCTACTGCAAGAAGGGCGCGGTGCTGCTCAACTTCGCGCGCGAAGGGGTGGTGGATGAATCGGCGGTGGTGAAGTTTCTCGACAGTGGTTATCTGCGCCAGTATGTCGCCGACTTTCCGCATCCGCTGCTGATGGGTCGAAGTGATGTGCTGCTGCTGCCGCATCTGGGGGCCAGCACGCTGGAGGCCGAGGAGAATTGTGCGGTGATGGCGGCCGATCAACTGATCGATTATCTGGAGACCGGCAACATCCGCAATTCGGTCAACTTTCCCACGCTGGTGCTGGAGCGCAACGGTGGCTGCCGGCTGGCCTTCTCGAACCGCAATGTGCCGAAGATCCTCGGCAAGGTGCTGTCACTGCTGGCCGATCACAACCTGAATGTGCTCGACATGCTCAACAAGAGCCGTGACGAGATCGCCTACAACCTGATCGATGTCGAGTGCGAGATTCCGCCGGCACTGCTGCCGGCGATCCGTGCGGTCGAAGGGGTGATCGATCTGAGGGTGATTCCGGGCTAATCCTGGGGTGGCCGGTGCTGCCCTGAATCTTCTGAATGCGATGGAGAGCCGCGAAGATGACGCTGATCAGGCAACTGGCCGACCGGGCCCGACAGAGTCGCGAGCAGCTGCTGCGCGAACGGCGCATGGCCACGGCGGAGATGCCACTGAAGTACTGGTGCCAGCAGGCGCACTTCACCACGCCGGCCAGCGGCACACCGGAGAAGGCGATCCAGGGGTTGGCAGCGGCGCGCAAGCTGTTGCAGAAGTTCGACATCAGCCCGGCGGAGCTGGCCGACCATGCCGGTGCACCGCTGTCGGCGCTGCGCGGGCTGATCGAGCAGCCCGACTGCCACACCCCGCTGGTGATGGTCGATTGCGAGGATGCGGTTGCGCTCGATGCCGAGTCGGCCCGCAAGGCGCGTGCGGGCGCCATCCGCTGTTTTTCGCAGGCGAACTGGGGTTCGACGCTGGCCTTCTTTCGCCCGGCCGGCCTGACGCTCGATGGCTGCATCGACGACCTGTTCGAGGTGCTGCCGGCGGTGGCCAGCGAGCGTGTCGAGCACTATCCGATCGATGGCCTCATCTGGCCGAAGGTGGAGCATCCCAACGAGCTGGTGTGGCTGAATGAGCGGCTGGGTGAGATCGAGCATCTGCTGGGATTGCCGGAGCAGCGGATCAAGCTGCAATTTCTGGTCGAATCGGGCTACGCGCTGGCGCAACTGCCTGAACTGGTCAAGGCGGTGACGCCACGGCTGACCGGCATCATCTGGGGCATTGCCGACTATGCGGCCGACGTCAATCTGCCCGAGCTGCGCAACGACCATCCGAGCTGCGACTGGGCGCGGCAGGTGATCGTCAACGTCGCCGGAGCCGTCAATGTGCCCGCCATCGACAACATGACCCTCAACTATCCGACCCCGTTGCATCGCGGCGAGGGGCTCAGCCTGGCCCAGCAGCAGGCGAACAAGCTCAAGGTGCTGAATGCGCTGAAAGAGGCCTACCAGGATGCCTGCCACGGCATTCGACTGGGCATGTCGGGCAAGTGGGTCGGCCATCCCGGCCAGCTGCTGATGGTGCTGGCGGCCTACCAGGGTGCCTGTTCGCAGGCGCAGCTCGATCAGGACATTGCCGAGATCGAGCTCTACCAGCGCAGTGTCGCCAGCGGCTCCGGCGCCACCATGATCGGGCGCGGCGAAGGTGACTACATGGCCGATCGCGCCACCGATCGTCATCTGCGCGCCCGGTTGCGGCGCGCCACCGCCTGGGGGCGGCTCGATGCGCAGCGGGCAGCGTCGCTCGGCATCATCAATGAAAACGAATTCTGGCAGCTCGACGCGCGGGCGAACCCAGCTTCGGAGGCTTGATCAGCCGCGGCCGTAGAGCTGGTTGAGGCGGCGCAGCCGTTCGCTCAGGTCGGCCGGAAGGTCGCTCCAGGCGAAACGCCAGCGCCAGTTGCCTTCGACGGTGCCGGGTTGGTTCATGCGGTGTGCCGAGTCGAGACCGAGCAGATCCTGCATCGGGATGATCGCCAGCCGCGCCACCGAGGCCAGCGCGGCGCGCAGCAGAGGCCACGGCATCGCCTCGCCCGGTCGGCCCAGATACTCATCGACCCGTTCTTGAAGCGTGGGCGTCAGCCCCTGATACCAGCCAAGGCTGGTGTCGTTGTCGTGGGTGCCGGTGTAGACCACGCTCTGCTGGCGATGGTTGTGCGGCAGATAGGGGTTGTCGGCGCCGCCGTCGAAGGCGAATTGCAGAATCTTCATGCCCGGAAAGTCGAACCGGGCCATCAACCGCTCCACTTCGGGCGTGATGGTGCCGAGATCCTCGGCCACCCAGGGCAGCGTGCCGTGGCGCTCGATCAGGCTCTGGAACAGTGCCTCCCCGCGCGCCGGGGCCCAGCGGCCGACCATCGCGGTGGGCTCATCGGCCGGAATCTCCCAGCAGGCCTCGAAGCCGCGAAAGTGGTCGATGCGCAGCAGGTCGAAGTAGCGCATCTGGGTGGCGACCCGGCCTTGCCACCAGGAAAAACCGTCGGCTTCCATCTCCTCCCAGCGGAACAGCGGGTTGCCCCAGCGCTGGCCGGTGGCCGAGAAGTAGTCGGGCGGCACCCCGGCGACGACGCGTGGATTGCCGTCGGCATCGAGGTCGAACTGCCGCTGGTGGGCCCAGACATCGGCGCTGTTGTGGTCGACGAAAATCGGAATGTCGCCGAACAGCGCCACGCCGCGCTCCCGGGCATGGCGGTGCAGCTGTCGCCACTGGCTGTCGAACAGGAACTGCTCGAAACAGATGGCCTCGATCGCGTCGGCATGGTGGTGCCGAGCCTGTTTCAGCGCAGCCGGATCACGCTGGCGCAGCGGTGTCGGCCAGTGCACCCAGGAGTGGTCGTTGAAGTGGCTGCGCAGCGCCATGAACAGCGCATAGTCGGGCAGCCAGCCGGCAGCGCTGTTCCGGAACTGTTCGAACTCGGTCTGTTCGGTCGGACTGGCGGTGGCCTTGAACCGCAGCCAGGCGCGAAGCAACGGGGATTCCGTGGAGGTCAGGTCACTGTCGAGCCAACCATGCTGCACCAGCGCCTGCAGGTCGATCAGCCGCGGATTGCCGGCATGGGCCGACAGGCAGAGATAGGGTGAACCGTCGTCATGGGTCGGCCCCAGCGGCAGCATCTGCCAGACGCCAAAACCCGATTCGGCGAGAAAGTCGACGAAGCGGCAGGCCGCCTCGCCCAAGGTGCCGCACCCTTGGCTGCCTGGCAGCGAGGTCAGATGCAGCAGCACGCCGGAGCGGCGTCGGGCCAGGGGTGAACCGGGGTTGCCAGGCGCATCCATGCAGTCGGCACTCACGTTTCGCTGCCTCGGCGCATGGTGCCGCCCTGCTCCGGCGCGCCACCGCCCTTGGAGATCACCTGGGTCAGGCTTTGGGGCGGCTCGATCATCAGTGTCTGATAGAGGCTGACCAGATGCTCGCGGAACAGCCGCTCGAAGTCGCTGACCGATTCGGCCGAGTTGTAGTCGCCAAACCACCAGAACCAGTCGGAGCCCTCACAGAGTGCCAATTGCTGTTCGGCGGCCTGTTGCTGTTCGGCCGAGAGCGTGCCGGCGGCGATCACCCGATCGAACTGCTGCTTGGCCTCGATCAGCAGCTCCCAGCCGCGGTTCTTGTCCGGACTGCCGATCCAGGTCGAGAAGGTGCCATAGACCCAGCTGCCGGCCACCAGGCTGGGCAGTTGCAGACTGCGATCGGGAGGTGGGCGCTTCGGCCGGTTCTTCACCAGGTTGCCGAAGGTGGTCAGGCGCAGCGTCGGATGCTGCGCCAGTTTCTGGTAGAGCGCGGTCAGAAAGTAGTAGCCGTTGTTGGGGTAGTACTCCCAGGCATTCTCGCCATCGAGAATGATGCTGATCACCCGACTCGGATCATTGCCACAGGCCGCGGCGATGTTCTCCAGATGCTGCACCAGATCGGCGGCGGCATCGTCGCCGTGCCAGTTGGCGTATTTGAAACCGATGGCGTCCGAGAGCTGGTCATCGCGAAAGAAGCAGGCGATGTCGATGCCATCGACCCGGTAGGGATGGTGGATGCAGGCGTCACCCATACGGCCCGCTGCGGTCAGGCTGTGACGCAGCACCGATTCGCCGGTGGCGGCCCAGCGGAAGCCCGCGGCGGCCAGCAGTTGCAGCGTGGCGTCGCTGACCGCCCCTTCGGAGGGCCAGCAGCCGATCGGGATCATGCCAAAGTAACGGCTGAAGGTCTCGATGCCATGCCGCAGATGCCAGCGCGCCCGCTCGGCGCCGCCGGGATAGTGGTCGGCAGTGGGCAGGGTGGCCGTGGGCATCGCCTCGCGGGCCGAATCGATGTCGAGCAGCAGTGGCAGGATCGGATGGCCATAGGGCGACATCGCCAGCTCGATCTGGCCCCCTTCGGCCAGGGCGCGGTAGCGCGGAATCACGCTCTGCACCAGTTCGCCGATGATCGACAGCAGCAGCCGGCGCTGCGCCAGGCTGTAGTGGTTGCCCTGCTCCATCAGTGCGGTGATGCGCGAATCGCCGCGGCGCACCGTCTCACCCAGCCAGGCCAGGTGGTACCAGACCAGCAGATCCCACAGGAACTGATCATGCAGGTAGCCGACCTGACCGGGGTGGGCGAGCAGGTGGCGCGCCAGTGCGGCCAGTTGGCCGAAGGGTGCAAAGCGCTGGATCAGCCGCTGTTCGTTGGCGCGCAGCGACTGGCTGGTCAGCAGCAGTCGGCTTTCGCCATCGCTGGGCAGTTGCTCACTGGCCAGGGCGGCGAGCAGCGGATCGGCGATCTCGCCATTTCCGGCCAGGAAACTCTCGATCTGCTCTCCATAGGCGTCGATCTGTTCGAGCAGCACCGGGGCGAAGTTGACCACGCTGCGCGCACCGGGGGTCTGCTCGAGGATCGCCGCCATGTCGACGTAATCCTTGATCGCGTGCAGGTAGCTCCAGGGCTGGCGGAAGGCGCTGGCGTTGAGCGGTCGGTAGTGGGGCTGATGCATGTGCCACATCAGCACCACCGGCGTGAAGGATTCAGCGGACATGACGCACCTCCTGCCCGAGCATCTCGGGAGAGACCAGCACGATCCCCTCGGGCGAGAGGTGGAAGCGGCGGGCATCCTCCTTGGCATCTTCCCCGATGACGGTGCCATCGGGAATGATGCACTCCTGATCGATGATCGCCCGGGTCAGCCGGCAGTGCTGGCCGATCACGGCCCGGGGCAGCACCACGCACTGGTTCAGTTCGCTGTAGGCGTTGACGCGGACATTGTTGAACAGCAGCGAGCGGCGCACCAGTGCACCGGAGACGATGCAGCCGGCCGACACCATCGAATCGACCGCCATGCCGCGGCGGCCATCGTCATCGTCGAAGACGAACTTGGAGGGGGGCAGCTGCTCCTGATGGGTCCAGATCGGCCACTCCTGGTCGTAGAGGTTCAGCGGTGGGGTGACATCGAGCAGCTCCATGTTGGCCTGCCAGAACGCATCGACCGTGCCGACGTCGCGCCAGTAGGCCTGCTCGCCATTTTCGACGTCACGGAACGGATAGGCGAAGACCCGGTAGCGGTCGATGGCCGAGGGGATGATGTCCTTGCCGAAGTCGTGGCTGGAGCGGGGTGTCTCGGCATCCTTGATCAGCTGCTCATAGAGAAACCCGGTGTTGAACACATAGATGCCCATCGAGACCAATGCCTTGTCGGGTGAACCGGGCATCGGGATCGGGTGCTTCGGTTTCTCCTGGAAGCCGATGATGCGTTCGTCGGCACCGATCGACATGACGCCGAATTCGCTTGCTTCGGCCAGCGAGGTTTCGATGCAGCAGACGGTCATGTCGGCCTCGCGCTCCACATGCTGGGCGATCAGCAGGCCGTAATCCATCTTGTAGATGTGGTCACCGGCCAGGATCAGCACATATTCGGGATTGTGCAGCCGGATGATGTCGAGATTCTGATAGATCGCATCGGCGGTGCCCTTGTACCAGGAGTCATGGATGCGCTGCTGGGCCGGCAGCAGCTCGATGAACTCGTTCATCTCGGCGCGCAGAAAGCTCCAGCCCTTCTGCACGTGGTTGATCAGTGAATGTGATTTGTACTGGGTCAGGATGCCGATGCGACGCACATCGGAGTTGACGCAGTTGGAGAGCGAAAAGTCGATGGTGCGGTACTTGCCGCCAAAAGGGATCGCCGGCTTGGCATGCCAGCGGGTCAGGTTGTGCAGCCGCGAACCGCTGCCGCCGGCCAGCACCAGCGCCAGGGTCTCACCGGTGATGCGGCTGACGAAACGGCGGGGCGCGGTCGGTGAGCTGCTGCGTTTTTTGCCCTTGGCAGTCGGTTTGGTGGTTTCCATGCGGTCGGCTCCGGGGTTCATTGGCGTTGGCGATTCAGTGGCCGGTCGTGCATCCATCCAAAGGCGCCTTGGCCAGAGTTATGCAGGGCTTATTCCAGTTTTGCACTGCGGCGAGGTGGTAGCGTCATCCGGCAGCGGGTTTGATCGCACTGCGGCATCGGTTTTTCCGTGGTGCGCTTTTCTGCTTCAATGCACTGCTCCAGCAGTTCAGTTCAGCCAGGTCGTTGACATGACTCCTTCGTCTTCTTCTGTTTCGCCGCCCGTTTCCATGGTGCTCGATGAAACCCAGCGGCGCATCATCGAGGCCCGCCATCACGATCCTTTCGGTTATCTTGGCTGCCATCCACGGGGTGATCTCAAGGTGGTGCATGTTCACCTTCCTGGTGCGCGTTCGGTCCATATTGTGACCTCAAACGGTGCGCAAGAGCCACTGGAGCGGCTGGGGCGGAGCGACCTGTTCAGTTGGCAGGGTAGTGCCGACACATTACCGAAACATTACCTGTTGCGCTGGGTCGACCGCTGGGGTGTCGAGCATGAGGCCCATGACCCCTACAGCTTTGGACCGCAGCTGCTGGAGTTTGATCTGGCGCTGTTTGCCGCCGGCAAGCATTGGCATGCCTACCGCTTTCTCGGTGCACACTGTCGCGAGATCGATGGCATCAGCGGGGTGTTCTTCGCGGTGTGGGCGCCCAATGCCGAGCGGGTCAGTGTGGTTGGCGATCACAATGCGTGGGATGGCCGCCACCATCCGCTGCGCTGTCGTGGTGCATCCGGGGTGTGGGAGCTGTTCATTCCCGGGCTGGCTGCCGGCCTGCACTACAAGTTCGAGATTCGCGCCCGCAATGGCGCCATTCTGCTCAAGAGCGATCCCTATGCCCAGGGCAGCGAGTTGCGACCCGCCACCGCCAGCGTGGTCCGTGAGGCCAGCCGCCATCAGTGGCAGGATGCACAGTGGCTCGATCAGCGACAGCGGCATGACTGGCTGCATGCGCCGCTGTCGATCTACGAGGTGCATCTCGGCTCCTGGCGCCGTGACGAGGCGGGACACTTTCTGAACTACCGCGATCTGGCCCATGGTCTGGTCGATTACATCGCGCAGCAGGGCTACACCCATCTGCAACTGCTGCCGATCACCGAACACCCCTTCGATGGCTCATGGGGCTATCAGAGCACCGGCTACTTCTGCCCGACCCGCCGCTTTGGCGAACCGGACGAGCTGCGTTACCTGGTCGATCTGTGCCACCGTCATGGCATCGGTGTGCTGCTCGACTGGGTGCCGGCGCACTTTCCGCGCGATGGCCATGCACTGGCATGGTTCGATGGCAGCAACCTCTATGAACATGCCGATCCACGGCGGGGCGAACACCGTGACTGGGGCACACTGATCTTCGACTATGGCCGCAACGAGGTGCGCAACTTTCTGCTCAGCAGCGCCCTGTACTGGATCGAGGAGTTCCACATCGACGGCCTGCGGGTCGATGCGGTGGCGTCGATGCTCTACCTCGACTATTCACGCCAGCCCGATGACTGGCTGCCCAATATCCATGGCGGCAACGAGAACCTCGAAGCGATCGACTTTCTCAAGCACCTCAACGGGGTGGTCCATGAGCGTTTCCCCGGCGTGCTGATGATGGCCGAGGAGTCGACCGCCTGGCCGATGGTGTCGCGGCCGGTCCATCTCGGCGGTCTGGGCTTCAGCATGAAGTGGAACATGGGCTGGATGAACGACACGCTCGACTACATCGGCAAGGATCCGATCCACCGCCTCTACCACCACGACAAGCTCACCTTCGGCCTGCTCTACGCCTTCACCGAGAACTTCATCCTGCCTTTCTCGCATGATGAAGTGGTGCATGGCAAACGTTCGCTGCTCTACAAGATGCCGGGCGATGAGTGGCAGCGGTTCGCCAGCCTGCGGCTGCTGCTGACCTATCAGTTCACCCAGCCGGGCAAGAAGCTCAACTTCATGACCAATGACATTGCCCAGGGGCGGGAGTGGAACCATGACCGCGAACTGGAGTGGTACCTGTTGCAGTACCCCTTTCATCAGGGGGTGCAGCGGCTGGTGGCCGATCTCAACCGGCTTTACCGCAACGAACCGGCGCTGCATCGGCACGATTTCGACAGCAGTGGCTTCGAATGGATCGACTGCCATGACAGCACCCAGTCGGTGCTGTCGTTCCTGCGCAAGAGCGATCAGGGCTGGTTGCTGGTGCTGCTCAACTTCACGCCGGTGGTGCGCGAAGATTACCGGGTCGGCGTGCCCGCTGCCGGCAGCTACCGGGAGCTGTTCAACTCCAACTCCCGCCACTATGGCGGCTCCGACCTCGGCAATGGTCAGGTGGTGACCGAGCCGGTCGCCTGGATGGGGCGGCCGGTGTCGCTGCGGTTGACCTTGCCGCCACTGGCTGGCATCGTTCTGAGACTCGCATGAGAATCAAGGACCCGTAAAGATGGCCAAGGCCAAGGCACGCCCGCGCAAAAAACCGCCTGCCGCGCTCGATGTGCTGTTTGTCGCCAGTGAAGCCCATCCACTGATCAAGACCGGCGGTCTGGCCGATGTCGCCGGCAGCCTGCCGATCGCCCTGACGCAGCTGGGGCAGCGGCTCCATCTGCTGCTGCCGGCCTACGCCGGGGTCAAGCGGCAGAGCGGCGCACTGCTCGAGCGGGCCCGCTTCACGCTGGCCCATGGCCGCTGCGGTGAGGTCGAAGTCAGACTGCTGGAGGGCCGGCTGGCCGACAGCGAGGTGATCCTCTGGCTGGTCGATGTGCCGGAATATTTCGCCCGCGAGGGTGGCCCCTATCAGGATGCCGCTGGCCAGGATTGGCCGGACAATGCCGAACGTTTTGCGCTGTTCTGCCGGGTGGCGGCGCTGCTGGCGATCGATCAGCTCGGGCTGGGCTGGCGGCCCGACATCGTCCATCTGAACGACTGGCAGAGCGCACTCACCGCGCTGTTTCTGCAACCCTTCCCGTTTCGTCCGCGGCTGCTGTTCACCATCCACAATCTGGCCTATCAGGGGCTGTTCAGCCGGGCGCAGTTCAACCTGCTCGACCTGCCGGAGTCGGCCTGGTCGATCGAGGGGGTGGAGTACTACGGTCAGCTCTCCTTCATCAAGGCCGGCATCAATTGCTCTGACTGGATCAGTACCGTCAGCCCCACCTATGCGCGCGAGATCACCACCTTCGCCTATGGCTGCGGTCTCGATGGCCTGCTGCGGGCGCGGCAGGGTGTGCTGGTCGGCATCCTCAACGGCATCGATGCGCAGGTGTGGAATCCGGCGACCGATCCGCTGATTCCGCACCACTACAGCGCCGATGAGCTGAGCGGCAAGCGGCTCGACAAGGTCGCTCTGCTGCGGCGCATGGGTCTGCCCGCCGACGATGAGCTGCCACTGCTGGCGATGGTGACGCGGTTGGTCGAGCAGAAGGGCATCGATCTGCTGCTGGAGATCCTGCCCTGGCTGATGACGCAGCCGCTGCGGCTGGTGGTGCTCGGCAATGGCGACCCGCACTACACCGAGCTGCTGCTGGGTTGCGCGCGCCGCCATCCCGACCGCCTGGCAGTGGTGGCCGGCTATGACGAGCCGCTGGCGCACCAGATCGAGGCCGGTGCCGACCTCTTCGTGATGCCGTCACGTTTCGAGCCGTGCGGACTCAACCAGCTCTACAGCCTGCGCTATGGCACCCTGCCGCTGGTGCGGCGGGTGGGTGGGCTGGCCGACACCGTCATCGATGCCGATGCGGCAACCGAGGGCAACGGCTTCTGTTTCGACTTCGCCAGCGGTCCGGCACTGCGTGCCACGCTGGAGCGGGCGCTGGCGCTCTATCATCAACCGGCGCGCTGGCAACAACTGATGCGCTCGGCGATGGCGGCCGATTTCTCCTGGCAGCGCAGCTCGGCCGACTACCTCGCGCTCTATCGGCGGATGCTCGCGCCGCAGTGAGGCTCAAGGTCGCGGCAGTGCATCCTGCCGCGACCCAGTGTGCAGGAGGCTCTCTTCATTCGGGCATCTTGCTGTGCTTTTCCCGCATCTTCTCCATCCGCTCGTGCATCTTCTCTCTCATCTTGTCCCGTTCGCTCTGGTCGATGTAGCCATCGTGGTTGGCATCGGCCTTGTCGAACCGCGCTTCGGTCGATTTGGTGAACTCGGCCTTGCTGATGCGGTTGTCGCCGTCGCTGTCCATCTGCTTCCACATCATCTGATGGTCGGGGCCGCCTTCGTCACCGTGGGACATGGCCCAGACCGGCGCGGTCAGTGCACAGATCAGTGAGGTCGAAAGCAGCAGGGGTTTGATACGCATGGTCTTCTCCGGTGGTGGATTGAAGCGTCGATGGGTGTTGTCACCCTTGCAGCAGGATTGAGCCCTGCTGCAAGGGCAATAACGGGCGAGCCGGTGCCGGGTTGACGCCGTTGCCGGGCCTGCTCTGGTAAATTGCCCGCTTTTTTGCGGCGGAGGTCTGGCCTTGATCGACTACGAAAAGCTGTGGGCGCCGCTGGCGCGTGCTCTGCCGGCGGACGGGTGTGGCGCCATCGAGCAGGCCACCGCGGCACAGTGGCACGCTGCGCGCCATGGGGATCTGCCGCGCTGGCAGGCAGCGGTCGAGAATCTGCCAGCGGTGGAGTCAGCGCAGCTCGGCATCGACCGGGGCGCCGTCAGCCTGAGCAGCCCGCAGCCGCTGTCGCCCGCCGAAACCGAACGGCTACGCAGTGGCCCGCTGGCGCTGCATCCCTGGCGCAAGGGGCCGTTCAATCTGTTTGGCGTCGAGGTCGACAGCGAGTGGCGCTGCCAATTGAAGTGGGCGCGCATCGAGCGTGCCATCGACCCGCTGGTGGGCCGTCGTGTGCTCGATGTCGGCTGCGGCAATGGCTACTACAGTTGGCGGCTGGCGCTGGCCGGTGCCGAGCTGGTGGTCGGCATCGATCCGGGGCTGCTGTTCACGCTGCAATATTGGGCGGTGGCGCGTTACCTTCCTCGGCGCACCGCCTGGGTGTTGCCGCTGGCGCTGGAGGCGCTGCCCGAGGGTGAGGCGAACTTTGACATCGTGCTGTCGATGGGGGTGCTCTACCACCGCCGCTCGCCGGTCGAGCATCTGGAGCGGCTGCGGCAGCTGCTGCGTCCCGGCGGGCAGTTGCTGCTGGAGACTCTGGTGGTGGAGGGTGATCGGCAGACCCTGCTGCTGCCGCCGGGGCGCTATGCCAAGATGCGCAACGTCTGGTTCATTCCCAGTGTCGCGGCGCTGGGCAACCTGCTTGGACGCTGCGGTTTTCGTGATGTCGAACTGGTCGATGTCTCGCTGACCGATCACAACGAACAGCGGCGCACCGACTGGATGCGCTTCGAATCGCTGGCCGACTTTCTCGACCCTGCCGACACCACGCTGACCATCGAGGGCCATCCGCGGCCACGGCGTGCGCTCTTAGTGGCGCGCCGCTGAGCCTCAGTCGAGGTGGCAGGCGCGCCAGTGGTGCGGATCGACCGGGCGCGCCACCGGCGGCTCGCGGTGGCAGATCGGCAGCGCCTGTGGGCAGCGACCGGCAAAGCGGCAGCCGGGGGGCAGATCGATCGGTGAGGGCATCTCGCCCTGGATCAGCGGAAGCTGCCGTGCCCGCTCACGTTGCGGGTCGGCAATCGGGTTGGATTCGATCAGCAGCCGGCTGTAGGGGTGGCGTGGCTGGCTGAAGAGCTGCTCGGTCGGCCCCAGCTCGACCAGTTGGCCCAGGTACATCACCGCGACCCGGTCGCAGAGGTGGCGTACCATCGACAGGTCATGGGCGATGAACAGCAGGGTCAGGCCCATTTCGGCGCGCAGCGCTGCCAGCAGGTTGACCACCTGCGCCTGCACCGAGACATCGAGCGCGGAGATCGGCTCGTCACAGACCACGAAACGGGGGCGGCTGATCAGCGCGCGGGCGATGCCGATGCGCTGCCGCTGGCCGCCGGAGAACTCATGCGGGTAGCGGCCCATCTGCTCGGCCGACAGCCCGACCCGTTGCAGCCAGTGCGCCACCTGGTCACGAATGCGACCACGGTCGCGTTCGCCCTGCAGGCGCAGCCCCTCGCCGACGATCTCCAGCACCGTCATGCGCGGATTGAGCGAGGAGTAGGGGTCCTGGAAGATCATCCGCATCGCGCTGCCATGGCGGCGAAAATCCTCGGTACGGTAGCGCGCCGGCAGCCGTTCGCCGTCGAACCAGACCTCGCCGGCACTCTTCTCCAGCAGCCCGATCAGGCAGCGGCCGAGGGTCGATTTGCCGGAGCCACTCTCGCCCACCAGCCCGACCACTTCGTCCGGTTGCAGCGTCAGCGACACCCGATCGACCGCCAGCAGGCGGCGCTGGCGTTCCAGATCGAACCAGCGGCTGAGGTCGCGGACTTCGAGCAGGGCCATCAGGGTGATCCTTGGTCGTCGCGCAGCGGCTGATGGAGTGGCGCGACGGCAGGCGCCTGCGGATGGTGCAGCCAGCAGCGGGCGCTGACATCGGCGTCGAGCGGTTGCAGCGGCGGCTCCTCGCGCTGGCAGATGCGCAGTGCATGAGGGCAGCGCGGGTGGTAGCCGCAGCCGGTGGGCGGCTGGAACAGGTCGGGTGGCGCACCGGCAATCGCCCGCAGTGGCGCGCGGCTTGCCGGATCGGGCATCGCCTGCTGCAACCCCAGCGTGTAGGGGTGGGCCGGGCGGCGGAAGATCGACTCGACGCTGCCGCGCTCGACGATGCGGCCGGCATACATCACCGCCACCTCGTCGGCCATGCGGGCGACCACGCCGAGGTCATGGGTGATCAGGATCATCGCCATGCCGGTGCGGGCCTGCAACGCCTGCAACAGCCGCAGAATCTGCGCCTGAATGGTGACATCGAGCGCGGTGGTCGGCTCGTCGGCGATCAGCAGTGCCGGCTGGCAGGCGATCGCCATCGCGATCATCGCCCGCTGCAACATGCCGCCGGAGAACTCGAAGGGGTAGTTGCGGGCGCGCCGCTGCGGATCGGGGATGCGGCACTGCTCCAGCAGCTCGACCGCCTGACGCGTGGCAGCAGCCGGGCTCAGACCACGGTGCAGCCGCAGGGTTTCGGCGATCTGATCGCCCACCCGCATGGTCGGGTTCATCGAGGTCATCGGATCCTGAAACACCATGCCGATGCGGGCGCCGCGCAGCGCGTTGGCGCGGCGCGGTGCAAGGGTGAGCAGATCCTCGCCGAAAAAGCGGGCCGAACCGCGCAGGATGCGACCCGGCGGCATCGGCACCAGCCCCATCAGCGCCTGCACCGTGACCGACTTGCCGCAACCCGACTCGCCGACGATCGCCAGCGTCCTGCCGGCCTCGACGCCGAAATCGACGCCGCGCACCGCCTGCACCCGGCCGCCATCGCTGGCAAAGTCGACGGCGAGATCGGTCACCTCGAGCAGCCGTTCAGCCATCGCTCACTCCCGGCCGCGCAGACGGGCGTCGAGCGCATCGCGCAGGCCGTCGCCCAGCAGGTTGAAGGCCAGCACGGTCAGGCTGATCACCAGTGCCGGGAACAGCAGCTCGTGCGGATGGGTCAGCATGGTCTTGATGCCATCGTTGCACATCGAGCCCCAGGATGGCGTCGGCGGTGCCACGCCCATGCCGATGAACGACAGAAAGGCCTCGGTGAAGATCGCCGAGGGCACGGCAAAGGTCAGCGACACCAGAATCACCCCCATGGTGTTGGGCAGCATGTGGCGCAGCACCAGATAGGGGGTTCCAGCCCCCATCAGCCGTGCTGCCTGCACATAGCCCTCTTCGCGAATCCGCAGGATCTGCCCGCGCACCAGCCGCGCGGTGCCGGGCCAGCCGAGCAGCACCATCGCCAGCAGCAGCGGCGCGATGCCGCTCTCGCCGGGGCCGATGCCGAAGCCGATGCGGAACAGGATCATGAACAGCAGAAAGGGCAGCGCCACCACGAAGTCGGCAAAGCGCATCAGCAATGCATCGGTCCGGCCGCCCAGATAGCCGGCCACGCCGCCATAAAAGGCACCGATCACGATCGACAGCAGCGGCGCGGTCAGACCGATGAAGAGCGAGATGCGCGCACCATGGATCAGCCGTGCCAGCAGGTCGCGCCCCAGGTAGTCGGTGCCGAGCGGGTGGGGCGCCAGGGTCACGCTGGCGCCAGCCGGCAATTCATGGCCGCGCCGCCGGGCCTCATCGAGCGTGAGACCGAGCTGCACCTCGACCGCCAGGGTTCGATAACCATCGGCCTCGTCGACGCCGTCGGTGGCCACCACGCTGTAGTAGTGGCGGCCAGGTTGCGGGTTGAGCCGATCCTCATGGCTCACCTCGCTGCCGCCGATGATGCGCACCAGCGGCAGCCCCAGGTCGTCGCCCTCCATCGGCGGGTGGTCGGTGCGGTAGAGGATGTAACCGCGCGCCCCCGGTACCGCCTGCCACTGCAACCGCACCGACTGGCTGGTGGGGCTGCCGACCACGCTCAATGCACTGCTTCTGCCCAGCCGGGCCGCAGGCAGCGGGGCGCCCACTTCTGATTCGGCGGCCGGAGTGCCGCTCCACTCACTGGAGAGGTCGACCAGCAGCGCGCGCTCGCCGAGGGTTGGTGGCCGTGACAACTGCTCCAGATCCTGTGCGGCCGGATCGACCGGCCACAGCAGTGGGCCGGCGAGCGCGAACAGCAGCAGGCCGAGCACCAGCCCCAAGGCGGCAAAGGCGCTGCGGTTCTGGCGCAACCGCCGCCAGCCATCCTGCCAGTAGGAGCGTGATGGGCGCACCGCGCGCTCCATCGCCGGCTGTGGCGGCAGCGGCAGAAAGTCGTCGGCGGCAAGCGGACCGGCCATCCGTCAGCCCACCCGGATCCGTGGATCGATGAAGCCGTAGAGGATGTCGATCGCAATCACCATGAAGACCAGAAAGGCGCCATAGAAGACCGTGGTGCCCATGATCACCGTGTAGTCGAGCTGCTGCACCGCCTGCACGAAGTAGCGGCCGAGGCCGGGAATCGCAAACACCAGTTCGATGACGAAGCCGCCGGTGGTGATCGCGGCCACCGCCGGGCCGAGCACCGTGATCACCGGCAGGATCGCGTTGCGCAACTGGTGGCGAAAGAAGATGCGCGCCTCGCCGAGCCCCTTGGCGCGGGCGGTGCGGATGTAGTCGGCATGGATCACCTCCAGCATCGACGAGCGCATCAGCCGGGTCAGATAGGCCATGGTGCCGAGCCCCAGCACCAGCGCCGGCACGATGAAGTGGCGCCACTCGCCCCAGCCGGCCACCGGCAGCAGTGACCGGCCGGCCAGCCGATTCAGCTCGACGATCGCCAGTTGCGCCAGTGCCGCCACCACGAAACCCGGCACCGAGATTGCCACGATCACGCCGAGCATGATCAGCGCGTCGGGCCAGCGGCCGCGGTAGCGGGCGGTCAGCGCGCCCCACAGGATGCCGCCGGCGGCGGCGATGGCGAGCGCGACCAGTCCCAGGCTGGCCGAGACCGGAAAGTGCTCGCGGATGATGTCGTTGACCGCGCGGTTCTTCTGGGTGAACGAGATGCCGAAGTCACCGCGCACCATCTGCCCGAGATAGCGCAGGTACTGCACCGGCAGCGGCTGGTCGAGTCCGTAGTGCTGTTCGAGGTTGGCGCGAATCTCCTTCGGCACCGCCTTGTCGTTCAGCAGTGGATCGCCCGGCACCAGATGCATCGCGAAGAAGGTGGCGGTGGCGATGAACCAGACGGTGATCACCCCTTCGACCAGACGTCGCAGCAGATAGCGGTGCATGGTTCAGCCCCTGCGCCTGGCGAGCGGGTGAACCGGGGTCGGCAGCGCGGCTTCGATCATGGCGCCACCACCCGTGCCTGGGTGAAGTCGGGGTCGGTGCCGATCACCCGCCGCACCACCCCCTTCAACTGGCGGTGCTGCAGGTAGACGCTGCCGCTCTCATATTGCGGAATGATCACCGCATCCTCGATCACCAGCCGCTGCAGCGCCGCCATCGCCTCCATTCGCAGCCGTGGATCGGTGGCATCGCGCGCCACCGCCACCCAGTGGTCGTAGTCCGGGTTGGCATAGCGGCCACGGTTGTTGATGTTCCAGGAAGCAAAGAGGTCGCCGAAGGTCATGATGTCATCATAATCGGGGCCCCAGCCGGCGGCCACCAGATCGAACTCTCCAGCCAGCATCTTCGCCAGCCGCTGCTTGAAGATCTGCTTGTCGATCTTCAGCTCCAACCCCAGTTGGGTGCGCAGCAGGTTCTGCAGGTACTCGCCCTGCTTGGCGGCCGTCGGTGAGTCGCCGGTCAGATAGACCAGTGGCGGAAAGCGCTCGAGCCCGAGCTGCTGTCGGGCCAGCTCCAGCTCCTGCCGCGCCTGGTTCGGGTCGATTGTCACCCTGGGGGCGGGAAACTCCTTGCGAAAACTCCCATTCACCCCCTTGATCCACACCGGAAACAGCGACCGCCCCGGCAGCGTGCCAGGCACACCGACCACGCGGTTGACCAGCTCCTGCGGATCGGCCACCCGCTGGATCGCCCGACGGAAATGGCGGTTGCCGGTGATGCGCCCGGCGCGGTGGTTGAACTCCAGGTAGAACAGCGACCCGGCCGGAAAGATGCGAATCTTCACCCGCTGCCTCAGTGCGTCATTCAGCTCCTCGGCACTGAGGCCGACCAGCGCCACCTTGTTGTCCTTGAACAGGTTGTAGGCCGCCGTCGAATCGGAGGTGACATAGGGCAGGTCGATCTCGTTGAGCACGGTCTGCGCCCGGTTCCAGTACTGCTCGTTCTTCACCAGCGTCAGCCGGGCACCGTGCACCCAGCGCGCCAGCCGGAACGGGCCGTTGTAGAGCAGCCGATCCTGCTCCGCCCCGTAGCGGGTGCCCTGGGCGCGGTAGAAATCCTCGCGAATCGGCAGGTAGACGCCAAAGGCGGTGAGCTGCAGAAAGTAGGCGGTCGGCTGCTCCAGATCGACCTGCAGCGTCCGCTCATCGAGCGCCCGCACGCCGAGCTGCTCCGGCGGCAGCCTGCCCTCGCTGATCGCCTTGGCGTTTTTGATCGGATAGAGGATCGAGGCATACTCGGAGGCCATGGCCGGATCGACCACCCGCTGCCAGGCAAAGACGAAATCATGCGCGGTCACCGGTTGGCCATCGCTCCAGCGCGCGTCGTCGCGCAGCCAGAAGGTGGCGCTGCGTTCATCCAGCTTCCAGTCGCGGGCCACGCCGCCGACCAGTTGGCCCTGCGCGTCGTAGCGCAGCAGCCCCTCGTGGGTGTGGCCGAGAATGAAGAAGCTCACCTGGTCGGTCGCCTTGATGCTGTTCAGCGACGGCGGCTCCTGCCCCAGCAGCAGCGTGATCTTCTGCCGGGCAGCATCGACCGCATCGGCCATCGCCAGCGGCGCCAGCAGCGTGCAGCACAGCAGCCAGAGGGGGGCCAGCATGGCCTTGATCAACACCCGCGGGGGTGGCAACTGCTCTCTTTTCGACATCATGCGCTCACAGCAGAACCAGCGCGCATATTGAACGATCCTCGGGCGACAGGCCACAGGGCGGCCCGGCCAATGTTCTGTCGCAGCCGTTGTGGAGGGCGCAAACAAAAAGGCCGGCGCCATGGCGCCGGCCTTTTGGGCAAACCTGAGAGGATCAGGCTTTCTTGCGTCGGGCCATGCCGATGCCGGCCAGACCCAGACCCATCAGCGCCAGGCTGGCGGGCTCGGGCACGCCCTGGACGGGTGGTGTGCCTCCAAAACCATCCAGATAGACATACATCGCATGTGCCGAAGGGGTGCAGTCACGCGCGATGGCTTCCAGCGTCAGCGAATCACCGACATTCACGCCGAGTGCGGCGAGGTCCAGCCCCACCACGTTCCAGCCGAGCGGGTCACTCGGGTTGCTGTTGGCGCTGTATTTCCAGCCGCCGGCAGTGACCCAGGCGCCGCCATCGGTTTCATAGTGCTGCACATTGTAAATGGAGCTGCTCTGGGTGTTGTTGCGTACCGAGACCTGAAAGAACGGCGTCGAAGTCGTGGAATGGCCAGAGATCTCTTCCACCGCTGCCCAGGCAAAGTAGAGGAAACCGGCCGAGCCATCGGCTTCGGCGGCCACCGTGGCCGTTTGGCGAATGCGGTTGTAGATCGTGCCGCCGCCGGAATAGCCCCAGGCCAGTGAGTCACCCGTACGCACGCCGTAGCTGCCGCCGTAGGTCCGGTTGATGCCGACGATTGGATCGGCGCCCGGAGTCACCAGATTCGAAGAGAGACCACCATTGCCTGACGAGGCAAAGGAGGTGGCGCCAGCGGTGGCGGAGACGTAGCTTGCCGTTCCGCCGTCTGACGAGAACTGCCAGCCATCCAGGTTGCCATTTTCGAAACCGCCATTCGTGAACATCACGCCGGCCATTGCAGGGGCTGCAATCAGCATGGCCGAAAGCGACAGTGCTGCTTTTTTGATTACCATTTTTTTGCTCCTCAGTTACTTGACTCTGGGAATGGATCCCGCCCAAGAGAGGCCACGATGTCATCAGGTTTGATTTGCCACCGTACCGCACTCAGCAGTCATATAAGCACTAACCGTGCCACACTGAATAAAATGGTTATTTTTCTTTTTTATTACAATATGTTGTGTTAAAAATTTCAAGACTCATAAGGTTTTTTGAGGTGGTGTCTTAAGCAAAGTGTAAAATATGTTGACAGGCGGTGGGCTGTTGCAGCGCACCACGCCCGGGTCGAATTTCAGCAGGGAGTGATCCGGGCAACCCTGCCTACAACCCCTTGCAGTAGACCTGCGAGTTGCGCTGGTAGTTGTAGAGCGAGCGCTTCTCATCCGGCAGGTCGTCGACGGTGGCCGGGACAAAGCCGCGCTCGCGGAACCAGTGGGCGGTGCGGGTGGTGAGGACGAAGAGCCGGGCGATGCCCTGCTGGCGGGCGCGCTTTTCGATCTGCTCGAGCAGCAGGTCGCCGCGTTCGCCGCTGCGGTAGTCGGGGTGGACGACGACGCAGGCCAGTTCGCCGCTGTGGCCATCACTGAAGGGGTAGAGCGCGGCGCAGCCGATGACGCTGCCATCGCGGTCGATGACGCTGAACTGGCCGATCTCCTCTTCGAGCCGCTCGCGCGAGCGGCGCAGCAGGGTGCCATCCTCTTCGAGCGGGCGGATCAGCTCGATGATGCCGGCGACATCGTCGATCAGGGCCGGGCGAATCTTCTCGTAACGCTCATGGCTGATCAGCGTGCCGGCGCCGTCGCGGGTGAAGAGTTCGCGCAGCAGCGCGCCATCCTCGCCAAAGCCGATGAGGTGGCTGCGCTGCACGCCGGCGCTGGAGGCGTGCAGGCAGCCACGCAGCGCCGGGCTCGATGTCAGGCTGGCGTCATCGAGCCGCTGGCGAATCTCGCTCGGCGTCAGTTCGCGCAGCAACTGGCCGTCGCGGTCGAGCACGCCCGGTTTTTCGCTGTAGGCGATCAGCTTGTCGGCGCGCAGCGCGATGGCGGTTTCGGCGGCCACCTGCTCGAACGAGAGGTTGAAGATTTCGCCGGTCGGCGAGTAGCCGAGCGGCGACAGCAGCACCACCTCGCCCGCTGCCAGATGGCGGTGAATCGCTGCATGGTCGATGCCGCGCACCTCGCCGGTGTGGTGAAAGTCGATGCCGTCATGCACGCCATGCGGCTTGGCAGTGACGAAGTTGCCGCTGATGACGCCGAGCCGCAGCCGCTGCTGCGATGACTGCGACAGCAGCGCCTCGATCTCGCTGCGCAGAATGCCAACCGCCTGCTTCACCGCTTCGAGCAGCTCGAGGGTGGTGATGCGCAGGTGGTCATGGAACTGGCTGCGCAGGCCGCGCTGTTCGAGCGCCGCCTCGATCTGCGGTCGCGCGCCATGGACGATCACCAGCCGCACGCCGAGGCTGTTCAGCAGGGCGATGTCCTGCACGATGTGGATGAAGTTGGCGTGGGCGACGGTCTCGCCGCTCAGCATCAGCACGAAGGTGCGGCCGCGGTGGGCATTGATGTAGGGCGATGAGTGGCGGAACCACTTTACATAGTCGATGTCGCTGCCGTTCACGGCCTCTCTCTTCAGCGGGTGGTGGCGGGGGCCAGACAGAGCTGGCCGATCAGATCGGTGAGCAGGTCGACGCAGGGGCGGATGGCATCCAGCGCCAGGAACTCATCGGGCTTGTGGGCGCAGTCGATCTCGCCGGGGCCGAACACCACCGTCTCCAGCCCCAGTTCGGTCAGAAAGGGCGCCTCGGTGCCGAAGGCGACCGCCTCGCTGGCGTGGCCGGTGAGCCGCTCCAGCAGTCGCACCAGCCCGGCGTCGGCGGCGGTCTCGAAGGCGGGCAGACCGGGGAACAGCGGCTGAAAGTCGATCGGCATGCCGAGCTGCCGGCTCAGCCGGTCGAGCCGCTCGCCGATCATCTGCCGCACGGTGTCGATCTGCATGCCTGGCAGCAGGCGCAGGTCGAACTGCAACTCGCAGTCGCCGCAGATGCGGTTGGGGTTGTCGCCGCCATGGATGCAGCCGAGGTTGAGCGTCGGCGTCGGCACCGCGAAGGCCGAGTTGTGGAACTGCGCGCCCAGCTCATCGCGCAGCTCGAGCAGCAGCGTGATCACCTGCTGCATCCCTTCGATCGCATTGCGCCCCAGCGCCGGATCGGAGGAGTGGCCGGCCTGACCGACCACCCGCACCGACTCCATGGTGATGCCCTTGTGCAGCCGCACCGGCCGCAGGCCAGTCGGTTCGCCGATCACCGCGTGGCGGCCGCGCGGCCGACCCAGCGCGACCAGTTGGCGGGCGCCGCACATGCTGCTCTCTTCGTCGGCGGTGGCGAGAATGATCAGCGGCGCGTTCAGCTTCTGCCCGGCAAACTGGCGTGCGGCCTCGATCGCCAGCGGAAAGAAGCCCTTCATGTCGCAGCTGCCCAGGCCATGCAGACGGCCTTCGCGCTCGGTCAGCCGGAACGGATCGGAGCGCCACAGTTCAGGGTCGCAGGGCACGGTGTCGGTGTGGCCGGCCAGCACCAGGCCGCCGGGACCGCTGCCGAGGGTGGCGATCAGGTTGCGCTTGGCGGCGCCGCCGGGACCGCGGCCGGCCTCGGTCACTTCGATGGCAAAGCCGAGGCGGTCGAGCCAGTCGGCCAGCAGCTCGATCACCGCGCCATTGCCGAGGTCATGCGCCGCGCTGGTGGCGCTGACCGACGGGGTGGCGACCAGTTGCGCGAGCTGTTCGGTGAGTGAGGGCAGGTGGCGCAGGCGCATGGTGGATTCCGGCCGATGGATGTCGCCATTCTGCCCAGTTTGGTGCGGGCGGTCCATGCGCCGCGGCGCTACACTTGCAGCAGGCTCATTGGTTAAGCTGCCCGCTCATGCCCTCATCATTGCAAGGTCCCGTGCCCATGAAGTCGAGTGAATCGCTGTCGCAGTCGGCCGACCGGAAGCTCGATCTGCGCCGGCTGCTCGAAGCATTGCAGGCGCAGGGTCGGCTCAGCCGGTCCGACTTCGAGCAGGCGCTCGGCAAACCGCGCGATCAGGCTGCCGTGGCGCTGCATCCGCTGGTCTGGATTGCCCGCCAGCAGTATGGCGATGCGCAGCAGAGTGGCCGGACGCTCGATCTGGAGACCTTGACGCAGTGGCTGGCGCAGCAGATTCCCGACCAGCAGTACTACCACATCGATCCGCTGAAGATCGATGTGGCGGCCATCACCGAGGTGATGTCGTTCGCCTTCTCGCAGCGCCACCAGATTCTGGCGGTCGAGGTCCAGCCGCAGGAGGTGGTGGTGGCCAGCGCCCAGCCGCTGGTGCAGGGCTGGGAGCCCGACCTCGCCCATGTGCTGCGCAAGCCGATTCGCCGGGTGGTGGCCAACCCCGAAGAGATCGAGCGGCTGTCGGTCGAGCTCTACACGCTGGCGCGCTCGGTCAACAGCGCCTCGGCGCGCGGCGCCGGGCCGAGCCATCCGGGCCTTGGCAACCTCGAACAGCTGCTCGAAATCGGCCAACTGAAATCGCCCGATGCCAACGACCAGCACATCGTCAACATCGTCGACTGGCTGCTGCAATATGCCTTCGACCAGCGCGCCAGCGACATCCACATCGAGCCGCGCCGCGACGTCGGCAACCTGCGCTTTCGCATCGATGGCGTGCTGCACACCGTCTATCAATTCCCCAGCGCGGTCACCGCTGCCGTCACCAGCCGGCTCAAGGCGCTCGGGCGGCTCAACGTCGCCGAAAAACGCAAGCCGCAGGATGGCCGGCTGAAGACCCGCGCCCCGGCCGGCAACGAGGTCGAGCTGCGCATCTCCACGCTACCGACCGCCTTTGGCGAAAAGATGGTGCTGCGCATCTTCGACCCCGAAGTGCTGCTGCGCAGCTTCGCCCAGCTTGGGCTCACCGCCGACGATTTCACCCGCTGGGAGGGGATGATCAACCAGCCGAACGGCATCGTGCTGGTCACCGGCCCGACCGGTTCGGGCAAGACCACCACCCTCTACTCCAGCCTCAAGCGCCTCGCCACCCCCCAGGTCAACCTCTGCACCATCGAAGATCCGATCGAGATGATCGAGCCCACCTTCAACCAGATGCAGGTGCAGCACAACATCGACCTCAGCTTCGCCTCCGGCGTCCGTGCGCTGCTGCGGCAGGATCCGGACATCATCATGATCGGCGAGATCCGTGACCTCGAAACCGCCGAGATGGCGATCCAGGCCGCGCTGACCGGCCACCTGGTGCTGTCGACGCTGCACACCAACGACGCCCCCACCGCCGTCACCCGCCTGCTCGAGCTGGGCGTGCCGCCCTACCTGGTCAAGGCGACGCTGATTGGCGTCATGGCCCAGCGGCTGGTGCGGATACTCTGTCCGCACTGCAAACGGGCCGAACCGCTCGATCTCGACGCCTGGCAGGCACTGATCCACCCCTTCAAGGTCAATCCACCGGCGCGGATGTGCGTGCCGGTCGGCTGTCTGGAGTGCCGCGAAACCGGTTTTCTCGGCCGTGAAGGCATCTACGAAATTCTGACGCTGAGCGATCTGGTCAGAGAGCAGATCACCGCCCAGTGCGACCTGACCGCCCTGCGCCACATGGGACTGCGCGAGGGGATGCACACGCTGCGCCTCTCCGGCGCCCGCAAGGTGGCGGCCGGCCTCACCACCGTCGCCGAGGTGCTGCGGGTCACGCCCAACGAGATGCGCGGCTGAGACCGGGAGCGCAGGCTGCTCCTCTGATCAGCAAAGGGGGTGTTGGGTGCGTGCCTGATTCTGGTGGGCGGAGGAAAACAGTTCGAGTCTGAGTCCATTTTTCCTTTCCCTTTGCGATTCGTCATTACTCCGGTACATGGCCAGCTTCGCGCTGATGCCGGATGGCAAGAACAAGAACGATGTCCTGCTCCACCTCGTGGCTGTATAACGCAAGGTAACCAGACTTGCCGCGAGAGATGACAAGCTCTCGCAACGCCTGCTCCGCAGGGCGTCCGATCAGTGGATGGTTTGCCAGGACTTGCATCGCTTCGGTGATGAGCCCCACCGTCTGTACAGCGCTTTCTGGATCAGCCTCGACGAGAAAGTCAGTGAGTCGATCAAGATCAGCCAGCGCTCGCGCGGTGTAGATCACGCGCGCCAAGAGTGGGCTCTTGGCTTGGGGAGAGACTTGCCTTGTGCGCGGGCTTGCAGATAAGCATGAACATCCTCAGATGCGTATCCCTCGCCAGATTTGATGGCTTCTTCTCGCGAAGCGATTGCATCGGTCACGAACCGTGCCCGCCTTTGCGCATTTGCAGCAGCGGTGCGGATTGCATCAACCATGAACGCATGCGGGGTGATGCCTTGCTGCTTGGCGGCAGCGACAGCAAGCTGCTTTACATCATCAGGGATTTTTAATGACGTCGTAGACATGGCCGGGCCTCAGGGAAGGTGTCACCATGGTAACATCGCTTGGGAAATCGCGACAGATTGGTCCGGCGCCACTGCCCGCAGTGTGCATCGTGCGGCGCTGCTGGAGTGGCCCAGTGCGGCAAACGAAAAAGCCCGCAAGCGTGAACTGCTTGCGGGCTTTTGACGTGGTTGGCGGAGCGGACGGGGCTCGAACCCGCGACCCCCGGCGTGACAGGCCGGTATTCTGACCAACTGAACTACCGCTCCGGAACGGTGCGCGCTTGGTGGGTGGAGAGGGATTCGAACCCCCGACATTCGCCTTGTAAGGGCGACGCTCTACCAACTGAGCTATCCACCCAGCAGCGCAAGAAGAGGGGCATTCTACGGAAAATCACCTCTCTGTCAATTGGAGCTTCGGCTGTTATGAGCGAATATGAGCGAAGAGGCTGGTCGGATCGGAAACGTAGAGGGCAGCCGGGCGCGACTGTATAATCGCCGCCCTTTTGCTGGGCTGGACGATGGAGATCTACAAAGAGTTTGTTTTCGAAGCGGCGCATCGGCTGCCGGCGGTGCCTGCCGGGCACAAATGCGGGCGGCTGCATGGGCACTCGTTCCGGGTGCGCGTCGTGGTGGAGGGGAGGCCCGATCCAGTCAGCGGCTGGCTGATCGATTTTGCCGAGATCAAGGCACGCTTTGCGCCGCTTTATGCGCAGCTCGATCACAACTATCTGAATGAGATTCCGGGGCTGGAGAATCCGACCAGCGAGCAGTTGGCGATCTGGATCTGGCAGCGGCTGAAGCCGCTGCTGCCGGCGCTGTGTCGCGTCGAGCTGCAGGAGACCTGCACGTCGGGCTGCATTTACAGCGGCGTCTGATTCAGCGCGGCTGGGGTCTGGTTTCGCCGGTGAGGTCGTGGGTGACCGGCTGGATGCCAGCCTGCCGATAGGCGCGAAACCGTTGCCGCGACAGCTCACGCTGGAGTGGATCGCTGGTGACGATTTCGGCCACGCGGTTGAAGCCGACAAAGCCGCCGGGCAGTGCATCGGTCAGGTTGATCAGCAGGTCGTCGCAGCGATCGAGCCGGATGCGGTCGTCGAGGAAGATTCGCTGCCCCTCATCGGCCATCTGCTCGCCATGCGGCAGAAAGCTCTCGGCCCGAAAACTCCACAGCAGTGCGTCGAGCTTTGCCCGCTGCGGTTGATCGCTGATCAGCAGCAGGATGGCGTGGCCGAGGCGATGGGCTTTCTCCACCAGACGACAGACGAACAGGTCGCGGGCATGCGGGCTGCCCTCGGCCAGCAGGTAGAAGTCGACCTGGGTGGACACCGTCAGGGCTGCGCTTCCGCCTGATCCAGCAGGTAGTGGAGCAGGGCAGGCACTGGGCGCCCGGTCGCTCCCTTCTCTTTGCCACCGCTGATCCAGGCGGTACCGGCGATGTCGATGTGGGCCCAGGGATACTTCTCGGTGAAGCGGGAGAGAAAGCAGGCGGCGGTGATGCTGCCAGCCGAGCGGCCACCGACGTTGGCCAGGTCGGCGAAGTTGCTCTCCAGCGCTTCTTCGTACTCTTTCCACAATGGCAGTGACCAGAGCCGGTCGTGGGTGGCTTCGCCGCTGGCGGTCAGGGCTGCGGTCAGCGCCTGATCGTTGCTGAACAGGCCGCTGGCATGGTGGCCGAGCGCCACGACGCAGGCGCCGGTCAGGGTGGCGATGTCGATCACCGCCTTGGGGTTGTAGCGTTCGGCATAGGTGAGGGCATCACACAGGACCAGACGCCCTTCGGCATCGGTGTTGAGCACTTCGATGGTCTTGCCGGAGAGGCTGGTGATGACATCGCCCGGCTTGAGGGCAGTGCCACTGGGCAGGTTCTCGCTGGCGGCGATGATGCCGACCAGGTTGATGGGTGCCTTCAGTTCGGCGATGGCCTGCATCACGCCCAGCACACTGGCGGCGCCGCACATGTCGAACTTCATCTCGTCCATGGCTGCGCCGGGTTTGAGGCTGATGCCGCCACTGTCGAAGGTGATGCCCTTGCCGACCAGCACATGGGGGGCGCTGTCTTCGGTGGCGCCCCGATATTCGAGAATGATCAATTTGGGCGGTTGTGCGCTGCCGGCTGCGACCGCCAGCAGGGCGCCCATTCCCAGGGCTTTCATCTCCTTGGCATTGAGCACCTTGAGTGACAGCGCATCGTGCGCCTGTGCCAATTGCTTGGCTTGGTCGGCGAGGTAACTGGGGGTGCAGAGGTTGGGCGGGAGGTTGCCGAGCTCCCTGGCCAGGGCAACGCCATGGGCCATCGCGCTGCTCTGATTGATCAACTGTTCGCACTGCGATGGACTGATCAGGTCGCTGCGTTGCAGCGTGATTTTTTTCAATTTCTGCTTGTCATCGGGCTTGTTGCTGCCCTTGGTGGCCTGGTATTGGTAGCGGGCCGTTTCGGCACCGAGGATGATCTGCCGCACCATCCAGGCTTGATCATGTCCCGCCACCTCGAGGCCGTCGAGGCTCCACAGCAGGCTTTTGGCGGTGGTCGCCTTGGCTTGGCCGATCACGCTTCTGATGATCGACAGAAAATCCCTGGCGCTGATCTGCGCCTTTTCGCCCTGCGCCAGCAGCAACAGCCGTTCGGCCTTGAGTCCGGGCACCTGATGCAGCAGCAGGCTCTTGCCGGCCTTGTCGGGCAGATCACCCTGTTTCAGTATGGCGCCGATCCACTCCTGGGTCTGTGGTGGAAGCCGCTTGATTGCCGCACTGGGTTGCAGTTTTGGCAGCAGACCGAGAACCAGCATGCCGGCGGCTTGCTGCTCCGGAGCGGCTTTGGTGATCTTGTATTCCATGGGTACTCCAGGAGGAGGAAGAGAAAACGGCTGGATGGTATCGAGGGCGACCAATGCTAATCGAGCCTCCGGGCGCCAACAAGCGTCTTGAATCCATGCAGTGTAGAATGGCGGCTCTTCGACCACTCTGGCAGTGCGACGCCTCTTTTGATTCTACTTCGCTATCTATTCCGGCAACTGGTTGGCGCCACTGTCGCGATCAGCTCGATTCTGCTGCTGGTGGTGATCAGCAGCCGTCTGAGCCGCTATCTGGCCGATGCCGCCAGTGGCAAGCTGGCGCCCGATCTGCTGTTCGCGATGATCGGTTACCGCATTCCCGGTGTGCTCGAGGTGGTGCTGCCGCTCGGGTTTTTTCTCGGTGTGCTGCTCACCTATGGCCGGCTTCATGTCGATCGCGAGATGACCGCGCTGGCCGCCTGCGGCTTCAGCGAACGGCGGTTGCTGCTCTACACCCTGTTGCCGGCACTGCTGACGATGGTGGCGACCGCCGCCGTCACGCTGCTGTACAACCCCTGGGGTGCTGCCAAGGCCGAGCAGCTGCTGCATCGGCAGTTGGCCAGCAATCAGTTCGATGCATTGACCAGTGGCCGCTTTCAGACTGACCCCCACAGCGGACGGGTGATCTACATCGGCCAGAGCGAAAACGGAGATCTGCGCGAAGTGTTCGTGGCTGAACGCCTTGCCGATGTCTCGCAGCACAGGGGTGCAGTCGATGATGCACCGGTGGTGGTGGTCGCCACCGCTGGCCGACTCGACTACGACCCGGCCACCGAGCAGCGTTATCTGCATCTGCAGGCCGGGACCCGCTACCAAGGCTGGCCGGGTGAACCACAGATGCGCGTGACCGACTTTGCCGAACTGGGGCTGCGCATCGCCACTGCCACTGGCGAATATCAGGTCCGCAAGCTTGATTCGATCCCCACGGCGCAGTTGTTCGACAGCCACGAAGCCAGCGCCGCGGCCACACTGCTCTGGCGTCTTTCCCCCCCACTGATGGCACCGATCATGGTACTGATCGCCCTGCCCTTGTCGCGAGTTGATCCACGACAGGGTCGCTTCGCCCGCTTTTTGCCCGCCATGCTGATCTACTTCACCTATCTGATTCTGCTCACCACGCTGCGTGATCTGGCGGCCGAGCGGGGCAAACTGCCGCCGATGGTGATCTGGGCAGTGCATGGGCTGTTTCTCGCTGCCGGTGTATGGATGAGTCTGCTCGGGAGCGGGCGCGCTTTTCTTCAAAGTGGCCGAGCCAGAGCAACCCGATGAGCAGGCTGAGCTGTTTCAACCGCTATCTGTTCAGGCAGCTGACGCAGACCACTCTGGTCGTCATTCTGGTGATCGCCGGGCTCGACCTGCTGTTTGCGTTGCTGGGGGAGATGGAAGATCTCAGTGAAAACTACCATTTGAGTGATGCATTGCTCTTCGTGGCCATGACCTCGCCCAGGCAACTGTACGAGGTGACGCCGTTCTGTCTGCTGATCGGCGTGCTGATCGGGCTGGGCAACCTGGCCCGGCAGAGTGAATTGGTGGTGATGGGCAGCGCGGGTGTCTCGAATTGGGGAATCGCCTGGTCGGCCTGCCGTCCGGTATTGCTGTTCATGGTGGCGACGACCCTGCTGGGAGAGTGGGTGGCCCCGGCTGCCGAACAGGCCGCACAGAACTGGCGAGCGCAGCTCAATGGCGACGGCCTTGGGCGTGCGGGCGAGGGGACCTGGTTGCGTGATGGTCCTGATTTCGTCTACTTCAGTGCCATCACCGCGCAGGGCGACCTGCTGGGTGTGACCCGTTACCAGTTCGATCAGGAGCGCCAGTTGGTTCGTCTCAGTCATGCGCAACGGGCCTCCTACGCCGAGGGGCGATGGCAGCTCGACCAGGTGGCCGCCACCTGGCTGACGGCGGAGCAGAGTCAGAGCGAGCAGCTGGCACAACAGGCTTGGCCAAGCACCTTCACTCCGGCGCTGCTGCAGGTGCTGGCACTGAAACCGGATCGACTTTCGGCCATCGAGCTCTACCGCTATGCCGTTCACCTCGATCAGCAGCGGCTGGAGTCGGCGCCGCACTGGCTGGCATTCTGGAAGCGGCTGTTTCAGCCGGCGGCAACCCTGGCGCTGGTGCTGATTGGAATTTCGTTCGTTTTCGGGCCGCTGCGCGAATTGACGATGGAGACGCGGGTCTTTGCCGGGATTGCGGTAGGCGTGGTGTTTCATTTCGCCCAGAACATCCTGGGGCCGGCCAGCATCGTGTTTCAGTTTTCGCCGATCTGGGCGGCGGCACTGCCACCATTGCTCTGTCTGCTGTTTGCGTTGCGTTGGTTGAGGCGCGCTGGCTGAACGCTATCCGCCGCGCTTTTTCCTCTTCTTCTCCGGCTTGGGCAGTTGGACCACCAGCGAAGATGACAGCCGGTCATGCCAGGTCATCCGGTCGCGGTCGACCAGCATCCAGCCATAGCCCAATCCGAGACAGAGCAGCGAAAACAGTGCCCCAAAGAAGCGCAGTACCGCTTGGGGCAGCCTGATGGTCGAGCCATCGCTGTTCTGAATGCGCAGACGCCAGGCCTGCATGCCGAGGGTCTGTCCATGTCGGGTCCAGAAATAGGCAAAAAAGCCGAAGGTCGAAATCAGCAGAATGCTCTGATAGAGCGCCCCCCGCGCCGCCACCTTGCCGGCGGCCAGCGTATCGCCCTGCAGTTGCAGCGCAATGAAGATGTAGGCAGCAGTGATACACATCAGCAGCGCAACGACCAGCAGCGTGTCGTAGAGCATCGCGCCCAGGCGGCGCAGCAGCCCTGCCGGGGGATAGGAAGAGGGAGGCATTGCTGTTCCGGGATTCCTGAGCGGGTCGTCGAGGCGCCGCATGGTAGCAAAATTGCGATCGGCGAAAAAAGCCGCCGACGGTTGGCATTCGGGTCGAGTCTTCGGCCTTGCTGGAACCGCAAGGATGTTATAGTTGGCCACTGTAAATAGGCCTGCAGCGAGACGAGAGGTTTTGGGGCGATTGGTCATGCACTTCAGCCAGCGTCAACTCATCGATCAATTGCGCAGTGAGGTGATCAGCCAGGTCACCTCAGCGGTGCAGCGCACCTTTGAACAGATCGAAGAGAAGGTCTTTGAAAAAGCCGAACAGGCGCGCAGCAACCAGGAGCAGGCCGCCGTTTTTGATGACTTGCGAGAGATTCGTTTCCGCTGGCCGATGGTAACGGAGCACTTTCTGGAGGGGGTGAGCGAACAGATCAACCGGTTTGCGCGCAATCAGCCACTGCCGCCGATCGGTGGGCGACCGGCTGCGACCGGCGGTGGCCTGTCACTGGTGGATGAACATGTGCTCAATGAAGAGATCATCATTGGCAACATGGTTCAAAGCGCCAATGCGCAGTTCCATCAGTCGATCCATGCCCTGAATCAGCGCCTGGCACTCCTATCGCAGGGCCGAAAGCTCGAAGAGTGTGACAACCCCTTTGGCCCGGAGCGGCTCGGAGAGGCTTGCCGTGGTGCTGTCCGCTTGCTCAATCTTTCCGAAGAGATCAGGCAACTGGTTTTGAAATCCTTCGGCACCGAGGTGCTCGAGAGGCTGGGCCGGCTGTATGACCGCTGCAACGACCTGCTGATCGAGGCGGACATTCTGCCGAATCTGGCTTTTGAAGTCCGCCGTCTGCATGGAACGAGCGGCAGTTCGCAGCGGCCATCGACCGAAGAGAGCGCTGAGGCATCTGATTCGCTTCAGGAGCGGGTGTCGCAGCCCTCCGGTTTCGATGCCCGTCCCACATCGCCGTCGGAGCTGTTTGCCCAGGTTCAGTCGATGCTGGCGCAGCCGGTACCCTTGGTCCCGGAGCCCATGGCGATGATGACCGGGGCTGCTGCGCACCCGGCAATGGATCCGGCACTGGCCTATTCGACAGGCGGGGTGCCGATGCCCGCAGTGCAATTCGTGTCTTCCGCGATGGCTGCGGTGCCCGGTGGGGGGCAATCAGCGGCCATGGCAGGAGCGCCGCCGTTGATGTCGGCGCCATCGCTGCGCAGCATGGGGTCGATGCGCCCGGATGGCGTGGCACTGGTGGGCGATGGTGCCAGTTACACGCCTCACCAATTGGCGCAGACGGTCGATCAGATTCAGCATCACCAGTATCAATCTGCCGCTCAGGTCGACCATGCGCAACTGCTGACGGTCGAAGCAGTCAAGCGCCAGCTGCTGGAGCAGGTCGAGAAGCTCAACAGCATTGCCGGAGAGGTGAGGCAGGTCGCTACGGTCGATGCCGACCTGATCGACCTGGTCGGCATGCTGTTCGAGTACATGCTCAACGACGAGAATCTGCCCGATTCGGTGAAGGCGCTGTTGAGCCATCTGCACACCCCCTTCCTGAAGGTGGCGCTGCTCGATCGACAGTTTTTCACCCGCTCCAGCCATCCGGCTCGGCGGCTGTTGAATGCAATGGCCAAGGCGGGTGGACATTGGTTGATCGATGATGATCAGGAGCATGGCGTGTTTGCCAAGATGCGTTCGATCGTGGACCGCATCCTGCTCGAATATACGCTGGAGATCGAACTGTTCGACGAGGTCCTGGCTGATTTCAATCAGTTCATCGAAAAGCTGGAAAAGCGCGCCGACCTGGCCGAAAAGCGGGCGATGGAGACATTGCAGGGGCAGGAGAAGTTGCGCACGGCCCGCAACCGCGCGGTGCAGGAGGTGATGAGCCGCACCGAGGGCCATGATCTGCCCGAGGCGGTCACCCGTTTTCTTGAGCAGCCGTGGGTCGACATTCTGGTCTTCACGCTGCTGCGCAAGGGAACGGAGAGTGCAAGCTGGCACAACACGCTGAAGGTGGTCGATGATGTCATCTGGAGCGTCACGCCCAAGGTGAGCGAGGAGGAAAAGAGTGCGTTGCGTCGGCAGCTTCCCGAGTTGAACGAAGCCATTCAGCAGGGGTTTGTGCTGCTGGGGGGGTATCAGGGCGAAGCGAAACAGCTGCTGCGTGAACTGGCCGCGGCGCAGAGCCGTGCGTTGGAGGCGCGCGCCGAGCAGGTCGCAGTACAGCAGCCAGTTGCTGAAAAACCGCCTGGTCAGCGCAACAGAGTGCGGGCGGCAGAGGCCAGTTCGACGGGCAATCTTTCACCTGAGCTGCAGCAAGCCATTGCCGAGCTGCGCAAAGTGCCCTTCGGCACCTGGTTTGAATTCACCATCAATGCCCAGGGTGACAAAAAGCGCGGCAAACTCTCTTGGTTCAGTCCTCTGACATCGCGTTACATGTTTGTCGATCAAAACGGCAAGCAGGTCGGAGTGAGGTCGCTGATTTCGCTGGCCAACAGTCTGTTGAGTGGCGATGCCAAGGTGATCCGCCAAGCCGAGGAGCCACTGATCGACCGTGCGATGAGCACCATTCATGACCTGCTCTCCAGGCGGTTGCGTCGGAGGGCCGGTGCAGTCTGAGCGGCTTGCTCCATGTTTGCAGATTGGACAGAGCGGTCTTTTCGTGGGGAATCTGAATGGATGAGTTGAGAAAATCTCCAAGAATCACCCTGGATCAAGAACTCCAGGTGATCGACCGCGGCGATGGCAGCAGAATGGGTGTCGTGGTCAATGTCTCGCAAGGGGGGGTGATGGTGGCGGGTGACCGGCCGGTCGTGACCGATCGGCTCTATCGGCTGCGTCTGGAGTTGACAACGCCTGTGGCGGGAAAAACCCACATCCATCTGGGGGCTGATGCGCTCTGGAGTCAGAATGCCGAAGGCAGCCAGTACTACACTGGTTTTCAGCTCATCGATATTGCCGACGATGATCTGGTTTTGCTGCTGGAGTCGGCGGCGAAGTTCTGAAGGGCGACGGCCATTGATGGCACGGTTTGTGATTTGATCAGGTTATAAAGTGAATCGGTGGTTATGAGCACTGCAACGATGGAACGGGTCTTGCCCGAACAGTTGAAATTGTTCTCGTCCTTCAGCAGTTGCGACGATGCATGGTTGAGTGCGCTGAGCGATCAGCTTTCACTGCGCTCGGCGCCCGCCAAAACGGTCCTGCTGAATCTTGGCAGCACCGAACGAGGGGAGCTGTTTCTCGTCGAAGGCACTCTGGCGCTGGAGGCGCGCGATGGTCGCAGGTCGGTCATCAAGAGCGGCAGCGAAAGCGCCGCATTGCCGATCGCACGGCTGCGTCCAAGCATGTACCGGGTGGTGGCATTGACGCCGGTTCGCTTCCTGTGGGTGGCGCCCAACCTGTTGCGGCCGGCGAAGGAACCGGAACCGGCGATGCAGGTCGAGTTCTCGGTACAGACCGCGAATGAGCTGGCCAGGATCGAGGTGCAGCAGGATGCAACGACCGGCAGCCTCTATTTCGACATCTATGAAGATTTGAAAAATGACGCGCTGGCGCTGCCGACCTTGCCGGTGGTGGCGCTGCGCATCCGCGAGATGATCGACAGCGAGCAGAGCAATGCCGAGATGGTGGCCAAGGCGGCTGCCTCCGATCCGGCCATTGCCGCCAAGTTGCTGCGGATTTCCAACAGCCCGCTTTACCGTGGGCAGTCACATTTCGAGACCCTGACGCAGGCCATCGTGCGTCTGGGGATGCAGTCGACCAAGCAGATCGTCACCAGTTTTGCGGTGCGCGAGCTCTTCACCAGTGATCAACCCTTGCTGAAGCAGCGATTGATGGCGCTGTGGCAGCACAGTGTCGAGGTGGCCGCGACCTGTTTCGTGCTGGCCCGCCTCAACCGGGGGCTCAATCCCGAACAGGCGCTGCTGACCGGTCTGCTGCACGACATCGGCGTGTTGGCCATCATCAGCCATGCCGAGCACTATCCCGACATCACCGCCACGCCGGAGCGGCTTGAAAGCGTGATCCATGAGTTTGGCCGGCGGGTCAGCGTGCTGATCCTGCAGAAGTGGGATTTCCCGGCAGCGATGGTCGAGGCCTGTCAGAAGTGTGAAAGCTGGTCCGCCGACAATGGCGCACAACTGACCTATGCCGATCTGGTGGTGCTGGCACAGGTGCACCTGCTGCGTGGTCATCCCGACTATCCGCAACTGCCCGACATCCAGACGCTGCCGGCCTACCGCAAGCTGAGCAACCAGGGGCTGACCAGCGCCGGGTTGCTCAAGATTCTGGACGAGGCCAGCGAGCAGGTCGACGAGGCCAGACAACTGCTGCTGGCCTGATCAGATCAGACCGCTTCGCTGGCCAGGCTCTTGCTGACCACCTCGAGCAGATCCCTTGAGAGTGTCGTACCCTCGGCGATGCGCGCCAGCTCCGCTCGCATGGTCGTCTGCCGTGTCGTCCCGTACTTTTTCCACCGCGTCAGCGGCAGCACCAGCCGGGCGGCGATCTGTGGGTTGAGCGGGTCGATGCGCAGGACCTGATCGACCAGAAAACGGTAACCGCGGCCATCGGTGCGATGGAACTGGATCGGGTTCTGACCGGCAAAGCTGCCGATCAGCGCCCGGCTCTTGTTCGGGTTGCGGAGGTCGAAAGCGGGATGCATCAGCAGCGTCTCGACCCGTTGCAGGGTCTCCGGTCGTGGCGCCGTGGCCTGCAGTGCCAACCATTGGTCGACCACCAGCGGCTCATGCTGCCAGCGCTGATAGAAGTGGGATAAAGCTTGCTCGCGCAGCGCCTCGAGTTCTGGATAGGGGCTGTGCAGCAGTGTGCGCAGGCCGCTGAGTGCTTCGGTCATGTTGTCGGCGGCGAAGTAGAGTCGGCTCGCCTCCTCGGCCCCAGAGACGTCGGCGGCCGCCAGATACTCCAGTGCCACCGCGCGCAGCGCGCGGCGACCGCTCTGTTCGGCATCGGCGCGATAGGGCGGTGCCGGGCGGTTCGCCTCGAAGAGTTGCTGCCAGCGGCCAATGAGTTGCTGGCCGAGTTCCCTCTGCCAGCCACGGCGGGCGGCATGAATCGCCTCGACTTCGATTGGCTCGGCGAGTCCACTCAGGTAGGCCTCGCTCGGCAGTTGCACCATCCTGGCCAGTTCGGCCGGCGTCAACTGCTGATCATCGAGCAGTGCCTGCACGGTTTCGATCAGATCAGCGGTGAAAGGGGTTGTCTCGGTGCGCAGATGGCTGGCGATCTGCTCCTGTACGCAGAGCACCATCAGCCGCTGCATCGCCTCCCAGCGGTTGAAACCGTCGCTGTCATGGCGGGCGAGAAAGCGCAATGCATCGCGACTGTAGTCATACTCGAGCCTGACCGGCGCCGAGAAGCCGCGCAGCAGTGACGGTGTGGGACGCTCGGCGACATTGCGGAATCGTAGCTGCTGTCGGGATTCAGTGATGGCGAAGACCCGCTGGGTGGTGGCCGCGTCGGCTTCGTCATCGCACTGCAGTGGCATCTCCCGACCCTGACCGTCATAGAGGGCCAGACTCAGCGGAATGACCAGCGGCTGCTTGGCTTCGCCCGGTTGTCCCGGTGTCGAGGGGGTCGACTGGCTGATGGTGAGGGTGTAGCGCCTGGATTCGGCATCGTAGGCATCCTCGACCCGCACGATCGGCGTGCCAGCCTGGCTGTACCAGCGGCGGAACTGACTCAGGTCGACATCGTTGGCCGCCTCCATCGCGCTGACGAAATGGTCGGTGGTGACGGCTTCGCCATCGTGCTGGCTGAAGTAGTGGTCGCAGCCACGGCGAAATCGCTGCGGTCCCAGCAACTGGTGCAGCATCCGCACCACCTCGGCACCCTTTTCATAAACGGTCGGGGTGTAGAAGTTGGAGATCTCCAGGTAGCTGTCGGGGCGGATCGGATGGGCCATCGGGCCGCTGTCTTCGGCAAACTGCACCGTGCGCAGCAGGTTGACATCCTCGATCCGCTTCACGGTCGCGGAGCCGAGGTCGGCGGAGAACTGCTGGTCGCGAAAGACCGTGAAGCCCTCCTTGAGACTCAACTGGAACCAGTCGCGGCAGGTGACCCGATTGCCCGACCAGTTGTGGAAATATTCGTGGGCCACCACTGCTGCAACCCGGGCAAAGGCGGCATCGGTGGTGGTCTGAGGATGGGCGAGCACACAGGAGGTGTTGAAGATGTTGAGCCCCTTGTTCTCCATCGCACCCATGTTGAAGTCGTCGATGGCCACGATGTTGTACTGGTCGAGGTCGTACTCGCATCCGTAGTGCTGCTCATCCCAGGCCATGGCCTGTTGCAGTGAAGCCATCGCATGGGCGCACTTGTCGAGATCCTTGGGTTCGACGTGGATGCGCAGTTGCACCGTGCGTCCGGAGCGGGTGTGGAACTGTGACTCGTGGTGATCGAGCCGTCCCGCCACCAGCGCGAAGAGATAGCAGGGTTTTCTGAAGGGATCATCCCAGGTGACCCAGTGGCGGCCATCGGCGAGGCTGCCATGAGCCACCGGATTGCCGTTCGACAGCAGCACCGGAAAACGTTCTGCATCACCAACCAGGGTGGTGGAGAAGCGCGACATCACGTCGGGGCGGTCGAGGTAGTAGGTGATCTTGCGAAAGCCCTCGGCCTCGCACTGGGTGCAGAGGCGCCCTTGCGAGAGGTAGAGCCCTTCCAGCGCGCTGTTGTCGGCGGGGTGGATGCGGGTCACCAGCCGCAGTGTGAATGCCTCCGGCACGCCGCTGATCGTCAGTGACTCGGCATCCTGACGATACTGCTGCGGTGACAGTGGTTGACCCTCCAGCGTCACCGAACAGAGTTCGAGCTCGACACCATCGAGCCGCAGCCGGTCGGTGGCCTGCGCCGCCGGATTGCGGCGCATCGTCAATTCGGCAGTGACCTCGGTGGCGACCGGATCGAGATCGAAATGCAGCCGGGTATGATCGATCAAAAACGCGGGCGGGCGGTAGTCGCTCAGCAGCACGGGTTGAGGGGCGGGATGGTTCATCTGCTGTGGGTCTCGTCGCGGTGGCGGATGACAAGGGGTGCGGCGCTGTCGCCCGGAGTCGGGTCGCAGTCCGATTTCGGCGGAAGGTAGCCGGTGCGTGCCTCTGTGGGCAGGTGGCGGGTCTCATAGGCGATCAGCAGCAACAGACTGTTCTCGCGCTGTTCGCTGCTCAGCAGCCGGCCATCGGGCCAGCGACCGGTCTCGATCGACTGTTTCAGTCGCTGATAGGTGGCTTCATCGAGCGTGTCGACCAGTTGCGGCAGATTCACCGATCACTCCTTCTCTCTGCGTTGTCGAGGGGGGCTTGCCGTTGCGATCAGCGCAATGGCCGCCACCAGCAGTCCGGCCAGCAGGCCGGAGGCATGGGCGGTGTTGGCAATCGAACCGAAACCGGCCATGGTCAGAATGTTGCTGTAGCCGAGTGCCAGCCAGATCAGCAAAAAGCCGATGACGCCCCGGGGCAGGGCGAACAGCCGGGTCTTGCGGAACCGCTCCCACAGCCAGCAGTAGCCGAACAGACCGAAGATCACCCCGGACATGCCGCCGAAGAGACTCTCCCGCGCGACCCAGGCCTGAGCGCAGTTGGAGATCAGCCCGAGCACCACCACCAGCAGCAGCAGAACCTTGCCCCCCTGTGCCCACTCGATGCGCCGTCCCAGTTCGGCCAGCCAGAGCATGTTGAAGACCAGGTGCAAAAGCCCGAAGTGCAGAAAGATCGGAGTCAGCAGGCGCCAGGGTTGGCTGGCCACGGCTGGATTCAGAATGGCGTAGGGGCCGATCTGGGTCAGGTCGTAAAAGGTGAGCCAGCCCAGCAAAGTGGTGCTGTCGGTGAGCCAGAGCAGACCGGTCACACCGACTGTGGTGGCAACCAGTGTCAGCGTCACCGGGGCTCGCAGCCAGGCCAGCCACCACTCGGAATCGTTGGCTACGACAGCGGGTGCGGCCCGATGCTGGAGGCTGGGGTCGGCCAGAAAACGGCGATAGAGCGCAGTGGCCTGTTCGATCTGGCCGGCCTCGCTGACCCACAGCACCTGATGGCCGCGCTCCTCGACGATGCGGTGTTCGATGCCATGGCTGTGCAGCAATCGGCTGAAGCCGCGGAGGTTGGCAGGATGGCTGATTTCGAGCGCCTTATGCATGTCTGCGTGGCTGATCGAGTTCCATCGTCTGCCAGACGAACTTGGCCGAATCGAGCCGGGTTTCGCCATCGAAGCGATAGCAGACCAGCTTGCCTGATTTGACTGCGCTGTAGTCGAGGCAGGCGAGGTTGGGACGGATGGTCTCCGGCACGCCGGTGCGCCAGTAGTGGCCGATGAACAGTGGCGGTTCGTCGGCGCGGTAGTGCAGCAGCCGGGCGCGGTGCTCCTGCGAAATCATGCGCTGCGCCACCTCGACCGGCAGCAGATCGGGCTGGAACAGCAGATCGGCATAGCTGGCCGGATCCTCCTCCCAGAATTTGGCCCGGAAGTGGCTGCGGGCGATGCCATCATGGCCGGTGATGCTGTCGCCATCCGGCAGCGGCAGTATCAGCCCATGCAACAGGCGGTTGACCAGGCGGTAGACGAAGCTGTTGCGCGCCACCGACTGCTGCAGCAGGTCGGCGGTCAGTCGGTTGCCACCATGTTGCTGCCGGAATTGATCGATCAGCGCATGGTCCCAGCAGGCATGCACGACGCGGCAGCCGGGCAGCTCCAGAAACAGCGGCAGCGTCAGGAACCAGTCGAGAAAGGCGTGCCAGTCGGCATGGTGGTTGGCGAACTGCTCCAGCGTCGCCTCGATGACCGCCTGGTGGCGCGGGCTGTGTTCGCGCAGATATGGATGCGGACTGCCCGCCTTGGCCGGCGTGCAATGACAGAGCGCGTGGTACTCATGGTTGCCCATCACCATCTGCGCGGCACCGGCCTCGACCATGTCGCGCACTTGGTGCAGCGCCTCGCGGATGCGCGGACCGCGGTCGATCAGATCGCCGGTCAGAATCAGCTGGCGGCTGGGGTGGCGGTAGACGCCGGCGCGCTTTTGGTAGCCCAGCTTCTCCAGCAGGTGGAACAGGGTCAGCGCGCAGCCATGCACATCGCCGATCAGGTCGTAGCCACCGGGAGCGTCAGCCATGGCGGCACCGATGATTCATGTGCGCTCCAGCAGATTGCCCCAGCCCAGCTTGCTGCGGCAGATTTCGTAGAAATTGTGGCTGAGCGGGTGGATCAGGCGCAGCTTGTGTGGGTATTTCTGTACATAGAGCACATCGCCAGGCGCCGCGATCAGGTGGTCCTGGCCATCGCAACTGATCTGCAGGTTGAAGCGGTTCTCCACCCCCAGAACGATCTTGATCTCGCTTGACCCACCCACCACGATCGGCCGGCTGCTGAGGGTGTGGGCGAACATCGGCACCAGCGCGATGGCGTCGAGTGTCGGATGCATGATCGGCCCACCCGCCGACAGGGCGTAGGCGGTCGAACCGGTTGGCGTGGCGACGATCAGCCCATCCGAACGCTGGCTGTAGACGAACTGGCCCTCGATGTAGAGCTCGAACTCGATCATTCGTGTCGCCTGCCCCGGGTGGAGCACGACATCGTTCAGCGCGCGGCCGCTGTTGACCGGTTCGCCATTGCGCTGCAACTGGGCATCGAGCAGAAAGCGGCTCTCCATGATGTACTTGCCGGCCAGTACATCGGTGATTTTGGCAGGCACTTCGTCGGGAGAGATGTCGGTGAGGAATCCCAGTCGGCCCCGGTTGATGCCCAATACCGGCACCTTGTGTCGGGCCAGTGCGCGGGCGGCGCCGAGGATGCTGCCATCTCCCCCCACCACGATCGCCAGATCGCAGATTTCGCCCAGCAGGCGCAGATGGCTCACCTGCAGGCCATGGTCGATGAATTCGGCGGCGGTGCTCTCTTCAAGGATGACTCGATAGCCTTCAGCGACCAGAAACTCCTTGAGCGTTTTCAGGGTTTCGATCACGCCGGGGCTTTCGAGCCTGCCAATCAGCCCGACATTGCGAAACTGCTCCATTGAGCATCCATCATGACAAAAAGAGTGGCTGATTATGGTGCCGCCGGCCGTTTCCGTCCAGAAACAGTGCTCGACGCAGGGCCACGCGCGGGGCGTGGATGGTGTGTGAGCCTAACCCTGCACGCGCAGGCGATCATGCCGATGGAGCGGGCAGCGATCACTGAGGCCGGTGGTGAAATGGGCGGGTGCCTGCACAGGCGCCACGGGCTGCTCGCAGCGCTTGCCACCGGCCTGAACTGCGTTGCAGCGTGGATTCTGGTAATGATCGAGCCAGAGTCGATAGTGTGTTTCGCTCACCTGACAACGCTGTGCTGCCTGGGCCTGCGGGTTGGCCAGATAGTCAGGAATCGTGGCGAGGGCCAGATTGAAGTGGCCAGCGCCTGGATGGTAGGCGATCAGGGCGACCCCCAGTGCCTGCAGTCTGGCCAGCAAACCATCGGCGCTTTGCCCGGCCCAGTCAGCGCGCTCCTGCTGCAACTTGGCCAGTTCGGCTTCGAGACGGTTGCGGTGCTCGCGCGCATAACAGAGCTCCACCTCCTGGAGTCTGAAGGCTTCATCGAGTGCGGCGAGTCGAGTCGTGTTACCGGCTTGTGCCACACCAAGGTGTGGGGCTTGCTCCTGTGGTTCTGCTTGATGCGGTCTGTTTGCCGGGGAGAGCCTTTTTGTTTCGACCTGTTGGTTGTGCAGTTGCTTCTTCAGAACGAGATTGTTGGTCAGCTCCTCTTCCAGCGAGCGGGCGTAGCGATCGATCTCTTCGCTCAACTCGTCAAGCGCCTGCTGATGCGCCTTGCGCAGAGCGTGGATCTCCTGCTGATGACGCTGTTCGATGGCCTGCGTGTCGAATCCGGCCGTGCCGATGGAGTTCGCGTGTTGTGCGAAGGTGGCGGAAGAAAGCGGTCTGGAGGGTTCGTCCGCAAAGGCGAGGCCCAGCCGGTTCCGGCTGATTGCCTCGTGAATCTGCACCAGCACATTGTGTTCACGCTGGAGGTCGGGTTCCCACAGGTGGGTCTGGAGCCATGGCAGCGGACAGTGGTTGAGGCTGCTGAGACGCAGGTTGGTCTGATCAGTGATGGCGACCGGTTCCGCATAGTGAAGAAGCTGCTCAAGCGGCAGATCCCATTGGCGATCGGCATAGCCATCGTCATCGAAGCCGATCCTGAACAGCACCACGGTTTCGATCACCAGACCCGGCAGAATGGTGACGTAGGCGGCGTCGATCATCTGGCCGGCAAAATCGGCAACGCCCACCACCTGGTCGAGCAGTGCGTCGAATTCGACTTTCAGCATCGTTCTGCACAGTGCGCCGTGCTCGAAAAAGAGCACCGCCTCAGCGCGCAGTGCCGTTGCGGGGTTCATGCAGGAATTTGCCTTGGTTTGATCATGTCATCTGCAATAGAGGAGGCGCCCTGTCGAAGTATAGTGGGGCATTGGCTTGGCACGTTGTGACGAGCTTGGCACAATCAGCACTGTCGGTGGTGGCTGCCCGGTGGTGGTGCCATGACCGGACGCACCAGCAGGAGGCAGTCGCCGTGTTTCAGACAGAAGAGTGTCAAGATTTTTTACAGTTTTGATTTTGGCGCGGAGCTGGATTTTTTCAATAGCTTGATCCAGAACGAATAAAGCATATTGGCCTAATGTTTGCATTTTTCAATTTGCTGTCGTAACTGACTGCTGACCTCAACCCGGAACCCAAGGAGTGATGTATGAAAATGATACCCAAACGTTTCGCAATGGCCCTGCTGATGGTGGCCAGCGCGGTGTTCTCTCTCAACAGCCATGCCGCCACCATCGACCTGGGGAAACTCGGGGTGGGTGATACTGAGCTTGATATCAGTATCGCGTTTGGCAGCATTGCCGATACTTGGAAATTCGAAGTGACCGAGACAGGCAAGCTGGTTAGCGGCTTTGCCGGAATCTTCGGCATCGCTTCGCTGAGCGCCGATATCTCGGGAACTCCTTTTGCCTCAGTTCCTTCCCCGTTGCCATTGCTGTCGCCTGTTCTGCTGGGGCCCTCCATCGTGTTGAGCCCCGGCATGTACAGCATTTCGGTGACCGGAACCACCGGTACTGGCTTTTTCCCCATCGGCAGCTACATAGGTGCGGTTGGGCTGACTGCCGTGCCGCTCCCCGCACCGGTTCTGTTGCTGGGTTCGGCGATGCTGGGTCTGGTCGGTTTCGCGCGTCGCCGCCGCGCATGAGGCTTCGCAGCCAGGCTGTCTGGTCTTGAGAGGGATCAGACAGCGTTGGAGAAAAAACGCCCTGAATTTCAGGGCGTTTTTTTCGAGAATCAAATCGTGCCTGCTTCACTTCACTGCCTGTGCAAGAAGATTGGGACGCTTTGGCAGCGCAATGACGGTGGCTTGACCGTCACGCTCCGCGACGGTTCGAGGAGAGCCGTGGAAGGCATCGACAGCCGAGTCCGTTGGCGGCAAACTGGTTCGCATGCCTTTGGGAGCAGAGCGAACAGGCTGTCGCGGGAGTGAGCCATGGTCCGTTTTCGTGATCGTCGACATGCGGGCGAAGTGCTGGCGCAGCGGCTTGCGCCGTGGATTGGCCGTACTGGTGTGGTGCTGGCGCTGCCGCGTGGAGGAGTGCCGCTGGCCGCGGTGGTGGCGCCAAGACTCCGGATGCCGCTCGACCTGATCATTCCGCGCAAGATCGGCCATCCCCACAATCCGGAATATGCCGTGGCGGCAGTGGTCGAAAGCGGCGCGCGGGCCATCAACAGCGTGGAGGTGGCCGGCCTTGATCCTGGCTGGTTCGAGCAGGCCGTCGCGCGTGCGCAGCAGGAGGCCCTGCGTCGTCGGCGCTGCTATCTGGGTGAGCGTTCGCCCTGTGCGCTCGAGGGCAAGGCGGTGATTCTGGTCGATGATGGCATTGCCACTGGGCTCACGATGGAGGCGGCCATTCAGGATGCCAAGGCGCGGGGTGCGCAGGAGTTGGTGGTCGCCGTGCCGGTGGTGCCGGCCGACACGGCCAGACGTCTGGCCAGGATGGTGTCGCAGGTGGTGGCGGTGGAGATTGCGGAGCACTACCTTGGTGCGGTAGGCGCCTATTACGATGATTTCTCCCAGTTGAGTGACCAGGATGTGATTGAACTGCTCAAGCAGGCCGCTCCTGCGGCGCCGTCCTGACACGCCGGGGCTGTTGAGTCGGAATTCATGGCATCCGTGAGTGAGAGTGAGTGGCGCGGAGCGGTGACCGCATGACGTCCACCCTCACTTTGGCGGAAAAGGTCGCGTTGCTGCGCGATCCGCACACCCATGCGCTGCCGGCGCAGAGCGTCATCGAAGTGGTGGAGACCCGCATGTCCTGGCTGTTTCTGACACCGGAACGGGTCTACAAGCTCAAAAAGCCGTTGCGCGAGCCGCTGTTCGATTTTTCCACCTTGGCGCGGCGGCGGCTCAATTGCGAGACGGAGCTGCGGCTCAACCGGCGGTTGGCGGCCGAGGTCTACCTCGATGTGGTCAGGCTGACACTGAGCAGCGCGGGGCTGTGCCGGATCGATGGGGAGGGGCAGACGCTGGATTACCTGGTGATGATGCGCCGGCTGCCTAGGGCGCGCAGTCTCGACCAGTTGATTCTCGCTGGGGCCATTCCGCCTGACGCGGTCGAAATGCTGGTGCGACGATTGGGGGACTTCTATCGACAGGCGGAAAAATCACCGCATGGTGCGGCCGGGTATGTGGCGCACTTTCGCGAGCGGATCGAGCACAACCAGCAGGCGCTGATTGCCGGAGACTACCCTCTGTCACGGCAATGGATCGAGCAGTTGCATGGCCGTCTGCTGGCCTACATCGACCAGCACGGTGAAACGCTGCAGGCCCGCAGTCGCCAGCGGCGGATCGTCGAGGGGCATGGTGATCTGCGTCCCGAGCATGTCTACCTGATCGATGGCCAGCCGTTGGTCATCGACTGCCTCGAATTCAGCCGTGAACTGCGTTGGCTCGATCCGATCGACGAGCTGAGCCTGCTCGACCTCGAATGTCTTCGGCTGGGCGAGCCCGATTTTGGCCGGACGCTGCTGGCCGAATATCAGGCCATCGAGCAGGATCCGGTGCCTGACCATCTGGTCGATTTTTACCACGGCTATCGTGCGCTGCTCTGGAGCCGTCTCGCCATCCGTCATCTGGATCAGCCGCAGCGCAAACCCGGAGATGGTGCAAAGTGGCGGGAGCGTGCCCGGTTTTATCTGCAGCAAGCCGCGCGGGTCCTGCGGCAGCCGGAAGCTTTTGGTTGATCGACCGGAGGCCGGGTTGGCAGCCGTCTGCATGAACCGGTGTCATGTCTCGGCATCGAGCCACAGCTCGGTCAGCGACTCGCGCCGGTGAATCCGCCCGATCGCCTCGGCCAGCAGCGGCGCCACCGAAAGCAGCTCGACGCGCTGCTGCAGCACTGGATTGGCGCGCTGGAGCAGTGGCAGGGTGTCGGTGACCACCAGGGTGGTGAGGGCGGGATGATCGAGCAGTGCATGGCTCTTGCCGGCCCACAGCGCATGGGTCGCGGCAGCATGGATCCGGCGCGCGCCAGCCCGCTCTGCGGCCTCGATGGTGCGCAGCAGGGTGGCCCCTGATGCGATCAGATCATCGATGATCACCACCTCCTGCCCGGCGACATCGCCGACCAGCCGTTCGCCGCTCAGTTCGCCACGGCTGCGCCATTTCTGCATGAAGGCGCTGTTCAGCTCACGTCCGAGGCGGCGACTCAAAGAGCGACGCAGCGCCTCGGCCCGTTTCACACCGCCGACATCGGGCGAGAGGATGCAGGCATTTCCCTCCAGCAGGGTGGCGAAGTGGTCGACGAACAGGCTCTTGGCTTCGAGGTGTTCGGTCGGAATGCGAAAGGCATTCTGGTAGGCGGCCAGATTGTGGACGTCGATGGTCAGCAGTCGATCACTTCCCACCGCTTCGAACAGTTGGGCCACATAGCGATTGGTGACCGGATCGCGCGGCTTGCTCCTGCGGTCCTTGCGTGCATAGGCGAGGTAGGGTGCGACGACGGTCACTTCGGTGGCGCCGGCATCCTTGAGTGCAGCGACAAAGAACAGCTCTCTGACCAGGCGGTCATTCACCGAATGAGCCGCATCGCTGTAGAGCGATTGCAGCAGCACGACATGGTGGCCACGGACGCTTTCGAGGGGTCTGGCCTTGTGCTCGCCATCCTCGAATTGGCGCTCTTCCCAGGCCGAAAGCGGAGCTCCGAGCGCCGAAGCCGTTGCGAAAGCAAGCGAGGAGTTGGAGTCGAGATCGAATATGGACAATGGGTTAGTCACGTATTTTCATCCAAAATCTGATATCAGAGGGGTGTGACTGTAGCCTCCATCAAAGTTTCGCCGCGATCAACTATTGATTAGACTGCTGGCGATTGCCAGGTTGTGGAATATTTCGCCCGTACAGAGTAGTGCCGCCCATGAAGACCATGCACAAATATGAAGTGCCAATGACCGATCAACCCTTCCACGTCGATCTGCCGCATGACGCCCAGGTGCGCTGGGTCGAATTTCTGGTCCCCAACAAGAAGGTGTTCATGTGGGTCGAGGTCGACATCAGTCGCCAGGGGCCCAAGCAGCGTCGCACCTTCCACCTCTACCGTTCCGGCGATGGCATTCCGGTCAGCTACCACTATGTTGGCACGGCGGTGGATCAGTACATTCCCGAGACCTACCACCTTTTTGAAAAGGTTGATTGATCCGTTGCCGCCGCGAGCGTGTGGTTGAAGCATGAACAGGTTCTGGTCGGAGTCAGTCAAGGCGCCGTTGCCGGGCCATTCGACGCGGCGCCGGTTGGTGCTGCTGGCACTGCTGGGTCTGCTTCTGGCAGTGGCTGCACCCCGACAGCACGCCGAATGGGTCAATTCACTGGCGCACGAACAGAGTGGGCAGAGCAGTGCCAACGACCAGGAGATGGCGGCGAATCGCCACTGCGGTCATCACGGCATCCCTGCGGGAGGCAGTGGCCTCGGGTGTGGTTGCCTGCACGGTCTGTGCGGCGGTCTGACTGCGCTGCCGGGTCATCAGGCGCTCTCCGCGCGGGTGCGCATTGCAAACTTCAGCCCTGCACTCCAGCGGACCGTGCCATTGCCGGCCCATGGGCGGCCACCTTTCAGGCCCCCGATCAGCTGAACTCCTGAGCTTGCCACTGCCGTCATCCGCATCTGTGCGGAGGCGGCTGTCGACCATGCGATTTGGAGTCAAAGATGTCATCCAGAAAGAGTCCCCCTGCCGGGTTCGATTGGCGGCGCCGTCGCCTGGTGCAGGGGATTGGTGTCGGGTTGGCGGCGGGAGTCTGTGGTCTGGCGCCGCGGTTCGGCCAGGCCGACCCTGGAGCGGAGTTCACGGCTTCGGCAGTGGCCAGCGCCACCCCGAGGGAGCTGCGCGGCACCCAATTCGATCTCACCATTGCCGAGACACCGGTCAACTTCACCGGCCATCCGCGGCTGGCCACCACCATCAATGGCGCGCTGCCGGCGCCGACGCTGCGCTGGCGTGAGGGCGATACGGTCACCCTTCGCGTCTACAACCGTCTGGCCGAAGAGAGCTCGATCCACTGGCATGGCATCCTGCTGCCCTATCAGATGGATGGCGTGCCGGGCATCAGTTTTCCGGGCATCCCGCCTGGCGGCACCTTCACCTATCGCTTCAAGGTGGCACAGAGCGGCACCTACTGGTACCACTCCCACTCCGGCATGCAGGAGCAGCGCGGCCTGTATGGCGCCATCATCATCGATCCGATCGAGGGTGAGCGGATTCAGGCCGACCGTGACCTCGTGCTGCTGCTGTCCGACTGGAGCGACGAGGAGCCGATGCAGCTGCTGAAGCGGCTGAAGGTGCAGAGCGACTACTACAACTTCAACCAGCCGACGCTGGCCGACTTCGTGCGCGATCTCTCCAGCGCCGGCTGGTCGGCCGCCATCGAACGCCGCCAGATGTGGCAGCAGATGCGGATGAACCCGACCGATCTGGCCGACATTTCAGCCCACACCTACCGCTACCTGATCAACGGCATGACGCCAGCGGACAACTGGACCGGGCTGTTCCGCCCCGGCGAGCGGCTGCGGCTGCGGCTGATCAACGGCAGTGCCATGACCTTTTACGATCTGCGCATCCCCGGACTGCCGCTGACGGTGGTGCAGGTCGATGGCCAGAATGTCGAACCGGTCACCGTCGATGAGCTGCGGTTCGGGCCCGGTGAAACCTATGACGTCATCGTCGCCCCACGCGATGATGTCTATACGCTCTTCGCCCAGTCGATGGACCGCTCGGGCTTTGCCCGTGCCACGCTGGCGACGCGGCCGGGCCTGACCGCCCCGGTGCCGGCGCTCGATCCGGTCGAATGGCTGTCGATGACGGACATGATGGGCGACATGCATGGCGGCAGGCCGGCGCACCATGCCCGCAGCGAACATGGCCCGGGGACCGACATGCGGGTCGACAGGGCACGCAGCAATCTGGACGATCCCGGCGTGGGGCTGCGCAACAATGGTCGCCGCGTCCTGACGCTGGCCGATCTGCACAGCCTGGAGGGCGTGCTCGATCGGCGAATGGCCGACCGCGAGATCGAGCTGCACCTGACCGGCAACATGGAGCGCTACAGCTGGTCGTTCGATGGCGTCGAGTACGGCCAATCGACGCCGGTGCATTTCCGCCACGGCGAGCGGCTGCGGGTGATCCTGCACAACGACACCATGATGACCCATCCGATGCATCTGCATGGCATGTGGAGCGAACTGGAGAGCCCAGCCGGAGCCGTTCAGCTTCGCCGCCACACCTTTGCCGTGCAGCCGGCGCAGCGGATCAGCTTTCTGGTGACGGCCGATGCACTGGGACGCTGGGCCTGGCACTGCCACCTGATGTTCCACATGGACAGCGGCATGTTCCGCGAGGTGGTGGTGGCATGAACCCTCTGAGCAATGAAAAGAAAAGTGCGTTTCATCCCGCAGGGTGGTTGAAACCGCTGCTGCTGACGGCCGTACTGGCACTGACCAGGCAGGCTGCGGCCGAGACCGCTGGTCATGCGCACCCTCATGCGATCGAAGAGCCGCCGGCAAAGACGATCGACCACAGCCGGATGGACCACGGCAGCATGGACCACGGCAGCATGGACCACGGCAGTGGCGATTCCGCCCGCGAGGGGCGTGATCCCGATGCCTACTCGAATGGCTACCGGCTCGATTCCGGCCCCTATCTGCTGGAGGGCCGGCAGCACTCGCACATGGCCGACTCGCACCGCTTCTCGGTGCTGCGCATCGATCGGCTGGAGCGGGCCGATGGGCGCGATCACACCGGCACGGCCTACGACGCGCAGGCCTGGTGGGGCGGCAGCTATGATCGGCTCTGGTTGAAGGCCGAAGGTGAGCACAGCAGCGGCACGCTGCAGGAGGCGCGCAGCGAGCTGCTCTGGAGCCATGCGGTCGCCCCGTTCTGGGACCGGCAGCTGGGACTGCGCCATGACAGTGGTGCAGGGCCGGAGCGCCAGTGGCTGGCGCTGGGCCTGCATGGGCTGGCGCCCTACTGGTTCGAGCTCGATGTGGCGGCCTATCTCGGCAGCGGTGGCCGCAGTGCGCTGCGTCTTGGCAGCGAATATGAGTTGCTGTTGACGCAGCGGGCGATCCTGCAGCCGCGGGTCGAGTTCAACCTCTATGGCCAGGATGACCCCGCGCGCGGTCTGGGCAGCGGCCTTGCCGAAGGGGTGCTGGGTCTGCGGCTGCGTTATGAGTTCAGCCGGCAGCTTGCGCCCTATCTGGGTGTCGAGTGGAGCGGAAAGTTTGGGCAGAGCGCCGATCTGGCGCACAGTGCCGGTGATGCCACCAGCGAATGGCGCTGGGTTGGCGGAGTGCGGTTCTGGTTCTGAAGACGTTGGCATCGACCACAGGGGGGCTCGAGATGACACAGCATGACGATCCGGCGGCTTCGGCCGCTCGCCACGCGGGAGGCTGCTGCGGTCAGGACACAGAGGCAGCGGCGGCGGATCGGGACCCGGTGTGCGGCATGAGCGTCAAGCCCGACTCGCCACACCGCAGCCGTCATGCCGGTCAGGAGTACCGCTTCTGCGGTGCGCGCTGCAAGGAGCGGTTCGACGCCGATCCGCAGCGCTACCTGCATCCCGTCGCGCTGCCCGCCGAGGCGATGCCGCTCGATGTCGAGTACGGCTGTCCGATGCATCCGGAGGTGTCGCAGATCGGCCCTGGCAGTTGTCCGAAGTGCGGCATGGCCCTCGAACCGCTGCTGCCGACGCTCGATGAGGGTGAAAATCCGGAGCTGACCGATTTTCGCCGCCGTTTCTGGTGGACCTTGCCATCGAGTCTGTTGGTGGCCGTCATCTCGATGTCGGGAGAGCTGTTGCAGCCGCTGCTGGGCTCGATGCAGGGCTGGGTCGAGCTGCTGCTGGCGACGCCGGTGGTGGCATGGGCCGGCGGCCCCTTTTTCGTGCGTGGCATCCAGTCGGTTCGACAGCGCAGCCTCAACATGTGGACGCTGATCAGTCTCGGTACCGGTGCCGCCTACCTTTACAGCCTCACGGCACTGCTGCTGCCGGGCCTGTTCCCGGCCTCGTTCCAGATGCATGGCCGGGTCGCGCTCTATTTCGAAGCGGCAGCGGTGATCATCTCGCTGACATTGTTCGGTCAACTGCTGGAACTGAAGGCCCGTGCGCAGACCGGTGCGGCAATCAAGGCGCTGCTGGGGCTGGCGCCGAAGAGCGCGCGTCGCCTGCGCAGTGATGGCGGTGAGGAGGAGGTGGCGCTGACCCGGGTGCAGCGCGGCGATCTGCTGCGGGTTCGGCCGGGTGAGAAGGTGCCGGTGGATGGCCTGGTGGTCGAAGGGGAGAGCGCCGTCGATGAGTCGATGCTGACCGGTGAACCGATCCCGGTCAGCAAGCGGGTGGGCGACCGACTGATCGGTGCCACCCTCAATGGTGGCGGGGCACTGGTGATGCGCGCCGAGAAGGTCGGGATCGAGACGGTGCTGTCACAGATCGTGCAGATGGTGGCACAGGCGCAACGCTCCCGTGCTCCGATGCAGCGGCTGGCCGACCAGGTGGCGGGCTACTTTGTGCTGGGAGTGATGGCGGTCGCGCTGCTGACGCTGCTGGGCTGGGGTCTGTTCGGACCACAGCCGAGCTGGATCCATGGCTTGATCAATGCAGTGGCGGTGCTGATCATCGCCTGCCCCTGCGCGCTCGGGCTGGCGACGCCGATGTCGGTGATGGTCGCCACCGGCCGGGGCGCCACCCAGGGGGTGCTGTTCCGTGATGCGGCCGCAATCGAACTGATGGGCAAGGTCGACACGTTGATCGTCGACAAGACCGGTACACTGACCGAGGGCAGGCCGGTCTTCCACCAGGCTGTGGCCTGTGCCGGATGGAGCGAGTCTGAACTGCTGCGCATCGCTGCCAGCCTCGATCAGGGCAGCGAGCATCCACTGGCCGCCAGCATCGTGGCGGAGGCGCGACGGCGTGACCTGCCGCTCAGCAAGCCGGAGCAGTTCGAATCTTCATCCGGCATCGGTGTGCGCGGCCAGGTCGATGGGCAGCCGGTCGTGCTGGGCAACGGTGCACTGATGAGCGAGGCCGCCATCGACTGGCAGCCGCTGGCCCAGCAGGCCGAGGCACTGCGCGTCGAGGGGGCGACGGTGATCTTTGTCGGTGTGGCAGGCCGGTTGGCCGGGCTGATTGCGGTGATCGATCCGATCAAGGGCACCACCGCCGAAGCCCTGCGGGCACTGCGCGCTGGCGGCTTGCGCATCATCATGGCCAGCGGCGATGGCCTCACCACGGCGCGGGCGGTGGGGCGGGCACTGGGGATCGACGAGGTGCATGGCGAGGTCAAGCCACAGCAGAAGGCAGAGCTGGTGGCCAGATTGCAGGCCGAGGGGCAGATCGTCGCCATGGCCGGCGATGGCATCAACGATGCGCCGGCGCTGGCACAGGCCAATGTCGGCATCGCGATGGGCAGCGGCACCGACGTGGCGATGAGCAGTGCCCACTGCACGCTGGTCAAGGGCGATCTGCGCGGCATCGAGACCGCGCGGCGGCTGTCGCTGGCCACCCTCGGCAACATGCGGCAGAACCTGCTGTTCGCCTTTGTCTACAACGCGCTGGGGGTGCCGATTGCCGCCGGATTGCTCTACCCCTTCACCGGCCTTTTGCTGTCGCCGATGATTGCGGCGGCGGCGATGAGCTTCAGCTCGGTGTCGGTGGTGAGCAATGCGTTGCGGTTGAAGCGCGCGCGAATCTAGTGCGTCGAGCCGGCGGGCAGCTCCGCGTCGGCCTCCTCGCCATCCATCGGTATCCGCTGGCCGCGCGGCTTGCAGAAGCGGCCCAGCACCAGTGCCGGGATGATGCCGAGCAGAAAGACGATGCCGACGACGATGAAGGCATCGCGAAAGGCGAACATCGACGCCTTGGCCGCGACCACCTGTGCCAGATACTGCACCGCACCGGCGTTCTGGTGCGCCTCCGAGACGCCCGACTGCGCATAGAGTTGCGCCATCGAGCGGATCAGTGCCTGGGTGGTGCTGTTGTCGGGTATCTGGGTGGCGGCCAGAAAGTCGGCATAGAGGTCGGTGCGTGCGCTCATGTAGACCGACAGCAGGTTGACACCGAAGGCGCCGCCCAGTTGGCGGGTGAAGTTGATCGCGCCGCTGCCCTGTCCCATCAGATGGGGCGGCAATGACCCCATGCCACCGACGCTGACCGCCGGCATGATGAAGGTGAGGCCGATGCGGCCGAGCATGATCATCGACGCCATTGTCCAGAAGGTGGTGTCGACATCGGCGTCGTAGAGCAGCAGGCTCGACAGCGCGAAGATCACGAAGCCGGCGAGAATCATGTAATGCGGACGCACATGGTCGGAGAGCCGTCCCATCGGCAGAAACAGCATGCCCATCACCAGACCGGCCGGCATCAGCATCAAGCCTGAGAGGGTCGGGGTGTAGCCGAGCTGCAACTGCACGAACAGCGGAAAGATGTAGGTCGAGCCGAACAGGCCGATGCCATAGATGATCGAGACGCCGGCGGCGGAGGCAAAGCCCGGATAGCTGTAGACGCGCAGTTGCAGCAGCGGGCGGTCGGAGTTGAGTTCCCACCACAGAAAGGCCGCGGCGCTGACGAAGCCGACGCTGAACAGCGTGACGATGTAGTCGCTGTACCACCCTTCGCGCTGGCCATTCGACAGTGCGGTCAGCACCGTCAGCAGAAAGGTGCAGAGCAGAGCAAGTCCGGTCCAGTCGAAGCGGCGAGCTGGGCCCTCATCCTCCCGATCGGGGAGAAAAACCGCAGCCATGGCAATCGCCAGAATGCCCACGGTTGGCGCGACGAAGAACACTGCCCGCCAGTTGAAGTTGTCGGCCAGCACCCCGCCCAGTGTCGGACCGAAGGCCGGCGCCAGAATGACACCGATGCCGAAGTAGCCCATGGCGTTGCCGCGCTGATCCTCGGGAAAGACCCGGAACATCATCTGCATCGTCAGCGGTTGCAGCAGACCCGCGGCGGCCCCCTGAATGACGCGTGCCAGAATCAGCGTGTTGATGTCCTGCCCCAGGCCACCGAGTATCGAGCCGAAGATGAAAAAGAGCATGGCCGCGATGAAGGTCTTGCGCTGGCCATAGGCATGCACGCACCAGGCGTTGACCAGCATCGAGGCGGTGTTGGCGGCCAGAAAGGCGGTCGACATCCACTGCCCTTTGTCCTGGCCGACGCCGAAGATGCCCATGATGTCGGGAATCACCACGTTGACGATGGTGGTGGAGAGCGCGGTGGTCAGCGTGCCACTGATGACCGTCGCCGTGGCCAGCCAGCGGTAGGCGGGACCATACTTCAGGAACAGCGAATCAACGGTTCGAGACATCGATGTCCACCTCGACCATCATCCCCGGCTTGAGCAGGCCATCCTGCTGCTCGACGCTGATCTTGACCGGAATGCGCTGGGTGATCTTGGTGAAGTTGCCGCTGGGGTTGGGGCTGGGAATCAGTGCGAACTGGCTGGTGGCCGCGCTGCCGACCAGCAGCACCTTGCCACTGAAGGTGCGTCCCGGATAGGCATCGACGGTGATGATGACCGGCTGCCCCTGCCTGATCTTCTGGACTTCGGTCTCCTTGATGTTGGCGTTGATCCAGACATCGCGGCTGTCATGCACCAGCGCAAAGCGCTGGCCGGGGGCGACATATTCACCCTCGTTGACGAAGGTCTGATCGACCACGCCAGTTACCGGGCTGGTGATGGTGTGCTTTTTCACTTCGCTGGCCTGCCGCTCCCGCTGTACCTGAATGCTTTCACGGTTGACCCGCAGCCGCTGGATCTGCTTCTCCAGCACATCGACCTGGGCGGCGTTGGCCCGGCTTTCGGAGAGTGCCGCCGATGACGAGGTGGCCTTGGCCCTGACCACATTGAGGTTCTCGGCCGCCTGCTTGGCTGCGGTCTGCGCCTGTTCCAACTGCCGTTGCGAGACCAGCTTCTGCGCGGCCAGCGAGACGGTTCGACGCAGCTCATCCTCGGCCTGCTTCTTGCTCAGCTCCGCCTCCTTGACCGAGGCGCCGGCGGCATCGACGTTGGCACCGGCACTTTGCATCCGGCTCTCGAGCTGATGTTGCAGCACCTGCTTCGAGGTCTCCATCTCTTCGATCTGGGCATCGAGCTTCTGCAATTCGAGCGACAGCTCGCTGAGCAGCAGCTCCGCCCTGGTCGAATCGAGCTTGGCCACCATCTGGCCTTCGTTCACCGTCATGCCCTCATCGAGCGGAAAGCTCTCCAGCCGTCCCGGCAATTCGCTGCTGACGATGTAGAGCGTCGAGCGAAGGCGGGCATCGATCTCATAGACATGGGTCGAGCGGTGATAAATCCATTGGCCGAAAAAGATCAGCGCACCCAGCAGCGCGATGGTCAGCGCTGCCCGCACAATGGGTTTTTTCATCAAAGAGGGCTTTTTGGGTGCGGAGGCCTCGAGTTGCAGGGTCTGGCCAAGGTTGGCGTTCATCGGTTTTTCGGCTCCATTTTCAGTTGAATCTTGCGCAGCAGTTCGGTGCCGATGCGCAGCTCCTGCGGATCGATCTCACCGAGCAGTTCGCGGCGCAGTTGCGCGGCGATGATTTCCAGCTCAGCCAGAATCGGCAGCGCCTTGTCGCGCAGGTGAACGGTCTTGAAGCGGCGATCCTGCGGATGGGGCCGCCGCTCCACCCATTCGGCCGCTTCAAGGCGATCGAGCAGCGAGACCAGGGTGGCGGCCTCGATGCCGACCCGCCCGGCCAGATCGCTCTGGGTCAGCGGTTCGCGTGCGCGTTTGATGTTCGACAGCACCCGCCACTGCGCGGCACTGATGCCGGTGGGTTTGATGCGCTGGCTGAGGTGAAGCCGCCAGAGGCTCGAAGTCTCGGTGAGCAGCGAGACGAAGCGGTCGATGTCGTCGGTAGAAGATGGCATGGCTAATAGATAACAAAATAAATGGTTAGCTTACCAACCGTAAGAAGTCTAGTCATTGATAGAGCTGATTGCAACGCCATTTTCATGCAGCCGTTGAGTCAGGCGTGCCTGCCCGGATGGATGCCATCTCGTATAATGGCCATGAGCGCGGATGTACAGAACCGAAAGCGGAGGCATCCATGCACCAACCCATTTCCATTCAAGGACTTGACGCCAGATGAGTGAGCAGATCACCCACCGCCCCAACCACTTCATCCGCCAGATCGTCGAGGCCGATCTGGCGCGTGGCGCCAATGGCGGGCAACTGGTGACCCGCTTTCCTCCGGAGCCCAACGGTTACCTGCACATTGGCCACGCCAAATCGATCTGCCTCAACTTCGGACTGGCTGAAGACTATCCGGGCGGACGCTGCCATCTGCGCTTCGACGACACCAACCCCTGCAAGGAGGAGCTGGAATATGTCGAGGCAATCCAGCGTGACGTGAAGTGGCTCGGCTTCGACTGGCACGGTCCGGTCCGCTTTGCCTCGGACTACTTCGAGCAACTCTATGGGTATGCCGAGGAGCTGGTCGGCAAGGGGTTGGCCTATGTCGACAGCCTGTCGAGTGAAGAGATGCGCAGCCACCGCGGCACCCTGACCGAGCCCGGCCGCGACAGCCCCGATCGCTCACGCAGCATCGAGGAGAATCTCGATCTGCTGCGGCGGATGCGCGCCGGTGAATTTGCCGACGGCGAGCGGGTGCTGCGCGCCAAGATCGACATGGCCTCGCCCAACATCAACCTGCGCGATCCGGTCATCTATCGCGTGCGCCACGCCAGCCACCATCAGACCGGCGACGCCTGGTGCATCTACCCGATGTACGACTACACCCATTGCATCTCGGACGCGCTCGAAGGGATCACCCACTCCCTCTGTACCCTCGAATTCGAGGACCATCGACCGCTCTACGACTGGTTTCTCGATCATCTCAGTGTGCCGTGCCATCCGCAGCAGATCGAATTCTCGCGCCTCGACCTGCAATACACCCTGACCAGCAAGCGCAAGCTGCAGCAGCTGGTCGAAGAGGGCAAGGTCAGCGGCTGGGACGACCCGCGCCTGCCCACCATCGCCGGCCTGCGGCGGCGTGGCTACACCCCGGCCGCCATTCGCGACTTCTGCCGGCGCATCGGCGTCACCAAGGCCGACAACAGCGTGGAGATGGAGCTGCTCGAAAGCTGCATCCGTGATGACCTCGATCACAACGCGCCACGGCGGATGGCGGTGCTCGATCCGCTCAAGCTGGTGATCGAAAACTACCCGGATCAGATCGAGTGGCTGCAGGTACCCAACCATCCGCAGCACGAAGCGCTGGGCAGCCGCAAGCTCCCTTTCGGGCGAGAGATCTACATCGATCGGGCCGACTTTCGTGAAACGGCGGGCAAGGAGTTCAAGCGGCTGGTCAGCGGTGGCGAGGTGCGACTGCGCCATGGCTATGTGATTCGCTGCGACCAGGTGCTGCGTGACGACAGCGGCGAGATTCGCGAACTGCGCTGCAGCCATGATCCGCAGACCCTGGGCAAGGCCCCCGAAGGACGCAAGGTGAAGGGGGTGATCCACTGGGTCGAGGCGAGCCATGCCATCGCCGCCGAACTGCGGCTCTACCAGCGGCTCTTCGTCGACGCCAATCCGGCCGCGGCCGACAACTTTCTCGACAGCCTCAATCCCGATTCGCTCACCATCGTGCAGGGCTTTGTCGAGCCCGAACTGGCCACGGCGCAGGTCGGGCAGGGCTACCAGTTCGAGCGCGAGGGCTACTTCTGTCTCGACCCCGACAGCCAGCCGCAGCGGCTGATCTTCAACCGCACCGTGGCGCTCAAGGACTCCTTCGCCAGGATCGATCAGCCGGCAGGGCGCTGACTGCGCGCTATGCCTGCGTGTCGATCAACTGGCCGCGACGGCCCTGCGGGGTCGGCCGTGGCAATGCAGAGCGGCGCCGATCCTTGCGGATGCGGCGACCGTTGTTGGCGCGCTGGCCGACATTCAGCATGCGCCGATCCTGTGCGCTGATCCGGCGATCCGGCTGGCGCCGGCGGTCGATGCGCCGCTCACCTTCATCGGTCAGATAGAAGCGGACCGGTTCGACCGGGTTCACCCGGCGGTTTTCGGTGGGGGCGTTGTTCTCGACCGGTGTGCGGATCGGCCCGGGTGCATCGATGCGGATCATGTCGACCTGACCTCGACGAATCTTCTTGCCAGAAAGTCTAGCCCTCCCAGCGCACCAGCTCCTCGAGGGTGGCGCGCTCGGTGCGGAACTGGTTGGCCGGATGGCTCGGATCGGCGTAACCGAAGGAGACGCCGCAGAGGATGCGCTGCTCGGGCGCAATCGCGAAGTGCTCACGAATGAAGTCGCTGTAGGCGGCAATGGCAGCCTGGGCGATGGTGCCCACCCCCTGATTGGTGGCGCTCAGCAGAAAACTCTGAACGAAGAGCCCGCAATCCAGTGCACCATAGCTGCCCAACGACTCGTGGCTGGTCACGATCATCACATGCGGCGCCTCGAACAGCCGAAAGTTCTTCAGCGTCTGTGCGAAGGAGGCCTGCCGATCGCCATCGGCAATGCCGAGGCTGGCATAGAGCTGCATCGCGCAGGTCTTGCGGCGGTCGTAGTGGGCGCCGTGGTACTTGACCGGAAACGGAATGTCCGGGTTGGCGCCCTTGCCAGAATTGACATGGGACCACAGCGCCTCGCGAAAGCGGTCGGTCCCCGCCCCTTCGGTGATGATCACCTGCCATGGTTGGGTGTTGCACCAGGAGGCCGACTTGAGCGCATCGCCCAGAATGCGCTCGATCAATGCGCGGGGCAGGGGGTCAGGCCGAAAGGCGCGCACGCTGTAGCGCTGGGCAATCACCTCGGAAAAGTCCATGAGCGGGTCTCCATGAGATTTTATTGATTATTGGCTGGTGGCCCATGGTAGCACTGGAGCAGGCGCTCATCATCCGCTTCCGCGCCTTGGGCCGGATACCGGCGCCGCTCCTGCTGCACTCGGACAATGATCTGGTCTTCACCAGCCGGCGTCACACGCGACTGGTGCGCAGCCGTGGCCTGCAACAGGAATTCATCACGCCCACTGACCACAGCAGAACGGCATGGTGGAACGGGTCATCCGGACACTGAAGGAGCAATGCGTGCATCTCCTGCGCATGCCATTTCGATCAGTGCCAGTTCAGCCCGCCGCCAGCCGCTGCATCAGCCAGTTCACCGCCTGTTCCGGAGGCAGTTCGGTGGCGCTTGGGGCGTCGCGGTGCTGGCATTCGACGACCCCCTGGGCCAGGCCACGGTCACCGATGACGATGCGGTGCGGCAGGCCGATCAGTTCACAGTCGGCGAGTTTGACACCGGGGCGCTCGTTGCGGTCATCGAGCAGCACCTCGACCCCCAGTTCAGCGAGCTGGGCGTAGAGGCGGTCGGTCAGTTGCCGCACCGCTTCGGACTTCTGATAGTTGAGCGGAATCAGCGCGACCGCGAACGGGGCGATGGCCTGTGGCCAGAGGATGCCGCGCGCGTCGTGGTTCTGTTCGATGGCGGCGGCCACGACGCGGGAGACGCCGATGCCGTAGCAGCCCATCTCCATGACGATGGCGCGGCCATTGGGGTCGAGCACGCTGGCGTTCATCGCCGCGCTGTACTTGGTGCCGAGCTGAAAGATGTGGCCGACCTCGATGCCGCGTTTGATCAGCAGTCGGCCCCGGCCATCGGGGCTGGGGTCGCCCTCTTCGACACGGCGCAGGTCGACGAGGGTGATGCCGGGGCAGTCGCGCTGCCAGTTGGCGCCGCTCAGGTGGTGGCCGTCTTCGTTGGCGCCGCAGACGAAGCTGTCGAGCAGGGCGGCCGAGCGGTCGACCAGGGTGGTGATCGGCAGTCCGATCGGGCCGATCGAGCCGGGTCCGCAGCCGAGCAGTGCGCGGATGCGCGCCTCGCTGGCCAGCGTCAGCGGTGCGGCGACGCCAGGCAGTTTGGCGGCCTTGATCTCGGAGAGGCGGTGGTCGCCGCGCAGCACCAGCGCCACCAGCGGGGCGGGCTGTTCGTCCGAGGTGGCTTCGCCCTCGACCACCAGGGTCTTGACGGTCCGACTCGGCGCCACGCCGAGGAACTGGCAGAGCTCGGCGATGCTCGACTGGCCGGGGGTGGCGATGCGGCTCAGTGCCGCTGCCGGCAACTGCTGCGCGGGCGGCACGGCGACGGCTTCGGCCAGTTCGACATTGGCGGCGTAGTCGCTGTCGCTGCTGAAGGCAATCTCATCTTCGCCGGAGCTGGCCAGCACATGGAACTCGTGCGAGGCGCTGCCACCGATGCTGCCGGTGTCGGCCAGCACGGCACGAAATTGCAGTCCCAGCCGGGTGAAGATGCGTGAGTAGGTCTGGTGCATCAGTGCGTAGGTGGCCTGCAGTGATGCGCTGTCGGCATGAAAGGAGTAGGCATCCTTCATGATGAACTCGCGCGAGCGCATGATGCCGAAACGGGGGCGCACCTCGTCGCGGAACTTGGTCTGGATCTGATAGAAGTTGGCCGGGAGCTGCCGGTAGCTCTTGATCTCGTTGCGGATCAGGTCGGTGATCACCTCTTCGTGGGTCGGCCCCAGGCAGAAGTCGCGCTGGTGACGGTCCTGGATGCGCAGCAGTTCGGCGCCATACTGCTCCCAGCGGCCCGACTCCTGCCACAGCTCGGCTGGCTGCACCACCGGCATCAGCAGCTCCTGGGCGCCGGAGCGGTCCATCTCCTCGCGGACGATCCGCTCCACCTTGCGCAGCACCCGCAGCCCCATCGGCAGCCAGCTGTAGAGGCCGGAGGCGAGCTTGCGCACCAGTCCGGCACGCAGCATCAGCTGATGGCTGATCACCTCGGCATCGGCCGGCGTCTCTCTGAGGGTGGAAACCAATATCTGGCTGGCGCGCATGGGTCGCTCCGTAGCAATGGATGAAACGGGCCATTCTACGAAAGCGATGGCGGACAGGACAGTTCAATGAAAGCGCAGCGCCGCTCAATGGCAGTGGCCATCCGGCGCCGACTCCGGTGGCGTGGCGGCTGCCGGCTGTCGCAGCGGGGTCAGGTTGTTGAGGAATTGCAGCGTCGCGTTGCGCCACGAGCAGGCTTTGGCCTGGGCGACGCAGGCCGCCGGGTCGAGTTGCAGCGCCTGCGGTATGGCGAGGGCGAGATCTTCATGCAGCACGCCGGTCACGCCGGGCTGCACCACATCCAGCGGACCGGTCACCGGGTAGGCGGCCACCGGCACGCCGCAGGCCATCGCCTCCAGCAGCACCAGGCCGAAGGTGTCGGTGCGGCTCGGAAAGACGAAGACATCTGCCGCTGCCAGATGCCGGACCAACTCCTCGCCCTGCTTGAAGCCGGTGAAGTGTGCGTCGGGATGGCGCTCGCGCAGGTCGGCCAATGCCGGGCCGTCGCCGACCACGACCTTGCTGCCCGGCAGGTCGAGTTCGAGAAAGGCGTCGAGGTTCTTCTCGACCGCCACCCGCCCCACATAGATCGCGATCGGTCGCGGCAGCTGCAGAAAGTCCTTGACGCCGGGCCGGAACAGCGCGGTGTCGACGCCACGGCTCCAGCGCACCAGGTGGGTGAAGCCATGCTGTTCCAGCACCGCCTGCTGCGAGGCGGTGGCCACCATGGTGCGCGCGGCCGCGGCGTGAAAGCGGCGCACGGCAGCGTAGCTCCAGCGCAGCGGAATCGGCGTGCGCAGCGCCAGATACTCCGGGAACTGGGTGTGGTAGGCGGTGGTGAAGCTGAAGCCGTGCCGCAGGCAGTGGTGGCGGGCCGCCAATCCCAGCGGCCCTTCGGTGGCGATGTGGATGGCATCCGGCGCCAGCTCATCGAGCAGCCGTGCCAGGCGTGGGCCGGGCCAGAGCGCCAGGCGAATCGACCGGTAACCGGGGCAGGGCAGGGTGCGGAAGCGGTCGGGACCGATCACCTCGGCCGTGTGGCCGAGCGTGGCCAGCTCCGCGCAGGTGCGCCGGAGCGTGGTGACGACGCCGTTGATCTGCGGCTCCCAGGCATCCGAGACGATGACGATCCTCATGCCGCCAGCGCCGGCAGCGCGGTTTCGGCCTTCAGTGCATGCTGCTGGTCGGACCAGTGCAGCAGTTCGATCTTGCCATCATCATGCTCGACCAGCGCGGTGCAGCTCTCGACCCAGTCGCCGCAGTTCAGATAGAGCACCTCGCCGATCATGCTGATTTCGGCGCGGTGAATGTGGCCGCAGACCACGCCATCGACATCGTGCCGGCGTGCTGCCAGCGCCACCGCCGATTCGAAGTTGGAGATGAAGTTGACCGCATTCTTGACCCTGTGCTTCAGATGGCCGGCCAGCGACCAGTAGGGCAGTCCACATCTGCTGCGCACGAAGTTGACCAGCCGGTTGGCACGCAGCAGCAGCGCGTAGGCCTGGCTGCCGGCCAGTGCCAGCAGTCGGCTGCACTGCACCACGCTGTCGAACTCGTCGCCATGCATCACCAGCAGGCGGCGGCCATCGGCGGTCTGGTGCACCACCCGGCCCTGAATGGCGACGTTGCCCATCTGCAGGCCATCATGCTCGCGCAGCAGTTCGTCGTGGTTGCCGGGCACGTAGATCACCTCGGTGCCATGCTTGGCCTTGCCGAGCAGCGTGCGCACCACGTTGTTGTGGCTTTGCGGCCAGTAGAGGCCGCGTCGCATCTGCCAGAAGTCGATGATGTCACCGACCAGATAGAGCCGGTCGCAGGTGACGTGGTGCAGAAAATCGAGCAGAAAGTCCGCCTGACAGCCGGAAAAGCCGAGGTGGACATCGGAAATCCATACAGTGCGGTAGTGACGGGCCCGGAGTGATGCTGGCGACATGCAAACCTCCTGCGAGATGAGTTGCGGCCAGTCTTCGGGGTTTTTGTGACCGATTGATTAACGACGAACGCTCTTTTTTATCGCTGATCAGGTTAAAAAAATAGACAGTCCGCGGGGGTGAGTCTGCTTTTTTCATGCTTCCGAAGTGGGCGGTTGCGTCCGCCAATTTCCTCGGGTTTCAACGGCGGTTCAGGCCTGTTTGCCCTTCCCGATAGGGTGAAACAGAGCACAAATTTCTAATATGTCAAGGAAGGTTTATTGAGTATCTTCATGAAAAATTAATAAAAAAACACCGTTGACTCTGCCCGGCATGAGGTCTATATTTTTTGCGTCGTCGATCTGTTGTCGATGGCAGAATTTTGAAACGAAGAACCGTTCCATTACCTCGATCGAGGGAGAATACGATGAAAGGAAAAAGCATGAACAGCAAACTGGGTCTTGTGGCCGCCGCCACGCTCGCCCTCTCCTCCTCAGCCTTTGCCTCGGATAACTTCGCTGGTTTTTCGGCCGGACTGGGTCTGGCTGCCGTTGGCAGTGAATTGGAAGTCACCGATTTCACCGCAGGTGACACCTTTACCGATGCACAGACCTCGACGGTTGGCCTGCTCGACATCGCCTACAGCTTCCAACTCGATCCACAGTGGGCCGTTGCGGTGGGCGCCACCTACGATCTCAACAACATCCAGGCTGGCCAAGGTAAGGGCAGCAGCGGCATGTATGACAATGAGTTTGACACGCACTACTCGGTCTACCTCCAACCGCTCTTCGCAGTGACTGCGAACACCGCCGTGTTTGCCAAACTGGGCTATCACTGGATGGATTTTGAAGGTAAGGACAGCAGTGGGACTCCACCGGTCGAGCTGGATTACGATGGCATCGGCTATGGGTTTGGCATCAGGACCTTCGTCACGCCGAATCTCTACCTGCAGGCCGAGGCGCAGTGGCTCGATCTGGGTTCGGAATCCTTTGTCGACAGCGTTGGCGACCAGTACAAGGTCAAGGCCAGCGCGAACTCGGGAATTTTCAGCGTCGGCTACCGGTACTGATTGATCCTGCTTCAGCAAGGCCCACTGTTCAGTACAGTGGGCCTTTTTTATGGGCGGCGTGGCCGCGCGTGCCGATGACATCGGACACCGAACCGGCTAAAGTTGCTGCGCCGTGCGACCATCGCACGGGCCAGTGTGCCTGTCAGATGCCGACGAATTCGACCCGAATCAATAAAACGACAAGAGGAGTCACGATGAAAGCAGCCATCATGCGTGAGGTGGGCAAGCCACTCTCGATCGAAGAGGTGCAGATCAACAAGCCGGGTCCGCGCGAGGTGCTGATCCGCACTGCGGCCGCCGGGGTGTGTCACAGTGACCTGCATTTCATCGACGGCCACTACCCTTATCCATTGCCGGTAATCATGGGGCATGAGTCGTCCGGGGTGGTCGAGGCGGTCGGTTCCGACGTGACCTATGTGCAGCCCGGTGACCATGTCATCACCTGCCTGTCGGTCTTCTGTGGCCATTGCGAGGATTGCCTCTCCGGCCACATGTCGCGCTGCCAGAATCCGGAGGTGCGCCGTTCGCCGATGGGGCCGCAGCCGTTCAGTCAGGATGGCAAGCCGATCTTCCAGTTCCTCAACCTCTCCTCCTTCGCCGAGCAGATGGTGGTGCATGAACATGCGCTGGTGAAGATTCGCAAGGACATGCCGCTCGACCGTGCCGCGCTGATCGGTTGCGGTGTCACCACCGGTGTCGGTGCGGTGATCCACACCGCCAAGGTCGAGCCGGGCTCGACGGTGGCGGTGATCGGTTGCGGTGGCGTCGGGCTGTCGGCGATCAATGGCGCCGCCATCGCCGGCGCCGGACGCATCATCGCCATCGACATGCAGCCGGCCAAGCTGGAGCTGGCCAAGCGCTTCGGTGCCACCGATGTGGTCAATCCGAAGGATGGCGACGCGGTGGCCCGGGTCATCGAGATGACCGGCGGCGGGGTGCACTACTCCTTCGAGGCGATCGGTCTGAAGGCCACTGCCGAGCAGGCGTTCAAGATGCTGCGTCGTGGCGGTGCCGCCACCATCATCGGCATGATCCCGGTCGGGGTGATGATCGAGCTGCATGGCGCCGAGCTGCTGACCGAGAAGAAGATCCAGGGCTCCATCATGGGCTCCAACCGCTTCCGCATCGACATGCCGCGCTTCATCGACTTCTACATGGCCGGCAAGCTCCACCTCGACGAGATGGTGGCGCGGCGGGTCAAGCTCAGCGAGGTGAACGAATCGCTGGCCGCACTTAAGACCGGTGAAACGGCGCGCAATGTGATCGTGTTCGACCATTGAGTGTCGCATCGCTGGATGCAGCATGCGCAAGATGGGCCGGTGATCCGGCCCATCTGCGTTGAGGTGACCCTGAACCGTTTTTGCCATGTCCATTGACCCTGCACACCCACCCGCTCCGGCGCCGATCGCCCTGTTCGATTCCGGCATCGGTGGCCTGACGGTGTTGCAGGCGGTGCGCCGGCGGCTGCCGGCCGAGTCGCTGCTCTATCTGGCCGACACCCTGCACATGCCCTACGGTGAGAAATCCGCCGACTGGATCGTGGCGCGTTCGCTGGCGCTGTGCGAACTGCTGCTGGCGCAGGGGGCCAAGGCGATCGTCGTGGCCTGCAACACCGCCACCAGCGCGGCGGCCGTGACGCTGCGCCAGCGTTTCGCGGTGCCGATCATCGCGCTCGAGCCGGCCATCAAGCCGGCGGCCGCGCTGACCCGCAGCGGCGTCATCGGGGTGCTGGCCACGCCAGCCACGGCGGAAGGGACGCGCCTGGCCGGGCTGATCGCACAGCACGCACAGGGTCACCGGGTGCTGGTGCAGCCCTGTCCGGGTCTGGTCGAGGCGATCGAGTCCAACCAGTCGCGCGCGCTGATCCGGGCACTGCTGGCCGAGCGGATCGCGCCACTGCTCGATGCCGGCATCGACACCCTGGTGCTCGGCTGCACCCACTATCCGCTGGTGGCCGAAGAGATTCGCGCGCTGGTCGGGCCCGACGTGGTGTTGCTGGACACGGCCGAAGCCGTTGCGCGGGAGCTGGAGCGCCGTCTGTCGCAGGAACGGTTGTTGCGGGTCGATGCCCGCGACAGCGGCGAATTGGCGCTGCACACCAGTGGTGATCCGCTGCGGTTGCAGCAGCAGTTGCGGCACTGGATGGCCGATCTGGGCGATGCCATGGTTTTGGAGTCAGCCTCCCTCGATCTGCCGGCCGATCGGTCGCCGATCACCCGCAGCCTCTGAGCGGCACACCTCAGCCGGGACGGCCATCGATGCGTGGCCGCAGCAGAATCGGCAGATAGACCACGACAAATGCCGCGAAGGCGCTGCTCCACAGCAGACCGGAAAGCAGCAGCCAGCGGGAGTCGAGCCCACAGGCGGCCACGATGACCCGCAACAGGGCGGCGCTGGCCAGCAGCATGAAGGCGACCTGGGTCAACGGCGCGGCGGCGATCAGGCGTCCGCTGTGGCCGAGCGCGACCCGGCTCATCATGCCCAGTGTCAGCAGGCCGATGGCGCCCACGGTCAGCGTGTGGCTGGCGGCGGAACTGGAGAGGCCGCCGAGCAGGCTGACCGCACTGAGCAGATAGCCGATGCTGATCGCGCCGTAGCCCAGATGCAGCACCCAGAGCATCGGTTGCCGCCAGATGCGGCGGTCATGCCAACCGGCCAGCCGCATGCCATGCAGCAGTGCCGCGCTGCCGGCCAGCGTCGCCAGCAGCCACGAGGGCAGCGGCAGCGGATGCAGCAGGGCGAAGAGCCAACTGCTCCAGAGGGCGCCGCGTTCGACCCACTCCCGATGCACTGGCTGCATGCCGGGCAGGGCGTTGCGGCTGAAGAGCGGAATCACCCGTCCGCCAAAGATCACCAGCAGCAGCACCAGCAGATCGACCATCAGCCGCTGGCCGATCAGGCTGCTGCCTGGCCAGTCGGCCAGCCGCTCGCCATGGATCAGCAGGTTGGCAGCGGCCATCAGCAGCAACAGCGGTGGAAACACCAGGTTGTGCGGCTTGCGGTCCTGCAGCAGCGGAATGGCGATGACAGTGGCCAGCAGCGGCAGAAAGGCCAGATCGGTCAGCGCGATCAGCCAGTGTGGCAGCAGGGTGTCGCACCAGGGCAGCAGTCGGCCTGCCAGCCACAGCAGCGCCAGCGCGGCCAGTGGCCAGCGGACCGGGGTCGGGCGACCGGTCCAGTTGCGCACCGCGGTCAGCAGAAAGCCGGCCACCACCGCCACGGCATAGCCGAACAGCATCTCATGGACATGCCAGCCGAGGGTTGGGTAGTAGCCAGCGCTGGCGGGCCAGTGGAATTGCAGCATGGTCAGCCACAGCAGCAGTTGCACCACCGCGGCGATGCCGGCCAAGGCGAAAAAGGGGCGAAAACCCAGCTCGAACAGTGCCAGGCGCGGTGGCTGTGGTGCTGGAGCCTCTTGCAGTGCGATTTTCATCGACACCCCCTGGGTGGGAGAACAGCGGTGTGCAGTCGTTATCGCGCCACGCGGCCGGGCATGTCAAGCTTGAGCAGTGCAGTGGGCAGCATGGTCAGCAGAAAGATCAGGGTGATGCCGAGGAAGGTGTCGCGGTAGGCGAAGGTGGCCGCCTGGCTGCCGATCATCTGGCCGAGGTATCCGATCGCCGCAGGCAACTGCTGTGCCTCGGGGAGGCCGTTGGCGGCCAGCAGCGCACGCACCTTGTTCAGCAGTTCGAGGGTGACCACATTGCCGCTGGTCTGGGTGGTGGCAAAGGCGTCATAGTAAAAGCTGATGCGATCCTGCAGGGCGACGGTCAGCAGGTTGACGCCAAAGGCGCCACCCAGTTGGCGGATGAAGTTGGTTGCTCCTGAACCCTGGCTCATCAACCGGAACGGCAGCACCCGCAGTGCGCCGGAGTTGAGGCTGGGAAAGATCGCCGCCAGACCGACCCGGCCGATCAGCACCCACCAGATCAGCGTGAAGAAGGAGGTGTTGATGTCGATGTTGGCGAGCAGCAGCGACGAAACCGAGAAGGTGAAGAGGCCGAACCAGATCATCAGCCGCGCATCGATCTTGTCGCTGAGGAAACCACTGACCGGGTTGAGCGCGGCCATGGCGAGGCCAGCCGGCATCAGCAGCAGTCCGGAGGTGGTTGGCGTGACCCCGGCCACGGTCTGCAGGAACAGTGGCACCAGATAGGTCGAGCCAAACAGCCCGGCGCCAAGGATGAAGGAGATGCCGGCCGCAGCGGCAAAACGGGGTTCGCGAAAAATCTCCAGATTGAGCATCGGATGGGGGGAGTGGTGCTCCCAGGCGATGAAGGCAACGCCCGAGACCAGCGAAACCGCCAGCAGGGTCAGAATGTAGTCGGAGTTCCAGCCATAACGCTGACCGTTGGCCAGTGCGGTCAGCAGCGTGAAGACGAAGATCGCCAGCAACACCAGTCCGTTCCAGTCGAACGGAGTGCGCGGCCCGCTGCCCTCGCGTGCCGGCATGAAGAGAATGCCGAGCGGAAACGACAGCAGTGACAGCGGCACCTGGATGTGGAAGACGTAATGCCAACTGAAGGTGTCGACCAGCAGTCCACCGATCGTCGGCCCCATGGCCGGGGCCAATACCACGCCGACACTGAAGATGCCCATCGCCATGCCGCGCTTGTCGAGCGGGAACACCTGGGTGATCAGCAGCATCGACAGCGGTCCCATCAGGCCGCCGGCGATGCCCTGCACGATTCGGGAGACGATCATCACCTCCGCAGTGGGCGCAAAGCCGCCCATCAGTGACCCGACCAGGAAGATGCCCATCGCCGCCAGATAGGTGAAGCGCATCCCATAGGCTTCGACCGCCCAGGCAGTCAGCAGCATGAAGCCGGTGGTGGCCGCCAGATAGCCGGTCGAGACCCACTGCGCCTGATCACTGCTCATGCCGAAGGTCCCCATGATGTCGGGGATCGCGACATTGATGATGGTGCCGGTCAGCAGCGTGGTGAAGGAGGCGAGCATCACCGTGAAGACGGCATACCAGCGGTAGCTGGGGCCATATTCGGCAAACAGCGCCAATATCCTGGGGCCGGCCATCAGGCCGGTCGGGACCGGGTGGCGACCCTCAGCGGACTTCAATCGCAACCTCCACCATCATGCCGGGGCGCAGCAGATCACCTTCGACCTGATCGACGGCGATGCGGATCGGAATGCGCTGGGTGATCTTGGTGAAGTTGCCGCTGGGGTTGGCGTTGGGCAGCAGCGCAAACTGGCTGATGGCGGCATTGCCGATGCGGACCACCTTGCCTTCGGGCGCCAGCTCCGGATAGCCATCGACGGTGATGCGCGCCTGCTGGCCGAGCTTGAGGTGGTCGAGGTCGGTCTCCTTGATGTTGGCATCGACCCAGATCTGATCAGGGGCATGCATCAGCAGGATGCGCTGTCCGGTGCCGATGAACTCCCCATCGTGGGTGAAGGTCTCGTCGATCACCCCGTCGATCGGGCTCAGAACGGTGCGGTCATCGAGGTCGATCTGCTGGCGCTGGCGGTTGGCCTGCAACTGCTCCAGTTGGTGCTGGGTTCGGAGGATGGTCTGCTCCAGTTGCCGCAACTGGTCGCGGCTGGCCTCGGCCTCCAGCAGAGTCGAATGGGCAGCGGCCAGTTCGGCCCGACTGCGCTCGACGGCCTGGCGGGCGGTGTCGAGCGCGGTCTGCTTGCTGTCCCACTCGCGTTCGGCCAGCAGCCGCTGCTGGCGCAGTGTGCGGGCACGCTCCAGCTCGCTCTTGGCGAAGTTGTAGTTGGATTGGGCGGTGGCCAGCGTGGTCTGCACCGCCTCCTGTCGGGAGCGGGCCGCATCCAGACGGTTGGTGGTTTGCCGATCGAGCAGGTCGTGCTCCAGTTTCTGCCGGGCGAGGTCGGTTTCGGCGATGGCGATCTGCGCTTCGATCTCGCGCAGACGCAGTGTGGTGTCACGGGCATCCAGCGTGAGCAGCGGCTGATCCTTCTTCACCCGGTCGCTGGCACTGACCATCAGATCGGTGACCCAACCCGGAGCACGGCTCGAAACCGACACCATGCTGGCACCGATGCGTGCATCGGAGATGTAGACATGGGTGTAGCGCTGGTAGAGCCAGTAACCGGCTCCGATCAGACAGGCGACGGCAAAGAGTCCCAGCAGCAGGGTGCGTCGACCCTGGGTTGGCGTGAGCGTGGCGGAGCTGGCGTCATTCATGATGGTTGGATTGCTCCTTGGCGGGTTTGATGGTGTTCAGGTTGTGCAGCAGACGCTCGAACAGGTCGATGCACAGCGCCATCTCCTGTTCCGAAACGCCATCGAGCAGTTGCGCGCGCAACGCTTCGGCGGCTTGATGGAATTCGGTGAGCACCGGATAGGCGGCATCGGTGAGGTGGATGGTCTTGCCGCGGCGGTCGCGGTGGGTGGAGCGACGTTCGATCAGCCCCTGTCGTTGCAGGTCATCGAGCAGTCTGACCAAGGTTGGACCCTCGATGCCGATGTAGCGGGCGAGATCCTTCTGCAACAGGCCATCGCCGCCGCGGGTCAGGTAGACCAGCGCGTTCCACTTCGACTGGGTCAGGCCGGTGTGCTTCAACTGCTGATCGAGCCGCATGCGCCAGCAGCGGGCCAGATGTACCAGCTTGAATCCGAACAGTTCACGGGCCGAGGAGCTTTCTTGCATTGTTATTGTTCTGACCATCCATGTGCTTGCAGATCCAGACAGATAGCAAGCAAATTAGTAGCGTGCTAATTCTGGAAACCGCAGCCGAAGGTGTCAATATGCAATTTCATCCGCAAGGTGGATGGAACTGAATGTCGTGTGACGCCAGCCCAGCGAGCCTCGGGCGCCCGTCGGCCATGCAGTCCGTTCTGGCCGATGCGGAGGCTGCCGGAGAGCGGCCGGGCAGGGGCAGCACTGCGCCCCGTGCGGTGGCCGTGCCATGCAAAGCGCCAAGGAGCGCTCAGCCCACCCGGCTATTGCAGCACAAAGCCCGGATAGCCGTTGGCACTCTCCTGGTCGCACCGCTCGCGGTAGGCCGGGGCGCCGCCGACATAGACGACGATGCGTGGCTTGTCCTTGCCCGGCACATTGGTGTTGACGCCGGTGAACCAGGAGTTGACCTTGGTGAACAGCGTGTATTCGGCAATCTCGTTGACATGCTGGGTCCAGCTCCGCTCGGCCTCTTCGCTGGGGACGACGCTCTGCAACTGGTGGCTGCGCAGGTGGCCAATCACTCCGGAGACCCACTCGACATTCTGTTCGATGCAGCGCGGGATGTTGCAGAGGGTGGCGGTGTTGTGCGGTCCGACCAGCGTGAACAGATTGGGGAAGCCGACGCTCTGCAACCCGAGGTAGGTGCGCGGGCCATCCTGCCATTTGTCCTTCAGTTTGAGACCGCCGACGCCGCGGATGTCGATGCGGTCGAGCGCGCCGGTGATCGCATCGAAGCCGGTGGCGTAGATGATGATGTCGAATTCACGCTCGCGGTCGCTGGTCTTGATGCCCTGGGGGGTGATGCGCTCGATCGGTGTTTCGATCAGCGAGACCAGTTCGACGTTCGGCTGGTTGTAGACCTCGTAGTAGTGGGTCTCCTGCGGCACCCGGCGGGTGCCGAAGCCATGGTCGGTCGGAATCAGTTTTTCGGCGGTCTTTGGATCCTTGACCCGCTGGCGAATCTTTTTGGCGATGAAGTCGCTGATGGTCCTGTTGGCCTCGGGCGTCATCAGGATGTCCATGAAGTTGCCGATCCAGATGGCGAAGCCGGGCTGCTGGTAGAGGTGCTCGAAAAAGGCTTCACGCTCCTCGGGTGACACTTCGAGCGCGCTGCGCGGATCGGACTTGTGCAGGAAGCAGCCGTTGGTCTCACGGCACTGCTGGAAGATTTGCGGGTAGCTCGCCTTGATCTGGCGCTGCTCCTCGGGCGTGATCGGACGGTTGTTGAGTGGCGTGCACCAGTTGGGACGGCGCTGGAAGACGGTGAGCTGCTTCGCGCTCTTGGCCACCTCCTGGATCACCTGCACGCCGGTGGCGCCGGTGCCGATCACCGCCACCCGCTTGCCGGTGAAGTCGACCTCGTGGTGCGGCCAGTTTGCGGTGTGGCAGGATTCGCCCTTGAAGCTGTCGATGCCCTCGATCGCTGGCAGGGTCGCTGCCGAGAGCGGACCGACCGCGGTGATCAGAAAGCGTGCACGGGCCTGGGTGCCGGTGTCGGTGGTGACGGTCCAGCAGCTGTCCGCTTCGCTGTAGTGGGCCGCGGTGACCCGGGTGTTGAACCGGATGTCCCGGCGCAGATCGAACTTGTCGGCGACATGGTTGAGATAGCGCAGCGTCTCTGACTGGGGCGAGAAGTGCTCACTCCATTCCCACTCCTGCAGCAGCTCTTCGGAAAATGAGTAGCCGTAGCTGTAGCTCTCGGAGTCGAAGCGTGCGCCAGGATAGCGGTTCCAGTACCAGGTGCCGCCGACACCATCGCCGGTCTCGAACACCCGCACCGAGCAGCCCAGCTCGCGCAGTTTGATCAGTTGGTACATGCCGGCAATACCGGCGCCGATGACGATGGCGTCATACTGTTCGGCAGGTTCAAGTTTGACGGCGGTGGCCATGAGATTCGACTCCGTTCATGATTATTATTGAGTGGGCAGACGGCCCGCCGGACAGGCTAGCTGCCAGGCGGGATGTCGGCATTTGATCCATGTCAAGCAGGCGCAAACTACCACCAAAGCGACAGGGCAGCCAGCCGTCTGACGCGACCGGTCACCACATCAGGTCATCGGGAATCGGGTGGTCGGCGTAGGGGTCGGTCTCATTCGCGTCCTCCGCAGCGCTGCTGGGCGGCGCGTTCAGCACCACGACAACGCCCGGATCGCGCTGGGCGATTTTCTGCGCCGTGCCGACCGGCACCAGCTCATGGCGCTCGTCGAGCCGGACCACGGCCAGCGTGCCGCGAATCAACTGCTCGCGCTGCTGCGCGTGCAGCACGATCTTCTTGATCTTGCCATGGTCGACGAACTGGTGACTGACCGTGCCACCGCTGCGGTCGATCCTCTGGGTCTCGATCAACTGGCGAATCTGGGCGGCCAGAGCCTTCTGCTCGCGCGCCTGCTGCTGTTCGAGGTTGCGTTGCCGGTCGCTTTCGGCCTTCTGCTGCTGTGCCTGCCGGATCTGTTCCGCCGTCGGGTCGGCGTTGCCCGGCTGCTGGCTGGCCTGGTACTTCTCCTTGGCGGCCTTCTTGACCTGGTTGCTGTTGACCAGTCCCGCCTTGAGCAGCTGTTCTTGCAGTGGGCTGACCATCGTGTGCGTGCCTCAGGCGTTGGAGGGTGGTTCGCAGAGCAGTTGGGTCAGCGCGTCCAGCAGGGCGTCATTCTCGGCAGGTGTGCCGACGGTGATGCGCAGGCAGTCGCGCAGCAGGGGATGGCCGCCATCCAGACATTTGATCAGGATGCGGTGACGCGCCTTCAGCAGCCGCTGCAACCGGGGCGCCTCGCCAGCCGGCACCCGCAGCAGGATGAAGTTGGCCTCGCTGGCATAGGGGGTGATGCCGGGCAGGCTCTGCAGCGCGGCGAACAGGCGGCTGCGTTCGCGGCGCAACTGTTGGCTCTGTTCGGTCAGCAGCGACGCATGTTCGAGGGCAAAGCAGGCGCTGGCCTGGGTCAGGCTGTTGATGTTGTAGGGCAGCCGCAGGCTGTCGAGCCGTTCGATCAGCGCCGGAGCGCCGATCAGCAATCCAAGCCGCAGTCCGGCCAGACCGATCTTGGAGAGGGTGCGCATCACCAGCAGGTGCGGAAACTCATCGAGCAGTGGCAGATGCTGGGTGTCGGTGAAGGCGCAGTAGGCCTCGTCGATCACCACGACGCCGGGTGCCGCCTCGATGACGGCCCGCAGCGTGGCCGGGTCGAAGAGGTTGCCGGTCGGGTTGTTCGGCTGGGCGATGAAGATCACTGCCGGCTGGCGCTCGGCAATCGCCGCCAGCATCGCGGTGCGGTCGAGTTCGAACTGCTCGGTCAATGCAACGCCGCAATAGGCCATGCCGGCCTGACGGGCGATCAGGCTGTACATCACGAAGCCCGGCTCGGGTGCCAGCAGGCAGTGACCGGTGCCACCGAACAGCAGTGCCAGCAGCAGGATCAGCTCATCGGAGCCATTGCCCAGCAGCAGCGCATGGTGCTCGGCAATGGCGAAGTGCCGCCGCAGCGCCTGCTTGACGGCGCTGCCCTGCGGATCGGGGTAGCGGTTGAGTTCGACGCTGCGCAGCCGTTCGAGCCAGGCCGTGGTGAGTGTGCCGGGCCAGGGGTAGGGGTTCTCCATCGCATCGAGCTTGATGCAGCCGCTGGCATCGGCGACATGATAGGGGGCGAGCGAGCGCAGTTCGGGCCGGATCCACTGTTCGATGCGGGTGTGCAGTTCTTCAGGTGGTGGCGACGGCTCGGTCATGGCGTCGTGCTCCCCGGTTCGCGCAGCCGGCATTCGGCAGCGGCGGCGTGGGCTTCCAGCCCTTCGAGACGGGCCAGGGTGATGGCGGTGTCGGCGAGCCGCGCGGCGGCCTGCGAGGAGCAGCCGATGATCGAGCTGCGCTTCTGGAAGTCGTAGACCCCGAGCGGCGAGGAGAAGCGGGCGGTGCCGGAGGTGGGCAGCACATGGTTGGGGCCGGCGCAGTAGTCGCCGAGCGATTCGCAGGCATGGCGGCCAAGAAAGATGGCGCCGGCATGGCGAATCGATGGCAGCAGTGCTTCGGGGTCGGCGACCGACAGCTCCAGATGTTCCGGTGCAATGTGGTTGATCAGCTCGACCCCCTGTTGCAGGTCGGTCACCTGCAGCAGCAGGCCGCGTTTTTGCAGTGCGGCGGCGATGATGGCGGCGCGTGGCTGTGCCGGCAGCAGTCGGGCCATGGTGTCGGTGACCCGATCGAGGTAGGCCGCATCGGGGCAGATCAGGATCGATTGCGCCTCTTCGTCATGTTCGGCCTGGGCGAACAGGTCCATCACCACCCACTCCGCTGGGGTCTTGCCATCGCAGAGAATCAGCACTTCGGAAGGACCGGCGATCATGTCGATGCCGACCTGGCCATAGAGCAGCCGTTTGGCGGTGGCGACATAGCGGTTGCCGGGACCGACGATCTTGTCGACCCGCGGCACGCTGGCCGTGCCGTAGGCCAGCGCGGCGACCGCCTGGGCGCCACCGATGGTGAAGAGCCGGTCGACGCCGGCGATCGCGGCCGCGGCCAGCACCCAGGGGTTGAGGGTGCCATCGGGCGTCGGGCTGACCATGATGATCTCGCCGACGCCAGCCACCTTGGCCGGAATCACATTCATCAGCACCGAGGAGGGGTAGGCGGCCCGGCCACCCGGGACGTAGACCCCGACCCGATCGAGCGGGCGCACCTCCTGCCCCAGCGTGAAGCCGGCTTCATCCTCGATGCGCCAGCTCGGCTGCCGTTGCAGCGCGTGAAAGGCGCGAATGCGTTGGGCGGCATGTTGCAGTGCCGCCACGCCCGCGGCGGGCAGGTTTTGCAGCTGGGCATCGAGCCTGCCGCAGTCGAGCTCCAGTGCAGCCATCGTTTGCGCGGGGTGGCGATCGAAGCGCTGGGTCAGCGCCAGCAGAGCCGCATCGCCTTCGCGTCGCACCTGCTCGATCAGGCTGCGCACCTGATTGGTGTGGAGCAGATCCTCCTCCATCTCGAAGCCGAGCCGGCTGTCGAGCTGCTGCATGAAGTCGGTGGCGCGGCTGTCGATCCGGGTGATCAGCGTCGGGTTCGTCATGGCTGACCCGCCTGGAGGCGGTTGCGATCGGCCACCGCGGCGGAAAGCTGCTCGATCAGCGCGCTGACCGCGCGGTGCTTGACCTTCATCGACGCCTTGTTGACGATCAGCCGCGAGCTGATGTCGGCGATCAGTTCCAGCGGTGCCAGCCCGTTGGCCTGCAACGTCTTGCCGGTGTCGACGATGTCGACGATCTGGTCGGCCAGTCCGACCAGCGGCGCCAGCTCCATGCCGCCGTAGAGTTTGATCAGCTCGACCTGTTCACCGCGTTCGCCATAGAAGCGCTTGGCCACGTTGACGAACTTGGTGGCCACCCGCAGCCGGCCACGCCGGGGGGGCGCGACCACCGGGCCGGCCGTCATCAGCCGGCAGCGGGCAATGCCGAGGTCGAGTGGTTCGTAGAGTCCGCTGCTGCCCTGTTCGAGCAGCATGTCCTTGCCGGCCACGCCGAGGTCGGCCGCGCCATGCCGCACATAGGTCGGCACATCGGTACCGCGCATCACCAGCAGCCGCACGCCGGGCTGGTTGGTGGCGAAGATCAGCTTGCGGCTCTCGGCGATCGAGTCGAGCGGCTCGATGCCGGCGGCCCGCAACAGCGGCAGGCATTCGTCGAGGATGCGGCCCTTGGTGAGGGCGATGGTCAGTGGGCTCATGTGATGGCTCGAATACGGCAAACGGGTCTCAGGCGGCGACGCGCCTGATCTGGGCGCCGAGCTGAAGCAGTTTCTCTTCGATGCACTCATAGCCGCGGTCGATGTGGTAGATGCGTTCGACCTCGGTCTGCCCGCTCGCCACCAGACCCGCCAGCACCAGTGAGGCCGAGGCGCGCAGGTCGGTCGCCATCACCGGCGCCGCGCGCAGGTGGTCGACCCCACTGACGATGGCGGTATTGCCTTCGAGTGCGATGTTGGCGCCCAGCCGGTTCAGCTCATGCACATGCATGAAGCGGTTCTCGAAGACGGTCTCGATGATGGTGCCGGTGCCGCGGGCGATTGAATTGAGCACCGTGAACTGCGCCTGCATGTCGGTCGGGAAGGCCGGATAGGGGGCGGTGCGCAGATTGACCGCCCGTGGCCGCTCCCCCTTCATGTCGAGCTGGATCCAGTTCGGCCCGGTCTCGATGGCCGCACCGGCCTCTTCGAGCTTGTGCAGAACCGCTTCGAGAATCACCGGTGCGGTGTCTTTCAGTCGGATCCGCCCACCGGTTGCTGCGGCGGCCACCAGATAGGTGCCGGTCTCGATCCGATCGGGCATGACATCGAAGCGGCAGCCGTGCAACCGCTCCACCCCTTCGATGACCAGGGTGTCACTGCCCTGGCCGCTGACTTTGGCCCCCATCGCATTCAGGCAGTTTGCCAGATCGACCACTTCGGGCTCGCGGGCGGCGTTTTCGATCACTGTTCGCCCCTCGGCGAGCACCGCCGCCATCAGCACGTTTTCGGTGCCGGTGACCGTGACCATGTCCATGAAGATGTGGGCACCTTTAAGGCGTCCGTCGACCCGGGCCTTGATGTAGCCCCCTTCGAGGTCGATCTGCGCGCCCATCGTCTCGAGGCCACGGATGTGCATGTCGACCGGACGGCTGCCGATGGCGCAACCACCGGGCAGTGACACCTCGGCCTGCCCATGGCGGGCCAGCAGCGGCCCCAGCACCAGAATCGAGGCGCGCATGGTCTTGACCAGTTCATAGGGGGCACTGGGGGTGTGCAGGGTGCGGGTGTTGATCTCGACCCGCATCTGCTCATCGAGCATCACCTCGACCCCCATGCAGCCGAGCAGCTCGATCATCGTGGTGATGTCGTGCAGATGGGGCAGATTGCCGATCTCCATCTTCTCGTCACACAGCAGGGTCGCGGCCAGAATCGGCAGCGCCGAGTTCTTGGCGCCGGAAATGCGGATTTCTCCGTCGAGGCGCACCCCGCCGGTAATGATCAACTTGTCCACGATGCCTCTTGTTTCATTGCGGAAATCTGAATGGATCGGGCGGCGGTTTCAGGCGCGCTGCTGTTCATCCGGGGTGTAGGTTTTCATGCTGATCGCATGCAGCGCACCCGAGGCGATGTTGGCCTGCAGGCAGCCATAGACCTGCTGCTGCCGCTTGACCGGGCTCATGCCGCTGAACCGATCCCAGGTCACCACCACCTGAAAGTGGTAGCCGTCGCCATCGACCTGTGCCTGGCTGCCGGGAAGCCCGGTCTCGATGAGTGCCTTGATCTCGTCCAGTTGCATCGCGCTGTCACCGATCGAAAGTGAAGAATGGGGGTGGAATGGTATAGAAAGCGGGTGTCGAAGGCGAGCGGCCGGCGCGCTCCAGCGGCCGATTTCGTGCCGGATTGACGCGGGGCAATGGCAGCGCGGTTTTTGCGCTGTTCAGGTCCACCCATCGGACATACCATGAAAGAGCGGCGCTGACCTGCCGCGAATCCGACATCAAGCCTGCCGAACAGGAGAGCGAGTTATGACCACCACCTGGATTCTGGTTGCCGAGCGCAGCCGCGCCCGCATTTTCACGCTGCAGAACCGAGTGGCGCCACTGCAGGAGCTGGAGAGTCTGGTGCATCCACAGTCCCGCCTCAAGGAGAGCGAGCTGGTCAGCGACCATGCCGGCAAGCTCAGTGACAAGGGACAGCCCGGCACCCATGCCGCGCCGTCAGCCACCAGTGCCAAGGAGAAGGAGGCCGAGCTGTTTGCCCGGCAGCTCTGCCAACGGCTGGAACAGGGCCGGGCACAGCAGCAGCTGGAGCGGCTGGTGGTCATTGCGGCACCGGATTTTCTCGGTCTGCTGCGTCAGCAGATGGGCGCGGCCCTGCGGGCACTGGTCGTGGCCGAGCTGGACAAGAATCTGGCGACGGCCTCCGCCGAACAGATTCGCAGCCACCTGTCAGAGCGCCTCGCTCAGTAAAGGCATCGTGTTGCAGCCGCCCTGGTGCAGGCCGGGGTGGCACCCTCCATTGTTTCGCTGGTGACGCCCGCGGGCATCTGCCTGGTTTGTCTGTTCAATCCGATCCTTTGCCAGCGGTGGCGCCCCGGCCTTTGACCTGCCGTGGCGCAAACGGCGAGAATTGCCTGCTTTGTGATCTTTTCGGACCCTGGATGCGCTCACGAGGTGCCGACAGCGTCTGAGATGTCCGAAGCGATGCAGTGCAGTTCAACCGATTCCGCCTGACCGGCGACGAGGCCTCTGACCCGATGGATTTCACCACCACCTTCAGCGAGGATGGCAGCGAGCAGGTCGATTTGCGCCTCTATACCGAGCGCGCCTACCTCGACTATTCGATGTATGTGATTCTCGACCGTGCCCTGCCGCATCTGTGTGATGGCATGAAGCCGGTGCAGCGGCGCATCATCTATGCGATGTCGGAACTGGGGCTGGCCAGTGGCGCCAAGTTCAAGAAGTCGGCGCGCACGATCGGCGATGTGATCGGCAAGTTCCATCCCCATGGCGACAGCGCCTGTTACGAGGCGATGGTGCTGATGGCGCAGCCCTTTGCCTACCGCTATCCGCTGGTCGATGGGCAGGGCAACTGGGGCTCGACCGATGACCCCAAGTCGTTCGCCGCGATGCGCTACACCGAGGCACGCCTGACCGCCTATGCCGAGCTGCTGCTGGGTGAGCTGGAGCAGGGCACGGTCGACTGGTTGCCCAATTTCGATGGCACGCTGGAGGAGCCGGCGCGATTGCCGGCCCGGCTGCCCAACCTGCTGCTCAATGGTGCCAGTGGCATTGCGGTGGGGATGACCACCGACATTCCGCCGCACAACCTGCGCGAGGTGGCTGCGGCCTGCGTGCGGCTGCTCGATGAACCCGATACCGCCATCGAGACGCTCTGCGAGCTGATTCCCGGGCCGGATTTCCCCACCGAGGCGGAGATCATCACTCCGCCCGATGAGCTGCGCAAAATCTACAGCGAAGGGCGCGGCAGCGTGCGCCTGCGCAGCCGTTACGAACAGGAGGAGGGCGAGGTCATCATCAAGGCATTGCCCCATCAAGTGTCGGGCAGCCGGGTGATGGAGCAGATTGCCGAGCAGATGCAGGCGCGCAAGCTGCCGATGGTGGTCGATCTGCGCGATGAATCGGACCATGAAAACCCGACCCGGCTGGTGCTGGTGCTGCGTTCTGGGCGGGTCGAGGTCGATGCGCTGATGAACCACCTGTTTGCCACCACCGATCTGGAGCGCAGCGTTCGGGTCAACTTCAACCTGATCGGCCTGGATGGCCGGCCGCAGGTGATGGACATCAGGCAGCTGCTCGGTGACTGGCTGCAGTTCCGTCGCGACACCGTGCGGCGTCGGCTCAACCACCGGTTGGAGCGGGTGCTGGAGCGGCTGCATGTGCTCGAGGGGCTTTTGATCGCTTTCCTCAACATCGATGAGGTGATCCGCATCATCCGCAACGAGGATGAGCCCAAACCGGCACTGATCGCCCGTTTTGCGCTCAGTGAGCGGCAGGCCGAGGCGATTCTGGAGCTGCGGCTGCGCCACCTGGCCAGGCTCGAAGAGATGAAGATCCGCGGCGAACAGGCCGCGCTGGCCGAAGAGCGCGACCACCTGCAGGCCCTGCTCGGTTCCGAGACGCTGCTGACCCGGTTGATTCGTGACGAGATCGAGCGCGATGCCGAGCGCTACGGCGATGCCCGCCGTTCGCCGCTCGTGGCCCGTGGGGCGGCCCGCCAGCTCGATGAAGAGGCGCTGCTGCCGAATGAGCCGATCACGGTGATTCTTTCCAGCAATGGCTGGATTCGCGCGGCCAAGGGGCATGAGATCGATCCGGCCGCATTGTCGTTCCGTACTGGTGACGGGTTGTTGCAAGCGGTGCGTGGACGCAGTCAGCAGGAGTCGATCCTGCTCGATTCGACCGGTCGGGTCTATGCCATCTCCAGCCATGGCCTGCCCTCGGCACGGGGCCAGGGTGAACCGCTGACCGGCCGACTCGCGCCGCCCGCCAACAGCCGGTTCGTCGCGCTGTTGATGGGCGAAGCCGGGCAGACATGGCTGATCGCTTCCGATGCCGGCTACGGCTTCATCGTCCGTCATGAGGATCTGCTGAGCCGCAACCGGGCCGGCAAGGCACTGCTGACGCTGCCGGCCGGCGCCCAGGTGTTGCCACCGCGGCGGGTGGCTGATCTGGAGAGCGACCGGCTGGCGCTGGTCACCAACGATGGCCGGCTGCTGATCTGCGCGCTGGCCGAGCTGCCGCGACTGGCACGCGGCAAGGGCAATCGACTCATCGCGATTCCGGCACAGCGGGCGCAGGAGCGCGAGGAGTACCTGTTGGCGGCCGAAGTGCTGGGCGCGCAGGATGGGCTGGTGATCCATGCCGGCAAGCGCCATCTGACGCTGAACCCGGCGGATCTGATCCACTATCAGGGCGAGCGCGGCCGGCGTGGGCTGAAGCTGCCGCGCGGTCTGCAACGGGTGGAGCGCATCGAACGGCTGGCACGCGGTGGCTGAACCGCGACTGTTTGCGGCGCCTTTTTCAAATTGCATGGAGTGACGGTCAGACGTGGCAAAGATTCTGCTGATTACCCTCTCGGGCAGTGACCAGCCCGGCATCACCGCGGCGATCACCGCGGTGCTGGCCCCCTATGATGTGCAACTGCTCGACATCGGTCAGGCGGTGATCCATGACACCCTGTCGCTCGGTCTGCTGATCGAGCTGCCCACCGCCGCCGAATCGTCGCCGGTGCTGAAGGATGTGCTGTTCTGCGCGCACGAACTGGGCGTGCAGGTGCGCTTCACGCCGGTCTCGCTCGACAACTACCGCCGCTGGGTCGAGCACCAGGCACGCTCGCGCTACATCGTCACGTTGCTGGCGCGCAAGATCAGCGCCCTGCATCTGGCACGGGTCACCCGCATCGTCCGCGACCACGAGCTCAACATCGTCGGCATCAACCGGCTCTCCGGACGGATCGCACTCGATGCCGACCCCGCTCGCACCCAGGCCTGCGTCGAACTCTCCCTGCGCGGCGAAGCGGTCGATCTGCCGGGGCTGCGCGCGCAGTTTCTGGCCATCGCCAACGAGCTCGATGTCGACATCGCCTTTCAGGAGGACAACGTCTTTCGCCGCAACCGCCGGCTGGTCGCCTTCGACATGGACTCGACGCTGATCGAGGCCGAGGTGATCGACGAACTGGCCAAACGGGCCGGGGTGGGGGCCGAGGTGGCCGCGATCACCGAGCGGGCGATGCGCGGCGAGCTCGACTTCACCGACAGCTTCACCCGCCGGGTGGCGCTGCTCAAGGGGCTGCCGGAGTCGGTGCTGGCCGAAGTGGCCGATCAACTGCCGCTGACCGAAGGAGCGCAGCGGCTGATCGACACCCTGCGTCGACTCGGCTACAAGACGGCGATCCTCTCCGGCGGCTTCACCTACTTCGGTCGCTGGCTGCAGCAGCGGCTCGGCATCGACCATGTCCATGCCAATGAGCTGGAGATCGAAAATGGCCGGGTCACCGGCCGGGTGCTGCCGCCGGTGGTCGACGGGCTGCGCAAGGCCGAACTGCTGCGGCAGATCGCCGCGCAGGAGCGGATCAGCCTCGATCAGGTGATCGCCGTCGGCGATGGCGCCAACGACCTGCCGATGCTGAACCTGGCCGGCCTCGGCATCGCCTTTCGTGCCAAGCCGATGGTCAAGGAGTCGGCCAAGCAGTCGATCTCGACACTCGGCCTCGATGGCATCCTCTATCTGATCGGCTTTCGTGACCGCGACACCGACCGGCTCTGGCAGCAGCCTCAACCGCCGCATTGAGGGAGCGGCGGCCTTCGTTTACCGGACCAGGACTTTTATGCCATTCGCCGGCTGACAAAACTCCCCAAGCCAGCCAAAAGTCATTACAATGGCGCCCCTCTGGCTGGGTGGCAGAGTGGTCATGCAGCGGACTGCAACTCCGCGTACGCCGGTTCAATTCCGACCCCAGCCTCCAATTTCTGCCGTTCATCCCCGCTCCCTTCAGGCCGTTGCCGGCCTGCCCGCAGCTCGCCCGGGTGGCGAAACAGGTAGACGCAAGGGACTTAAAATCCCTCGGCCGCAAGGCCGTGCCGGTTCGACCCCGGCCCCGGGCACCAAATTGGAGGCCGCTCTTTCCTTTGGATGATTGCGCGTCCTGCACGCGGTGCTTGAGTCTTTGATCTCTTGATACGAACCCACCCAGCATGCGTTCATAGACTGCTTTGTCGGAGCTGGCGTATCCGATGCAGTCGGGTCTTTCAGGCGAGCAATGGAGAGCTGGGAGCGCACGTCGAGGCGCATTTCTTCGGCAGTGAAAACCCCTGTTGCTGGATTCACCCGACCCCACTAGGAACCATGCCCTGCCGTATGGCGCCAGCGGAGCCCTTTTATGCCAACAATGCTAGACAGGTTCCACGAGCGATCCGCGCATCTGAATACCTTGCTGAATAGCAATCCTGCCGAGGCGGTGAAGCAGGCCCGCGAGATCAATCTCGATCTCGATACAGAGGAGCGATTCAATCTAATGGGTCTTCGTGCAGCCATCTTGGTAGATGGTGGCACATTGACTCAACAGCAGGATGTGATTGAAGAAGGGCTCGCACTGTTTCGTGAACTTCACGGCCTGTTTCCAACTGCTGACATCACCTACAACCTCGCCAACGGACTGGTCGCTGCGACAGGTTTCCCGCCTCGCGATGAAAATTGGTTGAATCATCAGGAGTTCTCTAGAGAGCGCCGTGCTGAAGCACGACGATGCTTTTGGAAAGTGGCTCAGGACGTGGATGCAGACCCAACACTGCGAACTCAAGCTTGGACGAACCTCGCCAACCAATTCAGCAGTAGCTTTCGGCTTGGTGAAGCCCATGATGGATGGCTTGCCGCACTAGAAATTGATCCGCAGAACGGAGTAGCCGCAAGCTCAGCAGCCCGTAATTTGCTTTGGCTTTATGAGCGAGGTGGCTGTTCAGACCTTACGCGTATCGAGGCGATCATGTTGGCCAAGATTGCGGATCAGCATCGGGATCGAGTCATCCAATACGCTGGCGCACAGGCCGCGGAACAGATCGCTGCGTTCGCAAGCGAAATGGAAGATCTGCCATCGCGATCACCGCACCAAGATCCATTCATCAGTTGGGTCGAGCGTGAACGACTGACGCTTTCGCCAGTCGTCGAACTCATCGACCCCGCCGTGGGCAAGTTGGACTGGCTAATGCTCCCTGGGATTCTGGAGCGTGAATCGGGTGCAGGCGGTATGCCACCGCCTGTGTTCGCCATGTTCAACATGCTGAAGAGCGATTTCATCCTCGCGCGTGACTTGCTATGGCGGGCTACCGATGAAGATGCGTGGCCAGCGACGGGGCGATTTGGAGACACCCTTGATTACGCTACCTACGGCCCAGATGCGTCTGCACTTATCTTGGCACAACGCACGGCTCTCGATCTGCTCGACAAGATCGCCGTAACGGTGAACCATTACTTCGAGCTTGGGCAACCACCAGGCAAGGTCTACTTCGGGGAATTGTGGCGGGGAAAACCTGACAAGACCACCGGCGTGCACCCACTTGCCGAAAAGGTGGAGAAGGCGATTCGTGGGGGAGCCAGCGCCCTCTATGGTTTGGTAGAGCTTGCTGAGGACTGTGGTGGTAGCACGGGCATCTTGCGTTCTCAAAAGGACCTCCGTAATGCGGGTACGCACCGATTCGTGGTACTGCATGACATTGGCGACCCAGCGCACAGCAGGCAAGCGCCTGGAATCGAACATCACCGAAGGGAACCATTTACCCAAGAAGTATTACGCGCTTTACGTGTTGCCAGGTCGGCCATCCAAATGCTTGTGCTTTCGATTTCTCAGCATGAACAAAGTATGGCACAGAGGACAGGCGGCCTTGCTAGGCCGCTGATCGTCCCCGATCACGACTGGATTCGTGGACGAGGCGACAGGAATTAAACCGATCGTGTCTTCTCCTTTATGGCGGTACAGCGCCAGCTCTCATGGCGCCATCCAGCTTCCGGTGAATCAGCGATACAGCGTCAAGATGTCCGGCGCATCCTGCTCGGACATAGGCCAGTCTGTCTTTGGAGCATGGACCAGCGGATTGCGCACCGCACCGAATAGCCCAATCAGCAAGTTGGCAAAGCCTTTCTGCACGCTCTTCTCGGACGCGGTGGTGAGTGATCCCAAGGCCAGAACGGGCTGCTGGCCCGCGAATGCCTTGTTCACCAGATCAGCGTCATCACCGTTCAAGCCCGACAGCAGGCGAATCCGCTCCGCAATGCCTTCTATTGCCCCGAACACGGCATGGAAATAGTTTTCGTCCAGCAACTCGGCGCGGCAGTAGTTCAGCATTTCCGCATGGATGACGCGCCCGTTCAGAAGCCGAAGATCATGCCTCGGATGTGGATGACGCGGACAGAAACCATGGCCAGGGCGCTGACCATGGTCTGTCGAATGCGCGCTCAGCCGCTCATCGCCTTGAGCGCCGCGATGTTGTCGGCCAGCACGCGCTTGGTCACGTCGCGCTCGGCGACCTTCTCCATCATCGTGGCCAGGCCCGGCACTTCGGCGATGATGTCCCAATCGAGCACGCGGCGGCAGGCGGTTTCGCTCAGCTTCAGGGCGTAGAAGGCAAAGATGTCGGCGGCGGTCAGTTCGCTGCCGCAGAGGTAGGGCGAGAGTGAGGCGATGCGTCCGAGTGCCGGCAGGCCGCGGCGCAGCAGTGCGGTGGAGCTCTCCTTGACCGATTCGGGCACCTCGCGACCGAAGAGCGCGCCGATCATGCGGTGGGCCGGGTCTTCGATGTAGAGCTCGATGGTCTTGATGATCTGCTGCATCCTGGCCCGCGCGAAGGGGTCGGCGGGGTAGAGCGCCGGCTGCGGATGGCAGGCTTCGAGGTAGTCGAGAATGACGCTGGTCTCGGTGAGAATGCCCCGTTCGGTCTCGATGAAGGGCACTTTGCCCATCGGGCTCTTGGCCAGCAGCGCAGGCTCCTGGCTCGGGGCGACCGTCACGGCTTCGAAGGGAATCTCTTTTTCAAGCAGGTAGTGTTTGACGATGTTGTAGTAGTTGCTGACCGCAAAGCCGTAGAGCTTGAGCATGGGAGATTCTCCTTATGGGTGGAGCCGCCGTCGGTCAGTGAGCCATTTCACTGCCGACAGGCGACCGCCCGATTGTAACGGATGCTGTGTGGTTCCGGCAGGCGCGCAAGGGTGCTATGGATTGGCGCGCTTGCCTGGTCGGCGCTGGCGCCACACCTCGATCAGCGCGGGCAGCAGGCTGATGCCGATGATCAGAAAGATCACCAGGCTGAAGTTGCTGCGGATGATCGGCAGGTTGCCGAAGTAGTAACCGAGCAGCACGAAGCCGGCGACCCACAATGCGCCGCCCAGCAGGTTGTAGGCGAGAAACTCGCCGTAGGGCATCTTGCCGACACCGGCCAGAAAGGGGGTGAAGGTGCGCACGATCGGGACGAAGCGGGCCAGGATCACCGACTTGCCGCCATGCTTGTCGAAAAAAAGCTGGGTTCGCTCCAGATAGTCGCGTCGAATCCAGCGCGAGTCGCGTTCGAAGACCGCCTTGCCGGCGCGGCGGCCAATCAGGTAGTTGAGGTTGTCGCCGAGCACCGCGGCGACGAACAGCAGTCCGGTGAGCAGCCCCGGGTGCAGCGCGCCGGTGGCGCTGAGCGCGCCGGCGGCGAACAGCAGGCTGTCACCGGGCAGAAACGGCATGATGACGAGTCCGGTCTCGACGAAGATGATCATGAACAGCAGCAGGTAGATCCAGGCGCCGTACTGCTGGACGAATTCGATCAGGTGACGGTCGACATGCAGGATGAAATCGATCAGCTCGATCATGGGGTGCTGCTCAACGCAAGTGAATGGGGTGTGGCTGGCACGGCCGGCTGCCGCTGGTCGGTCGACTGCGACAGCCGGACAGTGATCAGGCGCTCAATGGCCGGTATTTGAGGCGGTGCGGCTGGTCGGCGTCGACACCGAGACGGCGCTTGCGGTCGGCCTCGTAGTCGGCGTAGTTGCCCTCGAACCAGACCACCTTGCTGTCGCCCTCGAAGGCGAGGATGTGGGTGGCGATGCGGTCGAGGAACCAGCGGTCGTGGGAGATGACCACGGCGCAGCCGGGAAAGGTCAGCAGCGCCTCTTCGAGCGCCCGCAGGGTCTCGACGTCGAGGTCGTTGGTCGGTTCGTCGAGCAGCAGCACGTTGCCGCCGCTCTTGAGCACCTTGGCCAGATGGACCCGGTTGCGCTCGCCGCCCGACAGTTCGCCGATCCGCTTCTGCTGGTCGGTGCCCTTGAAGTTGAAGCGGCCGACATAGGCGCGTGATGGCGTTTCGTAGCTGCCGACGCGCAGGATGTCATGGCCGCCGGAGATCTCCTCCCACACTGTATGTTTGTCATCGAGGCTCTGCCGGCTCTGGTCGACATAGGCGAGCTGCAGGGTCTCACCGAACCTCAGCGTGCCGGCGTCGGGCTGCTCCTGACCGGCCAGGATGCGGAACAGCGTGGTCTTGCCGGCGCCGTTGGGGCCGATGATGCCGACGATGCCGCCCGGCGGCAGTTGAAAGTTCAGGTCATCGAACAGCAGCCGGTCGCCAAAGGCCTTGCGCAGCCCTTCGCCCTTGATCACCAGGTCGCCAAGGCGGGGTCCGGGCGGGATGTAGAGATCCTGGGTTTCGTTGCGCTTCTGGAACTCCTGTGAGGCCAGTTCGTCGAAGCGGGCCAGCCGCGCCTTGCTCTTGGCGGTGCGCCCCTTGGGATTGCTGCGCACCCATTCGAGCTCGGCCTGCATCGCCTTGCGGTGGGCTGACTCCTGCTTTTCTTCCTGCTCCAGCCGCTTCTCTTTCTGCGCCAGCCAACTGGAGTAGTTGCCTTCCCAGGGGATGCCGTGACCGCGGTCGAGCTCCAGAATCCAGCTGGCGACGTTGTCGAGAAAGTAGCGGTCGTGGGTGACGGCAATGACGGTGCCGGGGTAGTCGTGCAGAAAGCGTTCGAGCCAGGCCACCGATTCGGCGTCGAGGTGGTTGGTGGGCTCATCGAGCAGCAGCATGTCCGGTTTGGAGAGCAGCAGCCGGCACAGCGCCACGCGGCGCTTCTCGCCACCGGAGAGCCTGGTCACATCGGCCTCCCATGGCGGCAGGCGCAGTGCGTCGGCGGCCACGTCCAGGGTGCGGTCGAGCTCCCAGGCGCCGGCGGCGTCGATCTTGTCCTGCAACTCGGCCTGCTCGGCCAGCAGGGTATCGAAGTCGGCATCGGGGTCGGCAAAGGCGTTGCTGATCTCGTTGAAGCGATCGAGCAGGGCCTTGGTCTCCTTCACGCCCTCCTCGACATTGCCGCGCACATCCTTGGCCGGGTCGAGTTCCGGCTCCTGCGGCAAAAAGCCGATCCGGGTGCCGGCCAACGGCCGTGCCTCGCCGTCGAACTCCTTGTCGACGCCCGCCATGATCCGCAGCAGTGTCGACTTGCCCGAGCCGTTGAGTCCCAGCACGCCGATCTTGGCGCCCGGAAAGAACGACAGCGAGATGTTGCGCAGAATCTCGCGCTTGGGCGGCACGACCTTGCTGACGCGCTGCATGGTGTAGATGTATTGGGCCATGGGGCGGCGGTTCTCCGAGCTGAATTGACAAGGCCGGGGTGCGGCAGGCCGGGACGGTGCCGAACCGGATCAGCATGGTGGCTGCGGCAGGGCGCCGTTCACGGCGGGATTGGCTGCGCAGTGTATCCAGCGCGCTGCCGATTGCCCAGATCGACCGACCGGGTCGGTCGGTCAGTGGCAGGCTGATTCAGGATGGATTGGGTGCCGTCTGGTCATGGGCGTGGCTGTGGCCATGCTCGGGCAGATGCGCGAGGTCATGGTCGAGCGGTTCCATGCGGCACTGTTCGGCGGGATATTCCAGCTCCACCGTGCTGTGGCTGAAGCCGAAGCGCAGCACCAGTGTGCGCACCTGCTCCTTCAGTGCCAGCACCTGGTCGATGCTGAGGTCTTTCTCCAGCACCAGATGGCTGCTGAAGACATGGTGTTCACCATCCATCGACCAGACATGGGTGTGATGGCAATCAGCCACCTGATCGATGGCGCGGATTGCATCGAGCACTTCATCGAGCGAAATCTCGTCGGGCACACCCTGCAGGAACAGCGCGACGCTCTTTTTGAACAGGCCATGGACGTTGTACAGAATGAACAGGGTGAAGCCGATCGACAACAGTGGATCGAGGATCGGCCACTCCTTGAAAAGCAACAGGATGCTGACGCACAGCACGGCGAGCCAGCCGAGCAGATCTTCGATGAAGTGCCAGGAGATCACCTGGCTGTTGAGCCCGCGGCCGCCGCGCAGCCGCAGTGCCACGGCGCCGTTGACGGCGATGCCGAGCAGCGCCAGCAGGATCATCCCCGGCGCATGCACCGGCTGTGGATCGAGCAGTCGTGGCACCGCCTGCAACAGAAGATAGAGCGAGCCGCCAAGCAGGATGGCGGAGTTGATCAGGGCGCCCATCAGCGAAAAGCGTCGGTAGCCATAGGAGTAGCGCTGGTCGGGACGGCGCTCGGCATGGTGGCCGAGAAACCAGGCCAGCCCCAGGGCAAGGCTGTCGCCCAGATCGTGCAGCGCGTCGGAGGCAACGGCCAGACTGTTGGTCAGCAACGCGCCGATCAGCTCCAGCAGGGCGAAGCCGAGGTTGAGAAAGAAGGCCAGCTTCAGGTTGTGGACATCCTGATGGGCATGGTGGTGGCCATGATCATGGCCATGGTGGTGCGCGCTGCTGATGGGCGGAACTCCGGCAGTGGTGTTGCTGTCATCAATATGATCGGTGCGGCCGTTTATGATGGCAAGGTCGCATCGACCGCTACAGTAAAGAGTCAACCAGACTTCGATCGAAAGGATCTCTCGCAATGCCGCACCATGAATTCACCCGTCGCCCACGCACTGCCTATTTTTCGATGGAGATCGCGCTGGGGCAGGGCATACAGACCTACAGTGGGGGCTTGGGCATCCTGGCAGGCGACACCCTGCGTTCGGCCGCCGACCTGTCGGTGCCGATGGTCGGGGTGACACTGGTGAGTCGTCACGGCTACTTCCGCCAGCAGCTCGATGCCGAGGGGTGGCAGAGCGAAAGCGATGATGGCTGGGAGCCGGAGCGGTTCGCCAGTCGCCTCGACAGCAAGGTGGCACTGACCATCGCCGGCCGCCAGGTGTGGATCAGCGGCTGGCTCCATGTGCTGGGTGGCTGCATCGATGGCCGGCTGCCGGTGATCCTGCTCGACACCCGGCTTGATGAGAACCACCCGGATGACCGGGCGATCACCGACCATCTGTATGGCGGCGACGAGACCTACCGTCTGAAGCAGGAGATGGTGCTCGGCTTTGGTGGCGTGCGCATGTTGCGTGCGCTCGGTTTCGAGATTCGCCAGCACCACATGAACGAGGGCCACTCGGCCTTTCTGGCGCTGGAGCTGATGCTGCGCGATGCCTACCTGCCCGAGGAGCTGCGTCCGGGCGAGCCGCGTTACGACCTGCCCAAGGTGCGCGATCTCTGCATCTTCACCACCCACACCCCGGTCGAGGCCGGCCACGACAAGTTCGACTATGGCCTGGTCGAGGCAACCATGGGGTCACTGGTCGACCTGCCGACGCTCAGGCAGCTGGCCGGCGAGCAGCAGCTCAACATGACCCGGCTGGCGCTCAACCTCAGCGAGTATGTGAACGGGGTGGCCAAGCGCCATGCCGAGGTGTCGCGGCAGAACTTTCCTGGCTATCGCATTCATGCGGTGACCAATGGCGTGCATCCGGCGACCTGGACCGCACCCAGCTTCCAGCGGCTCTACGACCACCATCTGCCCGGCTGGTGTCATGAACCCGAGCTGCTGTCACGCGCCGATCAGATCACCGATGCCGAGATCTGGGCGGCGCATGAGGAGGCCAAGGCGGCGCTGATCGCCCGGATCGTACAGCTCACCGGCGTCAGGTTTCACCCCAAGCTGCCGATCATCGGCTTTGCCCGCCGCATGACCGCCTACAAGCGGCCGGCGCTGCTGTTCTCCGACCTCGCCCGTCTGCGTGCCATCGCCGGCAGTTATCCGTTGCAGATCGTGCTGGCCGGCAAGGCGCATCCGCACGATCAGGAGGGCAAAGGGCTGATTCAGGCGCTGCATGGATGGATCAAGGCGCTGGAGGATGAGATTCCGATCGCCTTTCTGCCCAACTACGACATGGAGCTGGGACAACTGCTGACCTCCGGCAGTGACCTCTGGCTCAACACCCCGCTGCGGCCGCTGGAGGCCTCCGGCACCAGTGGCATGAAGGCGGCCTTCAACGGCGTGCCACAGTTGAGTGTGCTCGATGGCTGGTGGATCGAAGGCTGTGTCGAGGGGGTGACCGGTTGGCGCATCGGTGACAGTGCCGAGCAGCCAGCCAACGGCTTCGACAGTGAGGCGCTCTATCAGAAGCTGGAGGAGGTGGTGTTGCCGCTCTATTACGGCTATGAAGGCGAGCAGAGCGCCTGGATCGCCGTGATGAAGGGGGCGATCAGCAAGAATGCGGCCTATTTCAACAGTCACCGCATGATGCGCCGCTATGCCTCGGAGGCCTACGTGCTCTAGGGTTGCCTCACTCCCGGGAGTCGATCAGCCACCGCTTCAGCGACCCGTGCTGCGCTGCTCGAGCGCCTCCCAGCGGCTGAAGCAGGCTTCCAGGGCCTGCGCTATCTGCTCGATGCGCTGGCTGGTCGATGTGATCAGGGCTGGGTCCTGCGCATAGAAACCGGGCTGGTTCATCGACGCCAGCAGTTGTCGCTGCTCGGTTTCGAGCGTGTCGATCTGTGCCGGCAATGCATCGAGTTCCCGCTGCTCCTTGTAGCTCAGCTTGGCAGGGCTGGTGGCCGCCGCAGCGACGGAAGGCTGCCGTGCCGGTGCGGCTTTGACCCGCTCCTGCCGCTGTGGCGGCAGGGCAGGACACTGGCGCAGATAGTCGCTGTAACCGCCGACATACTCCCTGAGTTCGCCATCGGCATCGAATGCGATCAGGCTGGTCACCACATTGTCGAGAAAGGTCCGGTCGTGGCTCACCAGCAGCAGCGTGCCGGGGTAGTTGATCAGCAGGCTCTCCAGAATCTCCAATGTTTCGGTGTCGAGGTCGTTGGTGGGTTCATCCAGCACCAGCACATTGGCCGGTTGGGTGAACAGGCGCGCCAGCAGCAGCCGGTTGCGCTCGCCGCCCGACAGCGCCTTGACCGGCGCACGCACCTGACGCGGCGAAAAGAGAAAATCACCCAGGTAGCCCATCACCGACTTCTCCTGCCCGTTGATGGTGATGCTGCTGCGCCCCTGTGCCACCACGTCGATCAGGCTGCTCTCTTCGTCGAGTGTTTCGCGCAACTGGTCGAAGTAGGCGATCTCGAGCCGGCTGCCATGGCGAACCTCGCCGGAATCGGGGCTGATCTGGCCGAGCAGCAGGTTGATCAGCGTGCTCTTGCCACAGCCGTTCGGCCCGAGGATGCCGACCTTGTCGCCACGCTGGATCAGGGTCGAAAAGCCCTGTATCAGCGGCGTGCCGGCAAAGCCATGGCTGAGATTGCGCGCCTCGATCACCAGTTGGCCAGAGCGCTGGCTGCCATCGACCCTGAGGTTGACCGTGCCATCGCGGTTGCGCCGCGCCGCGCGCTCACGGCGCATCGCCTCGAGCGCCCGCACCCGGCCCTCGTTGCGGGTGCGCCGCGCCTTGATGCCCTGGCGAATCCACACCTCTTCGGCGGCCAGCCGTTTGTCGAACAGGGCATTGCGCCGCTCCTCCTCTTCGAGGGCGGCCATGCGGCCGGTCAGGTAGCGGTCGTAGTCGCCCGGCCAGTTGCTGAGCCGGCCCCGCTCCAGCTCGACGATGCGGGTGGCGAGGCGGCGCACCAGCGAACGGTCGTGCGAGATGAAGAGCACGCTGCCGGCGAAGTCGAGCAGAAACCGCTCCAGCCAGTCGATCTGCCGGATGTCCAGATGGTTGGTCGGCTCATCGAGCAGCAGCAGGTTGGGCTCATTGATCAGCGCCCGCGCCAGCAGCACCCGCCGCTTGAAGCCGCCAGAGAGGTTTTCGATCTGTGCATCGGCCCGCAGATCCATGCGATCGAGCAGCGCATCGAGGCGCTGCGCCAGCCGCCAGCCATCGTGGGCATCGAGCAGCCCCTGCAGCCGCTCCAGCTCCTGCTGCTCGGTGGCGGTGATTCGCGGTTTGGCCAGCAGAAGATGATGGGCGTCGAACCACTGGTTGACCTCGCCGAACCCCTGCGCCACCACCTCGGCGACGCTGCCCTGCAACCGGGTCGGCACCTCCTGGGCCAGCCAGGAGAGATTGAGGTTGTCGCCCTGGATGATGCGGCCATCGTCGGGTGGAATCAGCCCCGCCACCAGCTTCATCAGTGTCGATTTTCCAGCACCGTTGCGCCCGATCAGCGCAATGCGCTCGCCGTTCTGGATGTCGAGGTCGACTCCGTCGATCAGCGGCGGATGGCCGACCGTCAGTTGGACATTGCTCAGTTGCAGCAGGAGTTCGGCCATGCGGGGAGTGTCGGTCTGCTCGGGTGAGTGGGGCGGCAATTCTAATCGCTCGCCACTGCAACAGCACGAACAGTCGTCAGAGGGCAGATTTCACATGGGCGATGCAGTTGTCTGCACGCTGTCCGGACCCCGCCGACGATCGACATAGAGGGCGCCGTCTGCGGCAGCGCCGCGACGCCGTTTGGCCTGATGCTTGGCCTTGGCCGCCAGTGCGGCGACATCATGGTGCGAGTGGCAGCGGGCCGGATCGGGCAGCACGACGCCGATCGACAGCCCGAGCAGTGGAAAGAACTGTTTCTGACCGCGCCGGTCTTCGCTCCAGATGCCGCCCGCGGCCTGCTCTTCGCTGCTGCTGAACTCCAGGGCGGCCTCTTTGAATGCGCTCAGCAGTCGTTCACAGCGTTCATGCCAATCTGCGCTGCAAAGCACCAGGACGAAATCATCGCCACCGATATGGCCGATCAGGTCACGTTCGCTGTCGCAGTGCTGCACTGCCAGTTCGGCCAGGCGCTTGATGACCTCGTCGCCACGGCTGTAGCCATGGAGGTCATTGAAGGGTTTGAAGTGATCGATGTCACAATAGGCCACGGCGAAGGAGGTCTGTCTGCGCAGCAGATCGGCGACACATTCGTAGACCGGGACGTTGCCGGGCAGCAGCGTCAGCGGATTGGCGTGGCGGGCGGCACGCATCTGCAGGTCGGTGATGCGCCGCAGCAGATCGAGCACGCGCACCATGCCCAGGTAGTGGCCTTCATGGACGACGATGAACTCCTGCTCGACCTGGTCAGCGACCACATCGGTCAGCAGGCGGCTGACATCGGCCAGTTGCAGGTCGTGCTCGACCGTCAAGGGTTCACCCTGCATGAACCAGGCGACTGGCTTGCGGCCATAGAGTTCGCGCCCGTAGCGGCTGAAGTAGAGATGGTTGAACGTGATGCGCTGGATCATGCCCACCACCCTGCCGTCAGCCACCACCGGCAGCGTGTTCAGATCGGGACGCTGACGGAACATCAGCTCCACGGCGTCCATGCTGGTGTCGGGAGTGATGCTCGGGTTCGGTCGAGCCAGCTCACCCACCGTCTGGCCGCGTTGCCAGCGCCAGGCGTCACGCAACAGGGGCAGGTCGCGCTCGAACAGACCGGCTGCCAGCGTCAGCGGTGGCTCGGCAACCGGGCGCGCCAGGTGGTAGCCCTGTGCCAGTTCGATGCCAAGCTCGGTCAATGCGCCGAATTCGCCGGCGGTTTCCACCCCTTCGGCCACCACTTGGGCGCCGGCGCTGCGCGCCATCTCGCCCATCGAGCGCACGAATTCACGTTTGATCGGGTCATCGTCCAGACCACGGATGAAGTGCTGATCGATCTTGACATAGGCTGGACGCAGCTCGGACCACAGACGCAGGCTCGCATAGCCCGCCCCGAGATCGTCGATGGCGACCCGATAACCCGCCTGCAGATAGGGGGTCAGGGCCAGACGCAGACTTTCCGAATCCTCCAGCGGATAGCGCTCGCTCAGCTCCAGCACCACCCGTTGTGGTGACAGGCCGGTGGCCCGCAACTGCTCGATGGCATGTCGTGAATCATGCCGAGACTCCAGCAACAGGCTCGGCACCATGTTCAGGAACAGTTGGCCGGGAAGGCCCATGGCCAGAAACCGGCTGGCGGCAAGCCGTTGGCACAGCAAATCCAGCTCGGAGAGTCGCTCGCACCGTTCAGCAGTGCCAAACAGGACCAGCGGATTGTGCAGCGGGCTGTCGGCAGGACCACGGACCAAGGCCTCGTAACCCATGACCGTGCGACCGCGTAGCGATGCGATCGGTTGAAACAGAATGTTGAGCCGCTGCTGTGCCAGGACGCTGTCGAGTTCGAGGCAGAGACGGCGGATATCTTCGGGGGGCCAGGGTGACATCGGGAATGAGAACTGCTTAACCGATAAAAATCAGAATGTTATGCAGTAATTATGACGTTTTTATTTCCATGATGGCTGTTGATTGGCACCCCTCGATTGCTTCAGGAGGAAGCAGGGCGAGCGTGGAGTGTCCGGAAGGCGAAGCGGGCATCCGGACAAGGAGTGACGGGTTGAAACCGCGTGCGATTGAGAGTGGTTCAGACGCCTCTCAGGGGTTGCAGTCGAGGGTAATAGTCACGGTAGATCACCGAAAAGACCGGCTGTTCCGGCTGGCCGAGATGCTGGTTGCGCAGCAACTGGTCGGTGATCGCCTGGTAATCGACCTGGATGCCGCGCGACTCCACGCGGCGGATCGCTTCCACCTCCTTGAGGGAGAGCTTTCGGGGTCCGGTCGTTGACGGCATCTCTTCTCCTCCGCGATGTCGGGTCAATGTCTACAGGCAACAGCGGCGCCGCCTTGGGGCGTGAGGGTGCTGCGCTTGCCAGCCACAACAACAGAAATTCTTCAGCTCAAGCGTAGCCGAACTGTGCGCTGTTGCAGATTTTTTCCGGTTTTCGGGTTGGAAAGCAGAATGAAAAGAGTCTGCTAGGCTTGAGAAGAGTGCTTTTTACAGTGCGTGGCCGACTGTTCGTGCCATCACGGTGTGCAACGGAGAGTGAACGGATGATCGGTTTCTGTCGTCGGACAGCCGCCTGGTTGCTGGCGGCACTGCTGCTGACGCTGCCACCATTTCTGCTGGCAGCGCAGGAGCCGCCAGTCGATGTGCGGGTGGTCATCGACATCTCGGGCAGCATGAAAAAGAACGATCCGCACACTCTGCGCATTCCGGCGGCGAACCTGTTGATCGATCTGCTGCCGGCCAACAGCCGTGCCGGCATCTGGCTGTTTGGCGAGCAGGTCAACCTGCTGGTCAGGCACGCGCAGGTCGACAGTGCCTGGCGCGAACTGGCGCGCCGTCAAGTCGGCAAGATCGACTCATCCGGGCTCTTCACCCACATCGGCGCCGCGCTGGAGCAGGCGGGTTACGATCTGAAGCAACCGACCGCCAAGGGACGGGTTCATCTGATCTTTCTGACCGATGGCCTCGTCGATGTCAGCAAGGATCCGGCACGCAATCAGGCCGAGCGGCAACGCATCATCGAGAAGATCCTGCCGCGCTATCAACAGGCGGGCGTGACGATTCACACCATTGCCCTGTCGGCCGAGGCTGACCATGCGCTGCTCAAGCAGATGGCGCGGACAACCGGCGGCATCAGCGCCACGGCCAACCACGCCGATGAGTTGTTGAAGCTGTTTCTGCAGGCGCTGGAGCAGGCGGCACCCGCCACCGAGCTGCCACTGGCCGACAACCGTTTCAGTGTCGACGGTGCCATCGAGGAGTTCACGCTGCTGGCGCTGCATCCGGCGCAGGCCGATGCGCAGGTGCGGCTGCTGGCGCCGGATGGCACGGCCTACGAGGCGCAACAATACCCGGTGACGGTCAGTTGGCACCGTGACCGGGGCTACGACCTGGTGACGGTGCGCAAGCCCGCGGCCGGGGAGTGGGTGTTGCAGTCCGATCCTGACCCGGGCAACCGGGTGCGGGTGGTCAGCAATCTGCAACTGAAGGTCGATGGCATCCCGGGCAGCTTGGCCGAGGCGGCACCGATCAACGGCCGATTCTGGCTCGAAGAGGCGGGCAAACCGCTGACCGATGCCGATCTGTTGCGCCTGCTGACCATCACTGCCCAACTCTCCCAGAACGAGCGCCTGCTGAACAGCGGGCAACTGGCGAGTGCAGGTCAGCCGCCGGCCGACGGCATCTATGGGGTCAGCGTCACCGGTGTTGATCTGCCTGGAAGTTACGAGTTTCTGCTCAAGATCGATGGAAAAAGCTTTGTCCGCCAATATCGGCAACGAATCCAGTTCGCACCGCCGGGGCTCGATCATGTGACCGAGGTGCAACTGCCGGCCGATGCCTTCGGCGTGCGCTTCGAGCAGTCCAAGGATGCCAAGGGCGGTTACCGATTGGAGGTGACCGCGCGTCATCCGGAGATCGACCTGGGGACGGTCGAGGCCAAGGTGATGGTTCATCCGCCGCACAATCAGGGCAAAGTGCGCGATTTGCCCAAGCAGGGGACGGGTCGCTGGCAGCTCGAGCTGCTGCCCGCCGAACTGCCCGAAGCCGGTCAGTACCGTCTCGCCCTGCAACTGCGCGGCAAGACCCGACAGGGTGCGCCTTTCAATCTCTATCCCGATGAGATCGTTTTCATCGAGGCGGCGAGCTCGGCAGGCGAGGCGGATGCTGAAAAAGAGGTTGCAGAGGCCGATGATGCCTCGGCTGAGGAAGCGCACTCGAATCGGGTGCAGATGGGAGTTGCTGCAGGGGTATTTTTTCTGGCTGTCGGCGGTGTGGGTTACTTTTTCTGGCGGCGTTATCGCAAGAGTGTCGCTGACGCGCAGCAGGAGGTTTCCGACGCGGTCAAACAGCGCGAGGAGCGACGCAAAGCCCAAGCCACGCGCGAAGCGTCTTCGGCCAGGTGTGCTGAGTCTGCCGTGGAGGTCGAGGCCGATGCCGAGATGGACGCAGCAGAGGAGGTGGCGGAGTCCGGTAAGGAGCAGGTCGACGCGGATGAACTCGACAGGCTGGTTGATGAGATTCTGGCCGACGAAGAGCGTCCATCCACTTGACTGTTCCGGCGCGCTGGCTGGAAGTTTCCCGCGTTCCGCCCGGCGATGAATTTCAAAAGAGTTGGAAAAGCGATCTTGCCGCCACTATAATCCGGACCGATCGATCGGTCAGTGTCTTGTTCTGTGCGATTGTTTCTTCGGTCAAGGAAGGTCAAATCGATGGCGTTGGCAGTGTCTGGCTCGTCTGAGCGCTCCTTGGTTCCGGATTGCAGATGAGTGAACCAAGCGGCGAGCGCAGGGTGCTCGATGCGGCGCGGAAGCTCTTTTCCGAACAGGACTATGCCAGCGTCTCGATCAGCGCCATTGCGGATGAGGCCGGCGTGAGCAAGGCCAACATCTATCACCATTTCAGTTCAAAGAGTCAGCTCTATTACCAGGTGCTGAAGCTGGCCTGTGCCGATGCGACCCAGGCCATGCAATGGTGCTGTGAAGAGGCGGGCTCCTACCGGGAGATGTTGCACAGGTTCGTGCTTCGCCATCTGGTCAATCTGCTGAACAACCCCGCCGACTCCAAGCTGATGATCCGCGAGCTGTTCGAGGCAGGAAAGAACCTCCAGTCCGAGCTGAATTGTGAAGCGATTCCGGCGCAGGAGATCGACTGCAACTTCGCCCGTCTGGTGACGCTGTTGCGCGAGGGGCAGCAAACCGGCGAGTTTCGCGCCGAACTCAACCCATCGGTGCTGGCGGTGTTGATCATCGGCGCCAACATCCTGTTCATGAAAGGCAGCGACGTTCTGAGCAGACTGCCTGACATCGTCTATCCGAAAAAACCGGAGATGTTTTCCGCCATGGTGGTCGATGTGCTGCTCAATGGTATTCTCAACCGCCCCGCTGTTGCCGGGGCAAACTCTTCTGATGTGGGTCAAGGACTTAACTCGTAATGAAAAAAGCCATTCTGCTATCGCTTGCGCTGGCAAGCCTGCCGCTGCTGATCACCGGTTGCGCCAACAAGGAGGCCGAGAAAAAGGCGGAACAGACCGAGCGTCCGGCCACCTTGATCACGGTGGCAAAAGTTCAGAAGAGCATGCTTCAGGTGACCGAGAAGTCACTCGGTCGCATCGAGACTGCTGCCAAACCGAAAGTGGCTGCGGAGGTGGCCGGACAGGTCGTTCGTTTGCATGTCGACGTGGGTCGCAGTGTCAAAAAGGGCGATCTGCTGGCGCAGATCGATGACACCGCCTATCAGAACGAGTTGCGTGCCAGCAGTGCCGAGGTGCGTCGGGTGCAGGCCCAGCTCGAGAATCAGGAGCGCCAGGTCAAGCGGCTGCAGGATCTGAGCAAGCAGAATTTCGTCTCCAAGACGCAGCTCGATGATGCCGAGGCACAGAAGCGCGTGCTGACCCAGCAACTCGAGGGGGTTTCGGCGCGATTGGCCATCGTGCAGCGCAACCTCGACAAGACCCGGGTGTTTGCGCCGGTTGCCGGCGAGGTGCAGCGACGGCTGGTGTCGCCGGGTGATTTCGTTGCGCCGGGCGCTCCGCTTTTCGAGTTGACGACCCATCAGAAATTGCAGATCGTCCTGCCATTTCCCGAAAAGACCGCCAGCCGGCTGAAGCCGGGCCTCGAGGTCAAGCTGAGCCTGAATGTCGAGGAGGGGGGTGTTCAGGCGCATGGTGAACTGGTCGGTGTGGTGACCGAAGTCAGACCCGACATCGCCACCCAGAACCTCTCGGCCGATGTGATTGTCGAGGTCGACAATCCCGGCGACTGGCGACCCGGCGCCAGTGTCGATGGCGTGCTGGTGCTGGAGGAGCGTCAGACATTGATGGTTTCCGACCTGGCGGTGGTGCAAAGACCCGCTGGCACCGTGGTCTATGTCATCAAGGATGGGGTGGCCGAGCAGCGGCAGGTGACCACTGGCGTCTGGCAGAAGGGACGCATCGAGATCCGCACGGGCATCGAAGAGGGTGATACCGTTGCGGAAGAGGGCGCCTACTACCTGACCAACGGGGCCAAGGTACGAATCAAGGAGTCGAAGCCATGACACTGCCTGAACTGTCGATCAAACGCTATGCGATGGCCTACATGCTCAATCTGGTCATCGTACTGGTGGGCGTCATCGGTCTGACCCGCATCGGCATCGACCGCTGGCCGAATGTCGATTTTCCGATCATTTCGGTGACCACCACCCTCAAGGGAGCCAATCCGACCGTCATCGACAGCAGTGTCAGCAAGATCATCGAAGGGGCGGTCAACAGTGTGACCGGCATCGACTATATCGAGGCCTCCTCGACCCCCAGCGTCTCCAACGTGGTGATCTTCTTCAAGTCCAGCAAGGACATGGAGGTCGCCTTCAATGAAGTGCAGAGCAAGGTCAACACCGTGCTCAACCAGCTTCCAAGTGAGGCGGACATTCCAATTGTGCGCAAGATCGAGTTTGGCGCCTTCCCGATCATGTGGGTGGTGCTGTCGGGTGACCGGACCCAGGAGCAGCTGGGTGACTATGCGCTGAATGTGGTCAAGAAGCAGCTCGAAGGCATCGAAGGCGTTGGCAACATTCAGTTGGGTGGTTCCAACGAGCGGACCATCCGCGTCAACGTCGATCTGGAGCGGATGGCGGCACTGGGGGTGACCGCTCAGGATCTGACCCGCGCCTTCAACAATGAGCACCTGCAGGCGCCGGGTGGTTTCATGGTCGGTGAGAACCGGGAGTTTCTGATCAAGCTCGATCAGGAGTACCACAGCCTCCGTGAGTTGAATGAGCTGGTGATCGGCTACCGCAATGATGCGCCGATTCTGCTGAAGGATGTGGCCACCATCGTCGATGGGGTGGCTGACCGGCGCTCGTCGGGCTTCTTCATTGGTCAGAAGACGGCTGGACTTGGCATCGTCAAGGTCAGCAACGCCAACATGGTGGCGGTCATCGACAGGGTGCAGAAGGTGGTCAAGGAGCAGGTCGAGCCACTGCTGCCGCCTGGCATGAAGGTGACCATCGCCACCGACGATTCACTCTTCGTGCGTGGCCTCATCAGCAGCCTGAACGAGCATATTTTTTACGGCACCTTGCTGGCCGCGCTGGTGGTGCTGGTTTTCCTGCATGACTGGCGTTCGACGCTGATCGTATCGCTGGCCATTCCGGTCTCCCTGTTCGGGGCCGTGGCGGTGATGTACTTCTTCGACTTCACCTTCAACAGCTTCACGATGTTGGCGCTGCTGCTGCTGATCGGTGTGGTGGTCGATGACGCCATCGTGGTGCTGGAGAACATCCACCGTCACCGCAGCACCCTCGACAAGAACCCGATCACCTCGGCGATCTCAGGCAGCAATGAGGTGTTTTTTGCCGTGCTGGCAGCCAGTCTGTCGCTGGTCTGCATTTTTGGCCCGGTGATCTTCATGAGTGGTCTGGTCGGCAAGTTCTTCCAGTCCTTTGCCGTGGTGACCACGATCGGCGTGCTGGCGTCGTTCTTTGTTTCACTGACCCTGACGCCAGTGCTCTGCTCCCGCTTTCTGAAAGCCGAGCACAAGCTGGGACCCATTGCCCGTTTCAACGAGGGCTGGATTCAGAAGAGTGAGCGCGGCTACGAGCGGTTGCTGGATTTCTCGCTGAACCACCGCTGGATGGTGTTGGGCATCGCCACCTTGGTGGTGGCCTCGAGCGGTTATTTCTTCAAGAACATCGGCAAGGGGTTCAACCCGGAAGTCGATGAGAGTCGTTTCATGGTCTTCTTCAAGGCGCCGATCGGTTCATCGGTCTCATTCACAGAGAGCAAATTGGCCGAGATCTGGAGGGTGCTCGATTCACATCCCGAGGTGATGAACCACTTTTCCGGTGTTGGTCTGATGACTGGCATGCAGGGCAGTGAAGGCATGGCAATGGTTCGACTGGTGCCCAAGAATGAGCGCAAGTTGTCTCAACTCGAAGTGCAGAATCTGGTGCAGAAAGATCTCGCTGCCATCGCCGGCATCCGGGCGTTCGTGGTGCCTCCCAACCCGATGCCCGGCGGGCGCAGTGATCCGATTCAGATCGTCCTGCGTGCCAACAACTACGCTGACCTGGTGCGCGAAGGCACGTCGCTCTATGAACGTCTGCAGCAGAAACCGGAACTGGGCAATGTCGACATGGATCTTCAAAACGACCTGCCCGAAATGAATCTGGAAGTTGATCGTCTGCGTGCAACCAGTCTCGGCTTGAGTGCGCGTGACGTGGCCACCAGCATCAACCTGATGCTGGGTGGTGCGGACATCGCTTTCTACAACGACTCAGCCGGTACTGGTGAGCGTTACGACATCCGCATCAAGGCCAATGAGTCGGAGATCGGTCAACCGCTCGACCTGAAGAAGCTCTATCTGCGGACCAGTTCGGGCCAGTTGGTCAGGGCCGATACCGTTGCCGAGTTCGTGCCCAATCTTGGACCCGCCAAGCTCTCCAAGTTCAACCTGAAATACGCGGCCACCTACTACATCACACCCAAGGTGCCGCTGGCACAGGCATTGGAGATGATCGAGGTTGAAACCGACGCCCTGCCACTGGGCTTCAGCACCGATGTGAAGGGACAGGCGCGCAGCTTTGGCGAGGCCATCAACGCGGTTGGTTTTGCGCTGGTCCTGGCGCTGGTGCTGCTCTACATGGTGCTGGCCAGCCAGTTCAATGGCTTCATCCAGCCGCTGATCGTGATGTTGGCGCAGCCGCTGGCGATCGTCGGTGGGCTGTTTGCGCTGTGGCTGTTCGATTCGGAACTGGTGATGTACTCGATGATCGGCATGGTGTTGCTGATCGGGCTGGTGGCCAAGAACTCGATCCTGCTGGTCGATCTGACCAACCAGTACCGCGAGAATCGGGGCATGGGGGTTGATGAGGCGCTGCGGATGGCCTGCCCGATCCGGATGCGGCCGGTGGTGATGACCTCGCTGACGCTGATTCTGGCGATGTTGCCGGCAGCGGTGAGCCGTGGGGTTGGCGCCGAAACCAACGTGCCGCTGGCACTGACGGTGATCGGCGGCATGATCAGCTCCACGCTGCTGACGCTGGTGGTGGTGCCCGCGATGTATTCGCTGGTCGAGAACTTCAGGTTGCGGTTCCGTGACCAGCGGATGCAGCGTGCCTATGCCGCCGTGCCGAAGAAGCAGGAGCTGGATGCAGGCCACTGACCGAAGCCGGCGGCAGAAAACGGGCGGGCTGGTTTCAACCCGCCCGCTGTGATCGTCAGGCGGCCGCCTGAGCGCGGGCGGTCATCAGCCGGCCGAAGCGCTCCTTGCCCACCTCCGGGGTGAAGGTTGCCCCGTCCCACGCCAGTTTTCCGGCGATCCACACCTTGTCGACCACACCATCGGAGCGGTTGACCAGTTGCGGATGGTCGAAGACCTCGCGGTGGATCATCGTCAGCCCGGCATCGCTGTCATAGTCGAGCAGTGCCTGCGGGTCGACCAGTATCAGGTCGGCCTGGGCGGCCATCTCCAGCGTGCCAACCTCCATGCGGAACAGTCGGGCCGGATCCCGCGTCAGCCGTTTGACCGCCAGACTCACCTGGTCGAGTGACTCCTGCGCGGCCATCTTCAGCGTGCTGAGGTTGCCATCGAAGTAGGCCATGTTGGTCAGATGGGCGCCGCTGTCGTTGAAGCCGGGCAATGTCTGCGGATCGAACAGCAGCTCACGCAGCACCTCTGGTCGTTGGTTGGCAGTGATGACATACCAGCGCAGGGCGCGGTCGAACTGCCGCAGCAGGTGCAGCATGAAGTCGGCGTCGTCGTTGATCGGTGGCGCAGCGGCAAAGAACCCGGCCTCTTCGCTGCTGGCTGCGCTGCGTCGGTCACCCTGCTGATAGCTGCGCAACCGGCGGTAGACCTCGCCCAGTCGCTGCCCGCTCCAGAGCGCAATGGGCGCACGCTCGACGACCATGTCATCCAGTTCGCGGCTGAAGGTGGTCGACTCCATCTTCAGCCAGTGGCGCAACCGGTTCAGGTTGAAACCCTCCTTGCCGGCGCGCCAGTCGCGGCGGAAGCGCGCGACATAGCCGGCGTCGTTCAGCAGCCGCTGGCGATGCTCGACATCCTCGATATCGATCGCCATCAGCTCGCGAAAGGCGGGCTTCTCTTCCAGCAGTGGCGAACTGACGCCGTCGGCAAAGACCTTGAAGGGGACCGACAGCGCCTGAAAGGTGAAGTCGCCGCGCAGCAGTCTGGAGTTGAGCAACCGGCTGAAGAGGCGCAGTCCGCGGTGCGCGAACTGGTTGCAGTCGATGTCCATGGCCGCGGTCGCGGTCATCGTCAGCGGTCGGCCATGCAGGCGGCCGCAGGTCAGACCGAAGATGCCCAGTGTCTTGAGGCCATCCTCCGGGTCGGGGGTGGCCTGCCAGACCCGATCGTGGCGCCGCACCACCTCGGCCAATGCACGGATCTCCTTCAAGGTGGCGTGCTGGGCCGGAATCTTTTCGTTGCGGTGCGGGTCGTTGGCCAGATAGTGCAGCGGCAGGCCATCGGATGAAAAGCCGACATAACCCTGCTGCATCGCCTGTTCGACCAGGGCGCACATCTGTTGCAGTTCGGCCGCGGTCGGCTCCCGGCTGATCGAACCCTCCAGCCCCATCACCGCGATGCGCAGCATGCTGTGCGGCACCATCGGCGCGACATTGGGCCCCAGTGGCAACTGTTCGAGATGGTGCAGATAGCTGCCACTGTCATGCCAGTCGATGGCGCCATCCAGACACTTTTCGAGCACCCGCTTGGGCATGTTCTCGACCCGGGCGAAGCAGTCGATCAGCGGATTTTCCTCGGGTCGCTCGGGGCTGGTCAGGGCACCGAAGGCCAGGCCAAGGCTGCAATTGCTCATCACCACGGTGGTGGTGCCGTGGCGGACGGCCTCGGTCAGCGCCGGCTCCACCTCGACTTCGAGGTCGAAGTGGGTGTGGATGTCGAGCAGCCCCGGCATCAGCCACTTGCCCTGGCCATCGATCACGGTCGCGGCCGCTGTCCTGGGCAGATCGATGCCCTTGGCGGCGATTTGCCCATTCTTGATCGCCAGATCGATCCGCTGCGGCGGGGTGCCGGTGCCATCGAAGATCAGCGCACCGCTGATCAGGGTGTCCCAGATGGGTTGAGTGTCCATGGCCATTCCTTGCAGGGTTGTTATTGTGGAAGGAAAGACTGCATTCGCATTTTCGGCCGAGTTGGAGCATAGCGGAGCGGAGGTTGCCATCCAAGTGTTTCGGGGTGTGCAGCCACGCCGCTGGTGCAGGTGCCGCCAGACAAAGCGGCCGTTCTGTTCACTGGCCACAGGGCCCGCTGTTCGATAGGCTGCATCCTTTGGGCTTGAAGAATAAAAACCGGAGAAACGCGATGCCGTATCTGATTCTGCGACTGTTGGGCACGGCATTGGGCGTGCTGCTGCGGCGGCCACTGCGGGGGGCGGCGCAGCCGGACTGGTCACTGCGGACCGAGATGACGGTGGCGGTGTTGCGGCAGGCGATGCGCTATGCCGCCGCCCATCCGCAACAGTGGCGGCAACTGGAGTCGCGCCGAAGCCAGCCGATTGCGCTGGCTGACCAACTGGAGCGCCGCGCCGAGCAGATCGGTGACATGGCCGCCGAATGGTTCGAACCGCATCGGCTCAGGCAGCCGCAGCGGGTGCTGCTCTACCTGCATGGTGGTGCCTATCTGTTTGGTTCGGTGCAGGGGTTTCGCCCTTTTCTTTCCCGTCTCGCGGTCGAAAATGGCATTCGGGTGTTGGCGGTCGATTACCGTCTGGCGCCGGAGCACCGTTTTCCCGCAGCACAGCAGGATGCCCTGGCCGCCTATCAGTGGCTGCTCGATCAAGGCCATGAGCCGGAGCAGATCATCATTGCCGGCGATTCGGCCGGCGGTGGGCTCAGCTGCGCACTGCTGCTGCAACTGAAGCAACTGGCCCAACCCCAGCCGCGCGCGGCACTGCTGTTCTCGCCTTGGGTCCACCCGTTGGCCACCGGCGGTAGCATGATCACCAATCTCGATTACGACATCCTCGAAGCCGACTGGCTGCGTGACGCCATTCGCCTGTCGATGGGAGAGCTGGATGCCGACCATCCCCTGGTGGCACCAGTGCATGCTGACCTCAGGGCGCTGGCGCCGATGTTGATCATCGGTGGCGAGGCCGAGATTTTTCGCGACCAGATCATCCGCTTTGCCCAGCATCTGCGCGATGCCGGGGGTGAGGTCGAGCTCGAACTCTGGCCACAGATGATGCATGACTTCCAGATTCTGTTCCCCGAACTGCCCCAGTCGAAGTCGGCCATGGCGCGGGTCAGCCAGTTTCTGGCGCAGCTGTGAGTCGTGCCTGTCCCACTCCGATGCTCACCCCTTCACAAGGAGCACACCAATGAATGGCCATGAGCGTGATTCCACCTTTCGTTCGTTGCGCCAGCGCGCACGCCAGCACGATGCAGCCGATGTCGTCTTTACGGCACGGGAGCAGACCCTTCACTGCTTCAGCGCCCTTGCGGAGGATGGATCGCCGCTCTTTGCGGTGGATGCAACGATCGATTGGGGTGGCGATCCGCAACCGGCCAGTTGGTCGGTGTCGTTGCAGGGTCAGACAGGGTCGACACTGCTCAGGTTGCTGGGCAATGCCTCGCCGGTTGCGCAGAGTGATGCCGAACTGCATGTCCGCTTCGAAGCGTTCTTTCCGGGTCGGTTGAATGCCGCCAGTCGGCTCTGGCGGCTCGAGCCCCAGGCGGTGGAGCTGGATGGCGAGGTGTCTGGCACCGCCGAGCGGTGGCTGCTGCCGATGGCAGGCTGGCAGGGCGACCGGCAATACATCACCGACCACATGAACGAAGACCACATCGAGCAGATGCAGGCCATGTGCCGCCACTTCTTCGCTGTGGCGCCGCAACAGGTGGCACTGATCGCGCTCGACTCAGAGGGCATGCATCTGCGTGCCGATGGGCAGGTCCACTATCTGCCGTTCGCCAGATGCTGCGACGGCACCCGTGAAGTGGCGATGGAGACAGTGCGACTGTCGGCCGAAGCCGGGGCCGGACCTGACCATGGCGCGGCCACCGCCGGTTGAGTCGCTGCCGCTCAGCGCCCCTGAAAGCGCGGTTCGCGCTTCTCGAGCAGCGCGGTGATGCCCTCCCTGGAATCTTCGGTCTCAAAGGTGCGTGACTGGCAGTGGGCCTCGAAATCGGCGGCCCGTTGCGGATCCCAGGGGGCGTTCAGATAGAGCGACCGCTTCATCATCCGTACCGCGACCGGCGCACAGACGGCGATCTCACGGGCCAGCGCACGGGCGCGCGGCAGCACCTGCTCGGCCTCGACGGCGGCATTGACCAGGCCGATCCGTTCGGCCTCGGCGCCATTGATCCGCCTGCCGGTGAAGAGCAGTTCCGCCGCGCGGGGCAGGCCGACGATTCTCGGCAGCATGTAGCTGATCGACATGCCCGAATGCAGGCCGAGCCGCGCAAAGTTGGCGCCATAGAGTGCATCGCGGTTGGCAATGCGCAGATCGCAGATCAGCGCGACCCCGAAGCCGCCGCCAATGGCGTGGCCATTGAGTGCGCCGATCACCGGCATCTTCAGTTCGGCAATCTGCAAAAAGGAGCGGTAGGTTGCCAGCAGCCGCTCATGTGGCAACTGCTGCTGCACCCGGTCGCCGCTGAAGTCGCCCCCAGCACAGAAACTGCTGCCGCGCCCGGTGATGATCAGGCAGCGCACCTGGGCTTCGATCTCCAGCAGTCGTGCCATGGCATCAGCGAAACCGGCAATCAGATCGGGGGTCATGCTGTTGCGGTTGTCGGGGCGGTTCAGGGTGATCTCGGCCACCCCATCGTCGAAGGAAAACAGAACGGCGGCGGAATCCATGGCGAATTCGATCTCCCTGTTTTTATGTTGTGAGCGATCCTGCCGGTCAGAATGCACAGTGGATCGGTGCCGGCCGTTGCAGAATAGCCCGATATCGAACAAATCGAAACCGGCCCACGGCCTGTCTCATCGCCACCACATCTCTGCGGAATGACGACAGGGTTTGCTACAATCGGCGCACATTGCTTTTTTCTTTTCCGTTTGATCGCATCGAGCATCGACCTTTGACATCCATGGCATCTCCCCCGGAATCATCCACCCAGCCCCCATCCTCGGCCGATGGTGCCGAAAAAACCCGGTTCAGCGAGTTCGAGCTGATTCCACCCCAACTGCTGCGTGCCATCGATGAGGCGGGTTTTGAATACTGCACGCCGATTCAGGCGCAGTCGCTGATCCACACCCTGCATGGACTGGATGTGGCCGGTCAGGCCCAGACCGGCACCGGCAAGACGGCGGCCTTTCTGATCACCATCTTTGCCGGGTTGATCAACCATCCGCTCGATGAAGAGCGCTACAGCGGCGAGCCGCGCGCACTGGTGTTGGCGCCGACGCGAGAGCTGGCGTTGCAGATTGCCAAGGATGCCGAGCAACTGGGCAGATACCTTGGACTTCGGACCGCCGCGCTGGTGGGTGGAATGGATTACCAGCGACAGCGCGCTGCCCTGCAGCAGGGGCTGATCGATCTGGTGGTGGCCACCCCGGGACGGTTGATCGACTTCATCGAGAATCGGGAGATCTTTCTCGATCAGATCGAGATCCTGGTGCTCGATGAGGCCGACCGCATGCTCGACATGGGCTTTCTGCCGCAGATTCGCCGCGTCATCCGCCAGACGCCACGCAAGGAGCATCGCCAGACGCTGCTGTTCAGCGCCACCCTGAACGCCGACATCATGCAGCTTGCCGAGCAGTGGATGGTCGATGCCCGCTGGATCGAGGCCGTGCGCAGTCCGCAGAACGCGGGTGCGGTCAAGCAGGAGATCTACCTGCTGGCCGACCATCAGAAGAGCACCGTGCTGATCAACCTGCTGCACCGCTTTGCCGGGCAGCGCGTCATCGTCTTCGCCAACCGGCGTGACCGCACCCGCCATCTGGAGGAGAAGCTGGCACGCCACGGCCTGAAGGTGGGGATGCTGTCGGGCGATGTGCCGCAGGTCAAGCGGCTGAAGACGCTCGAAGCCTTCCGGGCCGGCAAGCTCGACGTGATGGTGGCCACCGATGTGGCTGGACGCGGCATTCACATCGACGACATCGCGCTGGTCATCAACTACGATCTGCCCGAAGAGGCCGAGGACTACGTCCACCGCGTCGGCCGTACCGGACGGGCCGGCGCCACCGGCCACTCCATCAGCTTCGCCAGCGAGCATGACGCCTTCGAACTGCCCAAGATCGAACAGCTGCTTGGCCTGAAGATCGATGCACATCAGCCTGAAGAGGCCTTGCTGCAGCCAGTGCGGCCCCAGGCGCAGCGCAACCGGACCGCCACCGACTGATCGGGCGGGTTGGGCCAAGGGCCTGTGGCAGGCCACAGGCCCAACTGGCGCCCAGCGCGGTTTCACGCAACCGCAAGCAATTTTCGACTATTCTTGAAGTTGCTGCCGAATGGTCGGCACCGCTTTACGCATGGATTTCAAGCACGCGCTATGCTCGCCATCGTCAAAAACCTCTACGACTACCGCGAATTGATGACCACGCTGGCGTGGAAGAACATCGCGCTGCGCTACAAGCAGGCCTATCTCGGCATCGCCTGGGCGGTGCTGAAGCCGGTGACGCTGATGCTGATCTTCACGCTGGTCAGAAGCTTCGTCGGCATCGACAGCGGCAGCACTCCCTATCCGATCCTGGTGTTTGCCGCGCTGATTCCCTGGACCTTCTTTCAGGAGTCCGCCTCCGAAGGGGTCAACAGTGTCGTTGGCAATACCGTGCTGATCAGAAAGATCTACTTTCCGCGCGAGGTCTTTCCGATCATCGCCGTGCTCACCAAGCTGGTCGAATTGGGCATCAACCTCTGCATCCTGGCCGGGTTGATGCTCTGGTATCAGATGACGCCGAGCATCCATCTGCTGTGGGCGCCGCTGATTATCTTCTATACCATGCTGGCCGCACTGACCATCGCCTTCGTCGGGGCTGCGATCAACGTCTACTACCGGGATGTCGGTCAGGCATTGCCGGTGCTGCTCTCGCTGCTGATGTATGGCTCACCGGTGATCTATCCACTGCACCTGGTCAAGGAGAAGCTGCTGGTAGAGCGGGCCGCCGGCGACTGGTCCGACGCGTTCTACACCCTCTACACCCTCAACCCGCTCTCCGGCATCATCGATGCGTTTCAGAATGTCGTGCTGCGTGGGTTGCCACCGGATCTGGGCGCGATGACCCCCGGCGCCATCCTGGTCGTCCTGCTGCTGCCGCTGAGCTACCTTTACTTCAAGCGCGCCGAAAGCCATTTCGCCGACGTGATCTGAGCGCTCCTCCCTATGCCAGCCATTGAAGTCAATCATCTCACCAAGGAGTTCCGTCTCGGCGCCGTCGAGGGGCTCAAGCAGACCCTGCTCAACACCGGCGCACGCCTGATCGGCCGACCGGTGGCGGAGCGGCCACTGTTCAAGGCGCTGGATGACGTCAGCTTCTCGATCGAACAGGGTGAAGTGGTCGGCATCATCGGTCACAACGGCGCCGGCAAGTCCACGCTATTGAAAATGCTGGCGAAAATCAGCACACCCACCCATGGCGAGGTCAAGATCAATGGGCGCATTGCGCCGCTGATCGAGGTGGGTGCCGGTTTCGTCCCCGACTTCACCGGTCGCGAGAATGTCTACCTCAATGGCGCGATCCTGGGCATGTCAAAACAGGAGATTGCGCAGAAGTTCGATGAGATCGTCGAATTTGCCGAGATCGAAGCCTTCATCGACACCCCGGTCAAGCGCTACAGCTCCGGCATGCAGGTCAAACTGGCCTTTGCCGTGGCCACCAGCATCGAATCCGAAATTCTGATCGTCGATGAGGTGCTGGCGGTGGGTGATCTGGCCTTCCAGCGCAAATGCTTCGACCGGATGGAAGAGCTGATCAAGAACCAGGGCAGAACGGTGCTGCTGGTCAGCCACAATATTCGTCAGGTCGAGCGGCTCTGTTCCCGGGTGATCCTGATGGACCACGGCAGAGCGATCCATGATGGCGATCCGGAAGTTGCCTGCAACCTGTTCTATGAGCAAAACGACAGGAAGGTCAAGGAAGAAGCTGCCAGACGGGTCTCACGGGGTGGCGGCATGAGTTCGACCTTCTCCTCTGGAGAGCTCGAACTGCAGCGAGTGTCGATCACCAATGCCGACGGAGAAGAAACCGATGCGGTGGTCTACGGAGAAGCAGTCACGATCACGCTCTCATTCGCTGCAAAGAGTGTCATCGAAAATCTCGCGGTTGGTGTGGGTGTGCACACACCAGATCTTCTCTATATAGCCAATGATGACAGCAGTTCAAGTAAATTGGGTCCGCTCTCTGTGCCTGCTGGCTTGTTTCAGATCATTTATCGAATTGCTTGCTTTCCTTTGTACGCAGGGACATACGCGCTCAGAATCGGAGCTGCCACGGCCGATGCTGACCGACCGCTCTTTTATGGTGAAAATCTGTGCCATTTTCAGGTCGTGACAGGGGCATATAATCAGAGTCGGACGGTTGGGCAGGGATTTCTTTCTCTGGGTGGTGACTGGGCAGTTCTGCATGATTCTGAAGAGGCTTGCGCATGAAGTTGCAAGTCTTTGCAAGAGGATTTCTGGAATGTCAAGTGAAGAATGTATGTCGCCGATGATCAGCTATGCGCAAAATTTCGAAGATGTCATGCTGCAGAGGGTTTTCAAAGGGCAGAGTAGCGGCTTCTATATCGACATCGGCGTTTGGGACGCAACGATCGATTCGGTGACGCGCCATTTCTACGATCAAGGTTGGCGCGGTATCAATGTTGAGCCGTTGCCAGATAATTATCGGAAAATTCTTGCCGAGAGACCGCGTGACATCAATCTGAACGTGGCCATTTCCAGTTGTCCTGGGTCACTTGCATTTCATCATGTTCACAACACAGGGCTTTCCACCAGCAGAGATGACTATGCACGAATGCATGCGGAGAAGGGGTTTGAAGTCTCTGAGCTTGTTGTTCCGACCAAAACCTTGAAAGAAATCTGTGACGATCATGCGGTTGGGGTCGTCATTGATTTTCTCAAGATCGATGTTGAAGGCGCTGAAGTTGATGTAATCAGAAGTGGAGATTGGCGGTTATATCGGCCCCGTGTGGTTCTTGTCGAATCAGTGATACCAAACTCACCTGTTGCATCATTCTCCGAATGGGAACCAGCGCTTTTGGAAAATGGCTATGTTTTTGTCTATTTTGATGGGCTTAATCGTTTTTATTTGCGTGAAGAGGATCTGCATTTTCGAGAGGCGTTTTATGCTCCGCCGAATGTGTTTGATGAGTTTGTCATTTTCCGGATTGAGGTTATGAAAAAAGAGATGTCAAGGTTGAGAGAGCGCTTGAATTCGGCAATGAAATCCATGGATGAGAATGAAAAATTCAGAGGTTCTTTTTTCGGAAAAGTGGCTTACAAGGCATTCATGTTTTTTTCATGATTTTTTTCTTGAAAATATCTGCCTGACAGGATGCTTCAGAATATGGTTTGAGGAGGCATTGATTTAGTCGTCCCCGTAAAGGAGGGCATTCAGGCGATTGTTGTTGCTGGATTCTCGTCTTCGCATGAATGGCGGGCAAGAGTCAATCAGTGTTTCCTTTTTTCAGTGGTTTATTAAAATAATTTTGGAGTGTAATTTTTTATGCGGGGGCTAGAAAGATTGCCGTGATCAGTGACATCAGAGCGATTGCCTTCTATTTACCGCAATACCATCCAGTAAAAGAGAATGACGAATGGTGGGGGAAGGGGTTCACTGAATGGACCAATACAGCCAAGGCAAGACCACTCTTTCCTGGTCATTATCAGCCGCATATTCCGGCTGATCTGGGTTTTTATGATCTTCGCTTATCGGAGGCTCGCCAGGCGCAGGCAGATTTAGCCAGAGAATATGGCATTCATGGCTTCTGCTACTACCACTACTGGTTCAATGGTCGTCGAATCCTGGAGCGGCCTTTCAATGAAGTGTTGCAAAGTGGCAGGCCGGATTTTCCTTTCTGTCTTTGCTGGGCCAATGAAAATTGGACTCGTGTATGGGATGGTGGAGAGCGCGATGTCCTGCTCGGACAGAATTACAATCATGAAGATGATTTTCTGCATATTCAGAGCCTTATTCCCGCATTCCGTGATCCAAGATATATCCGAATCAATGGTCGACCGCTTTTCTTGGTATATCGCACAGAATTGTTGCCTGATCCAGCGCGTACTGCTGAAATCTGGCGTGAAGTTGCGATCAAGGCCGGGGTCGGAGATCCATACCTGGTGCGTGTAGAAAGTTTTTCTCAAAACATTTCACCGGCGTCCATTGGATTTGATGCTGCCGTGGAGTTCGCGCCTGATGGGAATGACATGGGAGAGTGGATCTTTCACCATGGCGCTGCTGGCATTCTGAGTCGCATGGGGGTCATTCCACATGCCTACGCGGAGCAACGGATTGTCAGTTATCCGGCGCTCGCCAGAGGAATGGCATCTCGTCCTGTCGCTGAGTTCACGCGGTTTCGTTGCGTAACGCCGATGTGGGACAACAGCGCTCGTCGAAAGAAAAACGCACGGATCGTGATTGATTCCACTCCGGAGCTTTATGAAAGCTGGCTGAGAGTTATTTGCAATCAAACATCCAAGAGATTCAAAGGCGATGAAAGGGTTGTTTTCATCAACGCCTGGAATGAGTGGGCTGAAGGAAATCATTTGGAGCCTGACCTGAAATGGGGCCATGAGTATCTGAAGGCAACGCGACGTGCACTGACTGAGGCTGGCCAGACAGTTCATTTTTCTCCTGTCGAATCGAATGCGTCCACCACTCCTGATTTCTCTGAGTGGTTGAAGAGTGGGTATTGGAAATGGCGAGCCCGTCTTGGCAGGCGTTGGGTCAGGAAGAAGGAGCTTCTGCGTCTTCTGTTGTGGCGATGGCGCAGATGAATTTTTTTTGCAGGCTCCATTTTCGCTGCAAGGTGATTTATTCATGAAATCCATCTCATTCGGCAGTCCAGTACATATTCTTTTTATTTCGCATGATGCTGCGTTGTTTGGAGCGCAGCGCATGTTGCTGGCCCTGCTGCAAGGGTTGGATCGGGTGCATTTTTCACCTTATCTGCTGGTGCCTGGAAAAGGAGATTTGGTCGATGCCGTACACGACCTGGGCATCCCCGTTTTTGAAAAGCATCTGGAACATTGGGCACCCTGTATCAACATGATGAAAGGCCGTGGTCGTTTGTCGTATCTCGCACATATGCTGCGTGGTCTTCGTGCGAGATCCTGGGCCATTGCGCGGTTGATCGAGCGCCATGGCATTGATTTGATCTACACCAACACTGTCACTTGCATCGAAGGGGCGGTTGCGGCGCGAATGATGAAAAAACCCCATCTCTGGCATATTCATGAGCCGGTCACGGGTAACAGCGAATTGCTGCCGGTGTTGCCGGTATCTTTCTACGCGCCCATCATCGCGCGGTTGTCGACCCATGTGGTGTTTCCTTCCCGTGCGGTGGCAGCAGATTATCCACGGTTGCGTGAGATGGCATCGATCGTCTACAACGGCATCAAATTGCCACCGAAACAGAATCGGATGCGGGCTCGCGATGAAGTTGCCCAGAGGTTGAAAGTCGATCCTTTGCAGCACTGGGTTGCCGTCGTGGGGGCCATCCAGCCACGCAAGGATCACCGTACATTTCTGGCGGCGGCGACGAATGTTCTGAAGTATCGAGATGATGTGCATTTCATCATTGTCGGGACTGGCGCAGAGCACTTGGTGCAGGCGTTGCGCAATCAGATCGAGACGCTGGCTCTGACGGGCAGGGTCACCTTGGCCGGGAGATGGGAGGGCGACATTGCCATTTTTCTTGCGGCAATCGATGTGTTGGTGATCTCTTCGGAACAGGAGTCTTTTGGCTTGACCGCAATCGAGTCACTGGCGGTTGAAACTCCAGTGGTTGCGACGCGTTGCGGCGGACCCGCCGAGATCATTGAAGATGGTTCAGATGGGTTTCTCGTCGATGTCAAGGATCCACCGGCCATGGCGAATGCTGTGCTGAAGTTGCTTGCCGATCCAGCCATGCGGAGTGCGTTCGGCGAAGCTGGAAGGATTCGGGTGTCGATGCGCTTCACCGAGCGTCAGTATGTCCAAGGGATGCAGGATGCACTTCTGGAGTTGAGCAGGAGTAAAGATGTTTGATCACGGGTTTTCGAAAAATCCGATTCGACTGCAAAGAGTTGGAGTTTCATGAACAGTGATGTCAGGGCAATAGCGCTCTATTTGCCACAATTTCACCCGATTCCAGAGAATGACGAATGGTGGGGCAGGGGATTCACCGAATGGACCAATGTGGCCAAGGCAAACCCGCTTTTCCCGGGTCACTATCAACCACATGTCCCGGCCGATCTGGGTTTTTATGATCTTCGCTTGTCAGAGGCGCGTCAGGCTCAGGCGGATTTGGCCAGAGAGTATGGCATTCATGGCTTCTGTTACTATCACTACTGGTTCAATGGTCGTCGCATTCTGGAACGGCCTTTCAATGAAGTGCTGCAAAGTGGCAAGCCGGACTTTCCTTTTTGTCTCTGCTGGGCGAATGAGAACTGGTCGCGCGCGTGGGATGGAGGAACGAAAAAGATTCTCCTTGAGCAGCGCTATTCAGAAGAGGATGACCGTGCCCATATAGAAAGTCTCATCCCAGCGCTTATCGATTCTCGTTATATTCGGATCGATGGGCGGCCATTGCTTCTCGTTTATCGAACAGAGCTTTTGCCGAACCCTGCCAGAACAGCGGAAATTTGGCGGGAGGTTGCAAGGCGCTCCGGAGTTGGAGAGTTGTATCTGGTCCGGGTTGAAAATTTCGTTGCTGATATTGATCCAAAGAATATCGGTTTCGATGCCGCCATGGAGTTTTCTCCGGACAATCGAGAGGTGGGACAGGCTGTTTTTTCTGGTTCAATCTTCAGAAAGATGAGCAGATGGGGAATTCTTCCAAGAGCTTTTCATCAGCATACGGTGTTGCGCTATCCGATCATTGCTGCATCACGCATGAAGAGAGCCAGCCCTGTATACAAACGATTCCGTTGCGTCACCCCGATGTGGGACAACACGGCGAGACGAAAAAAAGATGGGCGTATCTTGATCGGATCAACACCTCAGCTCTACAAGAATTGGCTGAGCACCATGGTGCGACAGACGAAGACCAGATTCGAAGGTGATGAGAGAGTTCTTTTCATCAATGCATGGAATGAGTGGGCAGAGGGTTGCCACCTCGAACCCGATGTCAAGCATGGACGTGCCTATCTGGAGGCAACCCGGCAGGCGCTGACGGAAGCAACTCCTTCCGCTTCTCTGTCCAGTCAGGAATCTGTCACGCTCAAGTCTGACGTGAGCGAAGAAAAAAAATCTGCTTTTCGTCGGTTTTATTGGGGAGTGCTGCAAAAATTGCGAAGCTTGATCGAGATCATCAAGATGATTTTCAGAATTCGAGTGAGCTGATCATCAATGGATCAGGCAAGAGGCGATCAGCAAGTCATGCAACCGTTGGTTTGCATCATCGTTCTGAATTGGAATGGCCGAAATGATACGCTGGAATGCTTGGAGTCCATTGCAAGGGTCGACTATCCGAATTTTGAGGTCGTTGTGGCAGACAACGGATCGACCGATGGTTCTGTCGAAGCCATCGGTCGATATCATCCAGAAGTTAAAATAATCGAGAACCATGCCAATCTTGGTTTTGCAGAAGGCAACAATGGCGCCATTCGTCATGCGCTCGAAACAGGTGCAGATTTCATTTTTTTGCTCAATAACGATACTGTCGTTGATCCGGGCGTTGTTACGGAATTTGTCCGGGCTGCGCAACAGATGCCGCAAGCCGGAGTTTTCGGGGCAAAGATTTACCATCATGCCGACAGCCGCAGGTTGTGGTATGCCGGTGGATATTGGGATAGCCGGACGTTGAGTTTCAATGAATATGGCGCCGGTGAGATTGACCGTGGGCAGTACGATGTGCTGACCGAAACCGAGTGGGTGATTGGTTGTGCCATGTTCATCCGCGCCGAAGTGTTCAGGAAGGTTGGCCTGCTCGAACCAAGATTCTTTCTCAACAATGAAGAGATCGATTTTTGCAGTCGGGCCAAGCGTGCCGGCTTTTTGTGTGCCTATGTTCCAGGTGCGCGGGTGTGGCACAAGATTTCGGTCTCCTTTGGCGGAGAAGATTCACCACTGAAGGAATATTTCAGTGCCAGAAACCGATTGTTGTGGGCGAAGCGCAATGCAGCATTGGGGTTGCGGTTAAGAATCTATTTGCACAGTGTCAGCGTTCTGATTCGGCGTTTCATTCGTCCGCTGTTTAGTGTAGTGATGAGTCAGCCATTCTCGTTGAAAAAATGGTGGTGGACGGTTTGTACCGCATTCCTCGATCCTAGAAACCGTGCCGCCTTGATGGGTTTTCGTGATTTCTGGCTGAGACGGTTCGGTAACTGCCCGGACAGTATCAGGACGCTCACCAGCGAATGGTCATCGATGCGTGTACAGCGGGCTTCGTCTCGATCGACAGGTCAGGAGCGCTGATTGTTCTGGAAGAGTTGCAGAATCTTTTTGAAAGAATCTTCGATCCAAAGAGTTGAGTTCAATTGAGCTGTACGATGACGGCAGAGGTTTCGTTTTTGAATCGTTCGAACAAGGCTGGCCATGCAAGATCATAAATGGGCGTCATTGCTCTACAACCAGTGTCTGAAACACCATCATTGGCAGCAGTCCGAAGGTTTGCGTGGCCGCTTGTGGCGCTGGGCCTGGAGCCAGGGATTGCATCGATTTGGCGATGTGGCAGTTTCCACCAACATGCATGGTCGACGGACTTTGGTCAATTTTGGCCATAGCTATGGTCTGTATGCCCGTCGGTTTTTGCAGTGGAACACGCCACTCATCGAACTGGCACACCAGGCTTTTCTTGCCTGGCATCGCCCCATTCATCTGGTGGATGTGGGTGCCAGCGTGGGTGACACCGTCCGATTGCTGCAAGCCAACTGTGGTGACGAGATCGCGGGCTATCTTTGCGTTGAGGGTGATGCCGATTTTTTTTCTTATCTGAAGAGTAATCTGGAGGATGACGAGAAGGCTCGTCTGGTTCAGACGCTGCTTTCCGATCGCGCAGACGAGATTCCTTCACTGGTGCGCACCCATCCCGGGACTGCCAGTGCGCAGGGCGATCAAGTACAGAGGGCTGTTCCACTCGATGTCGTTGTGGAGGCAGAAAGAATGGAGCAACTCGACGTGCTGAAAATCGACGTCGACGGTTTTGATGGCAAGGTGCTGATGGGCAGCCACAGGTTGCTGGACCGATGGAAGCCTGCCGTGATCTTTGAGTGGGATCCCTACTTCTGCCAGAAAACGGAAAACAGCTGGACTCGGCACTTCGAGTTGTTGGTCGAGCATGGCTATGACCGCTTTTTGTGGTTCACCAAATATGGCAATTTCAGCCATCCGATGACCGGCTATGATGCGGTGGCCGTCGAATTGCTGGCGCAACTCTGTCTTTCCGGTGCCCATGATTTCAACTGGCACTACGATGTGGTTGCATTGCACCGAGAATCACCGATCGACCCGCACGCGTTGTCAATGGCACGTTTTGCCAAGCAGCGCAGGTCATGGTTCTGAACGATTGCACCATGTTCGATTGCGTTGCTGGCACTGAAAAAAGCTGATGCGCATCCTCTACGCCAGCGAACGCCCACCTTATCCCTGTTTTCTGGGCGGTGCGGCCCGTTGTGCCCATCGGTTGATGCAGTCGTTGAGCGAGGAGTTTGCTGTCGACTGCGCTGCGGTGGGTTCGGCGGAGTATGCGGTGACCCCCTGGGGGCACCCACCGCCTGAGGAGCATGCAGCGCTCGGCATTCGATCTGTGGCGCAGCCGAGTGGCGTGATCGACTGCGGCTATCCGGTTCAGCTGTTGCCCGATTTCTTCGATGCGCTGGAATCGTTCATCGGCCGGTTTCGGCCCGATCTGATCTGGGCACAGTTGGAAGGCGCGCAGCAGGTGCTGATGCTGGCCCGGCGCTTGGGCATCCCTGGCGTGCTCTACGTGCATGATGCCGAAACGGCGCCGAACGAGCTGAAAGCCATGGGACGACTTGGCTGCCATGTGGTTTGCAGCAGTGAATTCCTGGCGAACAAGGTGGAAAGGATCATCGGGCGGCCGGTGCAGGTGGTCTATCCTGCGTCGGACTGGTATTTCGGCACCCTGGGAGACCCGCAGGGCTCGGTGTTGATGATCAATCCGGTCAAGGTCAAGGGTGTCGAGACCCTGCTGGAAATCGCGCGCCGGCGGCCCGAAGTGCAGTTTTTATTGCTCGAATCCTGGAAACTCGGCGAGTCGGCACTGCACTCGCTGCAGGCGCAACTGGCGGCCTTGCCGAATGTGCGCTTTCACCCGCGGGTGTCGGACATGCGTGCCATCTACCAGCAGGCACGCCTGCTGCTGGTGCCTTCGACCTGGGAGGAGGGGTTCGGCATGGTCGCGGTCGAGGCGCAGTCCTGCGGCATTCCGGTGATTGCCAGCGCGCGTGGCGGTCTGCCGGAGTCGGTCGCAGAGGGGGGCTTGCTGATTCAGAACCATCTCGACATCGATGCCTGGCTGCAGGCCCTCGATCGGATTCTCGATGATCCAGACCAGTACCGGCAGTGGCGTCAGGCGGCCCTGGTCCATGCCCGGTCGACCAGGTTCACCCCGCGCGACTGTGCCCAGCGCTTTCTGGCCGCCTGTCGGGCGCCGCTGCCGAGCATGGGGCCCTTCGCGCGCGGCAGACGCTGGCTGCTCGACCGAATGTTACGGCAACGAGGCTGAATGGCATGGACAGAAAAAAGCGGCTTTCTCTGTGGGTTGCGGTGGCCATGCTGGCGGCTGGCTGTTCCGAACAGCGCCGGGCGCCACTGTTCGAAGAGGTCACCGAAGCCGCCGGTCTTGCTGCCTACGTCGGCATGACCCACGGTGTGGCCTGGGGCGACTTCGATGGCGATGACCGGCCCGATCTCTACGTGACCAACCACCTCGATGCGCCGCTGCTGTTTCGCAATCTGGGCAACGGCAAGTTCGCTGAGGTGACCCAGAGCCAGTTCGACGCCGCCGATCTGGCGGGCGACAAGCATGGCGCCCAGTGGGCCGATTTCAACAACGATGGCCAGCTCGACCTGGTGCAGTTGACTGGCGCCCAGCAGGGCGTCGGGGCCGAGCCCAAGCGGCTGTTCATGAATCAGAATGGCCGATTCACCGAGGTGGCGGCCCGGGTCGGGGTGGACAATCCGCAAGGGCGCACCCGCATGCCGCTGTGGGTCGATCTGGATCGCGATGGCCGGCTTGATCTGTTTCAGGGTGCCGAGGCCCGTTTCGATGCGCTGACGCCGCCCTTCCTCTTCATGCAGCAGGATGGCCGGTTTGATGCGGCGCAGCCGCTGCCGTTTGCGTCGCGCTCGGTGCCGTTCTGCCTGCTCACCGAACTGACGCAGGATGCCCACCCGGAGCTGCTCTGCCGGGTGGTCGGCAAGAACAAAACTGCACAACTGTTCGACCTTGCCAGCCTGCCGGCGCGTGAGCTCGATCTGCTGCCGGTGACCGCTTTCGAGGATGCCGCAGCCGGTGACTTCGACAACGATGGCGCCATCGACCTGTTGCTGGCGCGCAAGAATCCGGCCGGCGCTCTGGCATTGGGCCAGCCGGCCGCCAATCTGCTGATTGCCGATCTCTGGGTGACGGCCGCCGATGTCGGCAAGCCGCTCGGTTTCAGCTTCAAGGCATCCGGCCAGCTCGACGTGCAGGTCAGGGCCGCCTACGCCGCGCAGGGCCTCGCTGCGCAGCAGATCCATATCGGCCGGCAGGGCGAACATCCGGCCGGAGTCGATTTCGCGCTGCCGGGCGAGATGGCCGATGTCGATGGCGTGGCGCCGCATCAGTCTGGTGAGCAGGCGGCCCTCTATCTGGGTCGCCAATCGACCGACCGCTGGCAGATCGAGTTCTCTGCGGCCACAGCGGCTGCGGCAGCGCACAAGCCACAGCAGATCACCGTGATGGTTCGCGCAGCAACGGCCATCACCGAGCTGACGCCGACGGCCGAGGCCACCCGCAATGAGCAGGCGCCGCAGCGGCTGTTCATGAACCAGCAGGGCAAGCTGGTCGAGCAGGGTGACAAACGCGGTGTCAACGAGGTGCCGATCTCCGCGGTCAACGTGGTGGCAGGTGATTTCGACAACGACATGCATCTCGATCTGTTCCTGCTGGGCTCGGGTGACGTTGGCATGCAACAGAATCTGCTGTTGCGCAACCGTGGCGATGGCCGGTTCGAAGCCGTCCCGCAGGCAGGTGGCGCGCAGGGTTCCATGGCCGGTGTTGGCGACAGTGTCACCACGGTCGACCATGACGGCGACGGCTTTCTCGACCTGCTGATCGCCAGCGGCGGCAGCATGGGCCGCAGCCTCGGTCTGCCCTCGGCTGGCGGTGGCTACCGGCTCTACCACAATGTGAGAAACGGCAACCACTGGCTCGAAATCGATCTAGAAGGCACCCGTTCCAACCGCGATGGCATCGGTGCACGGGTCGAAGTCACCGCCGGCGGCGTGACCCAGACGCGGCTGCAGGATGGCGGCGTCCATGAGCGCAGCCAGAACCACAGCCGGCTCCACTTTGGTCTGGGTCCCAACAGCCAGATCGACCGGCTCACCATCCATTGGCCGAGCGGTGTGGTACAGCAGTTGAGCGGCGTGGCCGCGGACCAACTGCTGCGGGTGCAGGAGGCTGCCCAGTGACCCAGAGGCGGCACTGATTCGGCATGGCCCGATTTTCTTCTCTATTCTTCCAATACGAATCAGCGCCAATCATCTCGATGGATGCCAACCGTTTCGTAGTCAAAGCCAACAGTGGATTCCAGGAATTTCGACATGTTTTTTCGCAAGAACAAGCCACCCAGCCATGAGCGGGCCATGCAGTGGTTCAAGGCGAACATGGTGGCCGATCAGGGCATCATCGTGCACACCAGGGAGCGGGTGCCCTATCCCGAGGTGACCGGTTATTTCATCCCCACCCTCTACAATTGGGGGGAGCAGGCACTGGCGCGCAGCTGCACCCGCTGGCTGCTGTCGATCCAGTTGCCGTCGGGGGCCTTTCCGGCGCCCGATGGCAAGCCCTACACCTTCGACACCGGGCAGATCATGCGCGGGCTGTGCGCCGCACTGGGTGATGTCGAGGGTGCCGAACAGTCGCTGCGCCGCGCCTGTGACTGGGTGGTGGCGCAGATCGATGCGCAGGGGCGGCTCACCACGCCGTCGACCGAGCTGTGGAGCGACATCGCCAGCGACCTGATTCACACCTATGTGCTGCCACCCCTGCGGCAGGCGGGCAGAGTGCTCGGGGTGCCGGCCTATGAAGAGGCCGCCAGCTTCGTGCTCGCCTACTACAAACAGCAGGATGGACTGGTCCCCTTCAACCGCCTTTCGCACTTTCATGCCTATGCGATGGAGGCGCTGTGCGAACTGGGCGAGTTCGACCTGGCGCGACGGGGCATGGCCGACGTGGAACGCTGCCAGCGGCGCGACGGCAGCATTCCGGCCTATCCTGACGTCGACTGGGTCTGCTCGACCGGCATGGCGCAATATGCCATCGTCTGGTACACGCTGGGCAACCGGCGTCCGGCCGACCTCGCCATGCGCCATCTGGAGAAGATCCAGAACGATTCGGGCGGCTTCTACGGCAGTTATGGCAAAGGGGCCAAGTACATCTCCGGTGCCGAGATCAGCTGGGCGGTGAAATATTTCCTCGATGCCTGGCGGCTGAAGATGCAGCAGGAGGGCAGCCATGATTAAGGTGCTGACCGTCTTTGGCACCCGCCCGGAGACCATCAAGATGGCGCCGGTGATCGCCGAACTGGCGGAGCATCCGACGCGCATCCACAACAAAAACTGCCTCACCAGCCAGCACCGGGACATGGTGGCGCCGCTGATCGACCTGTTCGGCATCAAGGTCGATTACAACCTCGACCTGATGCGCGAGAACCAGACGCTCGAACACATCACCGTCACCGTGCTGCAGGAGGTGAGCAAGATCCTGCGTGCCGAGCCGTTCGACCTGCTGCTGGTGCAGGGCGATACCACCACCTCGATGGCGGCGGCGATGGCGGCGTTCTACTGTGGCGTCAAGGTGGGCCACATCGAGGCCGGCCTGCGCACCTTCGACAAGTTCCATCCCTATCCCGAGGAGTCGAACCGCAAGATCATCGACTCGATGGCCGATCTCTTCTTCGCCCACAGCGACCGCGCCCGCCAGCATCTGCTCAACGAGGGCATTGTCAGCGAGCAGATCGCGGTCACCGGCAACACCGTGATCGATGCACTGCTCGATGTCTCCAGCCGTCCCTACAGCTTTGCCGGCACGCCGCTCGAAGCCGTGGCGAACGAGCAGCGGCGCATCATTCTGGTGACCGCCCACCGCCGCGAGAGTTTCGGTGGCCCGTTCGAATCGATCTGTCGCGGTCTGGCCGAGCTGGCGCGCAAGTATCGTGACCAGGTCGTGCTGGTCTACCCGGTGCACCGCAATCCCAATGTGCGGCAGGTGGTGAACGCCATGCTGGCCGGCATCGACAATGTGCTGCTGATCGATCCGCTCGACTACCTGCCGCTGGTCCACCTGATGAAGCGGTGCCACCTGGTGCTGACCGACTCCGGCGGCCTGCAGGAGGAAGCCCCCAGCCTCGGCAAGCCGGTGCTGGTGCTGCGCAAGGTGACCGAGCGGCAGGAGGGGGTCGAGGCCGGCACCCTCAAGGTGATCGGCATGCAGGCCGATGAGATCGTCCGCCAGGCCTCGCGCCTGCTCGAAGACGAGGCCGCCTACCAGGCGATGGCCTCGCGCAGCAACCCCTATGGCGACGGCACGGCACGCATCAGGATCGTCCAGCGCATCCTCGACGATGCCGGATTGGGCGGCACGCAATGAGCGTGGAGCGCGGGTCGCCGCTGGTCAGCATCGTGCTGCCCACCTATCGGCGGCCGCATCTGTTGCCCCACGCCATCCGCAGTGTGCTGGCGCAGAGCTACCCGCACTGGGAGCTGATCGTCGTCGATGACAACTCGCCCGACCACACCCCCGAGGTGGTGGCGAGCTTCACCGATCCACGCATTCGTGCCGTGCGCAACGACCCCAACCTCAAGCTGCCGCGCACGCTGAACCGCGGCTTTGCGCTGGCCAGTGGCGAGCTGCTCACCTGGACCTCGGACGACAACCTCTACCACCCGCAGGCGATCGAGAAGATGGTGGCCCGCCTGCAACGTGGCGACTGCGATTTCGTCTATGCCGACTACTGGCTCTTCTCCGAACTGGATGCGGCAGGCGCGCCGCTCGACATCCAGCACGACCGCCTCCCCGATCGACTGCAACTCGATCGCGGCAACCACATCGGCGCCTGCTTCATGTACAGCCGGGCGCTGGCCGAAGCGGTGGGAGAGTATGACCCCGAGCTGTTTCTGGTCGAGGACTACGACTACTTCATCCGCGCCGCCCGGCAGTTCCGCTTCGCCCACATCGCCGAGCCGCTCTACTACTTCAAGCGTGACGACGCCACCCTCTACATCTCGCGCTACTGCGAGGTCAAGGCCTCCGATCTGCTGGTGCGCTACAGGAACGGCCTGCTCGATGGCGCCGGCGTGGTCGAGGCAGTGGTGGAACTGCTGCTGCGCAACATCGCCGGCCTGAAGAACCCGCTGCTGCGCGGCGGCCATGCGCTGCTGCGCACACGCTCGTTCAGGCTCACCAACTGGCACGCAAAACTGACCAGTCACCACCTGCGGCGGCAACTGCACGGACCCGTGCTGGCGCTGCTCGACGGCTACCGCCAGCAGCAGCGCAGCTTTGGCGAGAGCCGGCAGGCGCTGGTGGCGCTGATCAACGCTCTGGGTGCGGTCAGCTACCAGTGATGACAGCGCCAACGCAAGTCAGGAAGCCCCGATGTCCTTCTTTCAAATTCTGAGTGACGCACTGCGCGGCCCGGCCCAGGCGCGTGCGGCGCACCGGCAGGCGCTGTTGCGCCAGCCCGGCATCCGTTCCGGCATCGAGCAGTTGCAGCAGCACTGCCCGGCAGTGATCGAAGCCGATGAACCGGCACCGATCTTTCTGCTCTCGGCCGGCTGGCGCTCCGGTTCGACGCTGCTGCAGCGGCTGATCATGTCCGACGCCCGGGTGCTGATCTGGGGCGAACCCTATGACGAATGCGGACTGGTGCAGGCACTGGCCGGCACACTGCCGCCGTTCCGGCCCGACTGGCCGCCGGCCGACTACTTCTACGATGGTCGCCCCCCCGGCGACCTGTCGGGCAACTGGATCGCCAACCTGTTCCCGGCACTGAGTGACCTGCGCCAGGCGCATCGTGCCCTGTTCGACACCCTGTTCGGTGTGCCGGCAGCACGCGCCGGGGTGGCGCGCTGGGGCATCAAGGAGGTGCGCTTCGGCATCGAGCAGGGGCTCTATCTGCGCTGGCTCTACCCGCGGGCGCGCTTTCTGTTCCTCTACCGCCACCCGCTCGAAGCCTACCGCTCCTACAGCCGCTATGGCCGCAGCTGGTACGACACCTTCCCTGACCGACCAGTCTTCACCCCGACCGACTTCGGCCGCCACTGGTGCACGCTGATGGCAGGCTTCCTGCGCGATGCGCAGAAGCTGGACGCCCTGCTGGTGCGCTATGAAGATCTGATCGGCGAGCAGCCGCCGATCGACGCCATCGAGGCCCACCTCGACATCCACATCGACCGTGCCGTGCTGACCGACAAGGTCGGCAGCTCGGAGCGTGGTGGAGCCAAGGTGCGGGTCAACCGGCTGGAGCAGTGGCTGCTCAGGCGTGCGGTGGAGCCGGTGGCGTCGCAACTGGGCTATCTCTGGTAGGCGCTGGTAGGCGAACGGCTCCCGCAACCCGGCTGAATTGGCCGATAATTGGCGCCTCTCACTCAGAGTGCCCCACTTTGCCGCCGATGAAACCGATTCGCGAACTGCCCGCCGCACTCGCCAACCAGATTGCCGCCGGCGAGGTGGTCGAACGCCCCGCCTCGGTGCTGAAGGAGCTGCTCGAAAACAGCCTGGATGCGCAGGCCAGCTCGATCGACGTGGAGGTCGAGGCCGGCGGTGTCAGGCGGATTCAGGTGCGTGATGACGGCAGCGGGGTGCCGGGCGACCAGCTCGCGCTGGCGCTGGCGCGCCATGCCACCAGCAAGATCGCCCTGCTCGATGACCTGGAGCGCATCGCCACCCTCGGCTTTCGCGGCGAGGCACTCGCCAGCATCGCCTCGGTGTCGAAGCTGAGCTTCACCTCCAACCCGCAGCACGACAGCACCCAGGGCTGGCGCATCAGCACCGAGGGGCTGGCCGACGGCCCGCAGCTGCTGCCGGCACCCCATCCGCGCGGCAGCAGCCTCGAAGTGCGCGAGCTCTTCTTCAACACCCCGGCACGGCGCCGCTTTCTGCGCAGCGAGCGCACCGAGTTCGAGCGTATCAACGAGCTGTTCAAGCAGATCGCCCTCAGCCGCTTCGATGTCGCCTTCTCACTGCGGCACAACCAGCGGCTGATCCATCGGCTCGACGCCGTCACCGAACCGGGTTCGGCGCGCCGGGTCGAGCAGATTCTGGGACGCGACTTTCTCGAACAGGCGCTCGTCGTCGACCGCCACGGCGATGGCCTGCGGCTGTGGGGCTGGATCGGCATGCCGACCTTTTCGCGCAGCCAGGCCGACTTGCAGTACTTCTATGTCAATGGCCGGACCATCCGCGACAAGCTGGTCAGCCATGCGCTGCGGCAGGCCTATCGCGATGTGCTCTACCAGGGCCGCCATCCGGTCTGTCTGCTCTACCTCGAGATCGATCCGCTGGCGGTCGATGTCAATGTCCATCCGACCAAGCATGAAGTGCGCTTCCGCGACAGTCGCGGCGTGCATGACTTCATCTACTCGGCACTGCACCGCGCCATTGCCGAACTGCAACCGGCCGATCGCATCGCGCTGTCGGCCGCGCCGATCAGTGACCGGCCGCAGCCGGGGCTGTATGGCGCGGCGGCGCCGCTGCAGCAACAGCCGCTGGCGCTGCGTCCGCCCACTGCGGCGGTGACACCGAACCAGGTGGCGGAGAGCCTGACCTTCTACGCCGCACTGGCGCAGCCACTGGCCGAAGCCGCAGCGGACGAGGCAGAGCCACCGCTCGGCCATGCGCTGGGGCAGTTGCATGAGATCTACATTCTGGCGCAGAACCGGCAGGGGCTGGTGCTGGTCGACATGCATGCCGCCCATGAACGCATCCTCTATGAGCGGCTGAAGCGCAGCCATGATCAGGCGCCGCTCGCCTGCCAGCCGCTGCTGCTGCCGCTGTCGCTGCCGGCCACGCCGGCCGAGGTCGAACTGCTCGACGCCTGCGGCGAACTGCTGCGGCGGCTCGGCATCGACGCCGAGCCACTGGGGCCACAGCAGATCGTCCTGCGCAGCCTGCCGGCACTGCTGGCCCAGGTCGATGCGGCCCAACTGCTGCGTGACATTCTGGCCGACCTGCGCACCCATGGCCGCAGCGACCGGGTCGAACTGGAGCGCAACCAGTTGCTGGCCACCATCGCCTGCCACGGCGCGGTGCGGGCCCGACGGCGGCTGACCCTGCCGGAGATGAATGCGCTGCTGCGCGACATCGAGCAGACCGAACGCAACGGCCAGTGCAACCATGGCCGCCCCACCTGGATGCAGATCGAGCTGGCGACGGTCGATCAGTGGTTTCTGCGCGGGCGCTGAACGGGTCGAAAGCCACCGATCGGCCAGCGCAGCGCAGCCGTTGCAGGCAGGGTTGCAGGTTTTTTTTTGAAGAGTGCTATAAGGGCTTGCCCGGGCGAAACCCTGATGCCCTCTACTGGCTTTCACGGAGGAGTGTTCACAGTGATGGAGTCTATTACAACTTTGTCAACTACAGGATGATCCTTATGAAACTGAAATCTCTAAAAGCTTTAGTATTAAATATCATATTGATATCTCTCACCTTATGGGGTGGTCACGCGCGGGCTGCACTTATTACAGTTGTTAACCCGTCCTTTGAAATTCTTCCGGTTACCGGTCTTCCCAACAGTTGCGGAACAGGTTGTAGCTACAGCGAGGAACTCATTCCAGGGTGGAAAAATATACCTTTCCTTGGACTCGGCCTCTCCAGTGGGCAATTTCGTCCCGGCACCGACGTTGGCAATACGACCTACTTCGACTCGCTTTCCGATGGCATCACATCGGTCTATACCTCGATCCCTGGAATCGTGCAGACGGTAGGTGCAGTAGTTCAACAAGGGGTCATTTACACCTTGTTAGTAGACGTTGGCTACAGAAAGGATGCCAGCCCCGGGGGTGTTCCACGTCTCAAAGTGAACGATGTTTTCTATGACGGAATAGGAACGCCCGTGGTCGGCGGGTGGGCGCCGTTCACCGCGACCTACGTAGGATTAGCCGCTGACGTAGGTCAGCCAATCACGATTTTTTTAGACTCTGCATCCTTCCAAGGGAACTTCGACAATGTGCGCTTGCATGCAACCCCTAGCGCCGTTCCGCTGCCGCAGACTTGGGCGCTGCTGCTCCCGGCCATCGGCATGGTGGGAATGATGAAGCGCCGCAAGGCGTGAGCCGCTGACCGCTCCCGGGCGCAGCGGCAGCGGGCCGTTGGGCACCGGTAGCCGGTGGAAGGTGACGCAGCCATGACGCTGCGGTTCAGACGAAAGTGGGGGAGGCGCCTGAGGGCCCTCCCCCACTGCATTCAGGTGGCCGAGATGCCGCCATCGACCATGTAGGTGGCACCGGTCAGGAAGCTGGCGCGGTCGCTGACCAGAAACAGCATCAGTTCGGCGACCTCTTCCGGCTGGCCGTAGCGGCCGAGCGGAATGCCGGAGGCCACCCGCTCCTTCGCCAGCTCCGGCGCCGACGGCGCCATCCCCTGCTCCAGCGAGCGCATCATGCGGGTGTCGATCGGCGAGGGGTTGACGGTGTTGACCCTGATCTTGAACGGCGCGCCTTCGCGCGATGCGCTGCGCATCATGCCGACGACGGCATGTTTGCTGGTGACATAGGGCGACAGGCCGGGCCCGCCCTTGATGCCGGCGGTCGAGGAGGTGATGACGATGCTGCCACCGCCGCTCTTCTGCATTTCGGCCATCACATACTTGAGCCCGAGCCAGACGCCACGCACATTGACCGCCATCACCCGGTCGAACATCTCGATCGGTGAGTCGGTGATCGGCGCCACCACGCCCTCGATGCCGGCGTTGTTCAGAAAGCCGTCGATGCGGCCAAAGCGTGCCACGGTTTCGTCGACATAGCGCTTCACCTGTTCGGGCTGGGTGACATCGGCCTGGCACCAGGCGACGTCGGGGCCGATCGATCTGGCCACTTCGCCGAGTGGCCCCGGGTCGAGGTCCACCAGCATCAGCCGGGCGCCTTCGGCGTGGAAGCGCCGTGCGGCCGCCTGGCCGATGCCGCCGGCGGCGCCGGTGATGATGCAGACACGCTCTTTGAGCTCCATTGTTATTCTCCTTCGGTCGGTTTCAGATCAGTTTTGAAGCGCTGACGATGATGCCATTGTTGTCGGCATAGAGATACTCGCCGGGGTTGAAGGTGACGCCGCCGAAGGTGACCGGCACGTCGAGGTCGCCGATGCCGCGTTTTTCGGTCTTCATCGGACAGGTGGTCAATGCCTGCACGCCGAGGTCGGTCTCGGCGAGCGCGTCGACATCGCGGATGGCGCCATAGATGACGATGCCCTGCCAGCCATTCTTGGCGGCCTCCTCGGCCAGCATGTCGCCGAGCAGCGAACGGCGGCTGGAGCCGCCGCCATCGACCACCAGCACCTTGCCACGGCCGTTCTGGCCGACCTGGCTCTTGACCAGCGAGTTGTCTTCAAAGCATTTGATGGTGACGATCTGGCCACCGAAGGCGGAGCGGCCGCCATAGTTGCCGAACATCGGCTCGACGAGACGGATCTTGTCGGCAAACTGGTCGCAAAGGTCGGGGGTGCTGATGCTCATTGCTGCTCCTGGGTTGTGCATGGCTGGGTGCGTGCCGTCTGCCGTTGCGCCTGCAATCGGCGGCGCTGCGTGCGGGTCGGCCGCGCTGGCCGGCATGTTACCACCGCGGCGGCTTGTCGCATCCGGGCTTTCGCCCGATACTGGCGCCATGTCGAAAGAGGGAGTCCCCGGTGCAGACGTTGCGCAATCAATTTCTGATCGCGATGCCACAGCTCGAGGGATCGCTCTTTGCCCAGAGTCTGATCTTTCTTTGCGAGCACAGCGCGCAGGGGGCGATGGGGCTGATCGTCAACCGGCCGCTGCCGATGCAGCTCGGCGAGATTCTCGACCAGTTGCAGATCGACAGCCATGCCGGGCCCGCCCGCGAGGCGCCGCTCTACTTTGGCGGACCGGTGCAGAGCGAACAGGGCTTCATTCTGCACCGCGGTCCTGCGCGCTACCTCTCGTCACTGCAGGTGAGTGACGAGGTCGTGCTGTGCACCTCACGCGATGCGCTGGAGGCGATCGGCGCCAATGACGGCCCGGCCGACTACTTGGTGGCACTGGGCTATGCCGGCTGGAGCGAGGGGCAGCTCGAGCAGGAGCTGGCCGACAACGCCTGGCTCACGGTGCCGGCCACGACCGATCTGCTCTTCACGGCCGAACCGTCGCGCCGCGCCGCGGCCGCCGCCGCCACCCTCGGCATCAACCTCAGTCTGCTCCATGCCCAGCCCGGACATGCCTGAAGTGACGCCGTGCAGCCAGCAGGTCGTGCTCGGGTTCGACTTCGGCTCCAGACGCATCGGCGTGGCGGTGGGGCAGGGGCTCACCGGTCGGGCCACGCCACTGCGGGTGCTGCCGGCACGCGACGGCATCGCCGACTGGGCGCAGTTCGACCGGCTGATCGCCGAGTGGCAACCGGGCTCACTGCTGGTGGGCGAGCCACTCAACATGGATGGCAGCGCCAGCGAGATGACGTTGCGTGCGCGCAAGTTCGCCAACCGGCTGCGCGAGCGCTACCGGCTGCCGGTGCATCTGGTGGATGAGCGGCTCTCCAGCTTCGAAGCGCGGGGTCGGCAACTGGAACGGCGGCGGCAGCAGCGGCCGCCGCGATCGAATGAACCCGGCATCGACGCGCAGGCCGCCTGCCTGATCGTCGAGACCTTTCTGCATGAAGCGTCGATGGCGCGGCGGCAGGGCGCGGACATCAATCTGGAGCAGTCGAATGGTTGAACTTCCGGCGGTGGATCTGTTGCTCGATGCGATGGCCGCAGCGTTGCGCCAGCAGCTCGCTGCGTTGCGAATCAGTCGGCCGGCCATGGTCGGCATTCGCACCGGCGGCGTCTGGGTGGCCGAGCAGCTGCATCAGCGGCTGGGTCTCGACGAACCGCTCGGCACGCTCGACATCGGCTTCTACCGCGATGACTTCACCCGCATCGGCCTGCAACCGAAGGTGGCGCCGTCGCAACTGCCCTTCGCGGTCGATGGTCGCGCGCTGCTGCTGGTGGATGACGTGATCATGAGTGGCCGAACCATTCGCGCCGCGCTCAATGAGCTGTTCGACTATGGTCGGCCGGCCTCGGTGATGCTGGCGGTGCTGATCGACCTGCCGCAGCGTGAGCTGCCGATCCAGCCCGATGTGTGTGGCGAGCGGCTGCTGCTGGCGCCGGGTGAGCGGATCAAGCTGACCGGGCCGCAGCCGCTGTCGCTGCGCCTCGAACGCACCGCCCCGTGATTGTTGGCCGACCCGGAGCCAGCGGTTACACTGCGCGCCGATGAACAGCCAGCCGCCGCATGACCTCCAGCTCACCCCGCAGGGGCAGTTGCGCCATTTTCTGGCCATCGAGGGGCTGTCGCGGCAGATATTGACCGAGATTCTCGACACCGCCGAATCTTTTCTCACGGTTGGTGATCAGCCGGTCAAGAAGGTGCCGCTGCTGCGCGGCAAGACCGTGGTCAATCTCTTCTTCGAGGCCAGCACCCGCACCCGCACCACCTTCGAGCTGGCCGCCAAGCGGCTGTCGGCCGATGTGCTCAGCCTCAACATCGGCACCTCGGCCACCTCCAAGGGCGAGAGCCTGCTCGACACCCTGCGCAATCTGGAGGCGATGGCCAGCGACATGTTCATCGTGCGCCATGCCGACAGCGGCGCGGCCCACTTCATCGCCGCCCAGGTGACGCCCGACGTGGCGGTGATCAATGCCGGTGATGGGCGCCATGCCCATCCGACGCAGGCGATGCTCGACATGTTCACGATTCGCCGCCACAAGGGGGCCTTCGAGCCGCTGAAGGTGGCGATCGTCGGCGACATCCTGCACTCCCGCGTCGCCCGCTCGCAGATCAAGGCACTGAAGACGCTGGGCACCGGCGAGGTGCGGCTGATTGCCCCGCTCACGCTGCTGCCGGCCGGCATCGACGCCTTCGGAGTGCGCCACTTCACCCGGCTCGAAGAGGGGCTGAGCGACGTCGATGTGGTGATCATGCTGCGTTTGCAGCGCGAGCGGATGCAGAGCGCGCTGCTGCCGAGCTTCAATGAGTATTACCAGCTTTATGGGCTGACCACCGAAAAACTGGCCTATGCCCGGCCCGATGCGATCGTCATGCATCCGGGACCGATCAACCGCGGCGTCGAGATCCAGTCCGAGGTGGCCGACGGGCCGCAGTCGGTGATCCTGCAACAGGTGAGCAACGGCATCGCCGTGCGGATGGCGATTCTGTCGATGACGATGAGTGGCCAGACGCTGGCCAGACAGCAGGAGTCCGCGCTCCATGTCTGATCGATCCAGGGCCGTGCCGGCACCGGCGCTGCTGATCCGCGGTGGCCGGGTCATCGACCCGGTTCAGGGCATCGACCGCGTCGCCGATCTGGCGGTCAGCGACGGCCGGATTCTGTCGATTGGCGAGCCACCGCCCGGTTTCGTGGCCGAGCAGCAGATCGACGCCCAGGGTTGGGTGGTGGCGCCGGGTTTCGTCGATCTGGCGGTGCGGCCGCGCGAACCCGGCGATGAGCAGAAGGCGACACTGGAGAGTGAATGCCGGGCCGCGCTGGCCGGCGGCATCACCACGCTCTGCATGCCACCCGACACCCGGCCTCCGATCGACACGCCGGCGGTGGTCCGGCTGATCGAGGCGCAGGCGCGCGCGGCCGGTGCGGCACGGGTGGTGGTGCTGGGCGCACTGACGCAGCAGTTGGCCGGGGCATTTCCGGCCGAGATGGCGGCGCTGCGGGCCGCTGGTTGCGTTGGCATGAGCAACGGCAAGGCGCCGCTGGCCACTGCGCGGGTGCTGCGACACTGCATGGAGTATGCGGCCAGCAATGGCCTGATGCTGTTTGTCGAACCCGAGGAGCCGACGCTGGCGGCCGATGGCTGTGCCCATGAAGGCGAGGTGGCCAGCCGTCTGGGCCTGACCGGCATCCCGGCCAGTGCCGAGAGCATCGCCATTGCCACGGTGCTGCTGCTGGTCGAGCAGACCGGTGCGCGGGTCCACTTCGGACGGCTGTCGGCCGCCCGGTCGGTGGCGTTGATCGCCCAGGCCAAGGCGCAGGGATTGCCGGTCACTGCCGACGTGGCCGCCCATCAGTTGATCTGGAACGAGCGCGCGCTGCTCGACTATGACGCCCGCTTCCATCTGCGGCCACCGCTGCGCGGCGAGGCCGACCGCCAGGCGCTGTTGCAGGGGGTGCTGGAGGGGGTGGTCGATGCCATCTGCTCCGACCATCAGCCGCACGAGGCCGAGGCCAAGCTGGCACCCTTTGCCGCCACCGAGCCGGGAATCTCCGCACTCGAGACGCTGTTGCCACTGGCGCTGGCCGCTGCAAGCCAGGTCGAGATGCCACTGATCAAACTGATCGAACGGCTCAGCAGCGCACCTGCCCGGTTGCTTGGACTCGACGCCGGCTCGCTGCTGCCGGGTGCCCGCGCCGACCTCTGCCTCTTTGCCCCCGCTGAGCGCTGGCGACTGAGCGCCGCCACGTTGCACTCAAGAGGGCAGAACAGCCCGCTGCTCGAGAGCGAACTGGTGGGGCGGGTGCGCCATACGCTGCTCGATGGACGGATCGTCCACCAGGCGCCGTAACGGACGCACTCCCGGCTTTCACAGCAGGCCGCTGCGGTAGCGCCGAATCAGTGCGGCGGTCGAGCCATCGAACTGATCGGGCAGCGGCAGCGTGCCGTCGATCAGCAGTGGCGAGATGCGTTCGCTCAACTGCTTGCCCAGCTCCACTCCCCACTGGTCGAATGCATTGATGCGCCAGATCAGGCTCTGCACATAGACCTTGTGCTCATAGAGCGCGATCAGTGCGCCCAGGGTCTGCGGCGTCAGTTGCTCCATCAGCAGCATGTTGCTGGGCCGGTTGCCGGCAATCACCTTGTGCGGGGCCAGTTGGCGGGCCTGCTCGCGATCGAGTCCGGCCTGCAGCAGCTCTGCGGTGGCCGCTTCGAGGCTCTTGCCCTCCAGCAGCGCCTGACTCTGTGCCACGCAGTTGGCGAAGAGATGGTGGTGGTGGTCGGCCACCCGGTGGTGGGCGCGCAGCGCGGTGATGAAATCGACCGGGATGAACTGAGTGCCCTGATGCAGCAGTTGGTGAAACGAGTGCTGGCCCAGCGTGCCGGGCGTGCCCCAGACCACGGCGGCGCTGTGGTAAGCGAGCGGTTCGCCGGCCAGGTTGCAGGATTTGCCGTTGCTCTCCATCTCCAGTTGTTGCAGAAAATCGGGGAAGCGGCGCAGGTCATGCAGATAGGGCAGTATCGCCTGTGAGCGTGCGCCCCACAGGTTCTGGTACCAGATGCCCAGCAGCGCCAGCAGCACCGGCATGTTGTGTGCCAGTTCGGCCTGGGCAAAGTGGCTGTCCATCGCCTGGGCGCCCTGTTGCAGTGCGCGAAAGCCATTGACGCCGATGGCGAACATGATCGGCAGCCCGATTGCCGACCAGAGCGAGTAGCGGCCACCGACCCAGTCCCACAGCGGAAAGACCTGCCGTTCGTCGATGCCGAAGGCGACTGCCTTGGCGACATTGGCCGACACCGCCACGAAGTGACGCGCCACGGCGGCGGGATCACCCGAATCGGCCAGCACCCAGGCGCGTGCTGCCTCGGCATTCTTGCGGGTTTCGAGTGTGCCGAACGACTTGGAGGCGACGATGAACAGCGTGGTGGCGGGGTCGAGCCCGTGCAGGGTGCGCTCGAAGTCGGCACCATCGATGTTGGCCAGAAAGTGGCTGCGAAAGCGGCCGGTGTGGTAGGGGCGCAGCGCCTCGGTGGCCATCACCGGACCGAGGTCCGAACCGCCGATGCCGATGTTGACGATGTCGGTGATCGGTCGGTCGCTGAAGCCGCGCCAATCGCGGTTCGCCACCGAGGTGACCAGCGCCTCCAGCCGGGCCAAGGTGCTGTCGACCTCGGCATTGACGGCCAGATCGGCTTGGTCGGTGAAGCTGCCACGCAGGGCGATGTGCAGGGCAGGACGCGCTTCGGTCGGATTGATCGGTTCACCCCGGAACATGGCGGCGATCCCGTCGCTGACGCCGGCGGCTTTGGCCAGCGTCAGCAGTGCGGCAAGCGCTGGGTCATCGAGCCGGTTCTTGGCGTAGTCGAGTTGCAGTCCGGCGGCGCTCACGCTGTAGCGTTCGGCACGCCGGGGATCGGCACTGAACAGTGCAGAAAGCCTCTGCCCGGCCAGCCGCTGCTGATGGGGAATCAACGCCTGCCAGGCCTGGCTCCAGGGAGTGCCGTCCAGCGGCGGTACCGAAGCGGATGCGGCGTGGGGAAATTCTGACATGGTGGTTCTCGTCTTGCGACCGTGAATGGGTTTTTGAAGCCAGGATCGGGCCAATTCTTGCTACCATGGTCCATCTGGCGCGTGCGGTGTGCACGCTTTCAACTGAATCGCTGGAGGTGAATGATGGAGCCCGCAACGACCATTGAACTGCAAGCCGCGGCTTTTCGCCATCTGCTCGAGCATCTGCGGGCACGGCCGCAACTGCAGAACATTGAGTTGATGAACCTGGCTGATTTCTGCCGCAACTGCCTGGCCAAGTGGCTGGTGGAGGCAGCGGCCGAACGTGGCCTGTCGCTCGATTACGAAGCGGCGCGGGAGCAGGTCTATGGCATGCCCTACAGCGAGTGGAAGGCACATCACCAGCGCGAGGCCACACCCGAGCAGTTGGCCGCCTTCGAGCAGAGGCAGAACAGCAAGAGTTGAGCGGAGGCGGGTCGGTGGCTGACCCGCGACGCTTCGTTGCGGTGCTACTCCGCCTCCCCGAGGGTGGGTGCATCCAGTGCGGTCCGCTGCTTCTGCTCCAGACCGATGTGGCGGACATCCTTGCCCTTGACGCAGAAGATTACATATTCGCAGATGTTCTTGGCATGGTCGCCGATGCGCTCCAGCGCGCGGGCCGACCAGAGGGTGTTGAGCACCCGCCGGATGCTGCGCTGATCCTCCATCATGATGGTGATCAACTGGCGCATGGACGCCTCATATTCGCGGTCGACCACCTTGTCTTCGGCGATGACGGCGAGGGCCGCCTCGACATCCATGCGGGCGAAGGCATCCAGGGTGTCATGCAGCATCTTTCGGACATGGCCGCCCAGATGCTTGATCTCGATGTACTGGTTGATCGGCCGGTCCATCGTCGACAGCTCATAGGCCATCTTGGCGATCTTTTCGGCCTCGTCACCGATGCGTTCGAGGTCGGTGATGGTCTTCAGGATGGCGATCAGCAGGCGCAGGTCCACCGCGGTGGGCTGACGCCGAGCGATGATCTGGGTGCACTGCTCATCGATCGTCACCTCCATCGAGTTGACCTGGATGTCGCCGTGAATGACCTGTTCGGCCTTCTGGGTGTCGCCATCCACCAGTGCCGTGATGGCATCCAGAATCTGGGTCTCCACCAGACCGCCCATGGTGAGCACCTGGGTGCGGAGCTTGTCGAGCTCCAGGTTGTACTGCTCGCTGATGTGGTGTGATCGTTCCATTGCTGACTCCTGTGGCATCAGCCGTAGCGGCCGGTGATGTAATCCTCGGTCTGCTTCTTGGCTGGCTTGGTGAAGAGGGTGTCGGTGTTGTCGAACTCGATCAGTTTGCCCAGGTACATGAAGGCAGTGTAGTCGGAGATGCGGGCCGCCTGCTGCATGTTGTGGGTGACGATGACGATGGTGTAGTGCGACTTGAGCTCGTAGATCAGCTCCTCGATCTTCAGCGTCGAGATCGGGTCGAGTGCCGAGGCCGGCTCATCGAGCAGGATCACCGAGGGCTCGATGGCGATGGCGCGCGCGATCACCAGCCGCTGCTGCTGGCCGCCGGAGAGCCCCATGGCGTTGTCGTCGAGCCGGTCCTTGACCTCATCCCACAGTGCCGCGCTCTGCAGGGCCCACTCGATCTTCTCGTCGAGCACACGCCGCTGTTTCACCCCCTGCAGCCGCAGGCCGTAGGCGACATTCTCGTAGATCGATTTTGGAAAGGGGTTGGGCTTCTGAAACACCATGCCGACATGGCGGCGCAGGTCGGAGACATTGACGCTCGGGTCGTGAATGTCCTGCCCCTGCAGCAGGATCCGGCCATTCACCTGTACGCCATCGACCAGGTCGTTCATGCGGTTGAAGCAGCGCAACAGGGTTGATTTGCCGCAACCGCTGGGACCGATGAAGGCAGTGACGCAGTGTTCTGGAATCTGCATGTTGACGTCGAACAGCGCCTGTTTTTCGCCATAGAGCAGGTCGAGGTGCTCCACTTTGATGCAGACCGACTCATCGGCAATGCCAGGCTTGCGGGGGGTATCGATGCTGCGATTGGGTCGATCCACGGTGACACCCATGCCGTTGGGGACGATGTATGAACTGGCTTCAGTTGTCGAGGGCACTGAATTTCTCCCGTAGCCGGTTGCGTAGAAGGATCACGGTCAGGTTGAGCAGGATGATGACCAGTACCAGAAAGAACGAGGTCGCATAGACCAGCGGCCGGGCCGCCTCGACATTGGGGCTCTGGAAGCCGACATCATAGATGTGAAACCCCAGGTGCATGAACTTGCGGTCCAGATGGAAGAACGGGAAGTTGCCGTCGATCGGCATGGTCGGCGCCAGCTTGACCACGCCGACCAGCATCAGCGGCGCCACTTCACCAGCGGCGCGGGCGATGGCGAGGATCATGCCGGTCATGATGGCTGGGCTGGCCATCGGCAGCACCACCCGCCACAGGGTCTCGAAGCGGGTGGCACCCACTGCCAGGCTGCCTTCGCGGATCGAACGCGGGATGCGCGCCAAGCCCTCTTCGGTCGAGACGATCACCACCGGCACCGTGAGCAGGGCCAGGGTCAGTGATGCCCACAGGATACCGGGCGTGCCCAGAGTCGGGGCCGGCAGGGCTTCGGCAAAGAACCACTGGTCGATTTGCCCACCGAGCAGGTAGACGAAGAAGCCCAGGCCAAACACCCCATAGACGATCGACGGCACACCGGCGAGGTTGTTGACGGCGATGCGGATGGCGCGGATCAGCGGGCCCTGGCGCGCATATTCACGCATGTAGACGGCGGTGACGATGCCGAAAGGGGTGACCATCACCGACATCAGCAGCACCATCATCACGGTGCCGAAAATGGCCGGAAAGATGCCGCCCTCGGTGTTGGCCTCCCGTGGATCGTCGCTGAGGAAATTCCACAGGTTGATGGCATAGCACTGCAGCTTCGAGAAGAGCGACAGGCTGTTGGGTCGGGTGGCCTCGATCACCCGCGACAGCGGGACATCGACGACCTGCCCGGTCATCACCTCGATTTGCAGCGTGTCGCGTGCCAGTTGCTCATGCAGTTCGATCAGGCGCTGTTGCAGCAGTTCGAACTGGGCATGCTGGGCATCCTCCCGGGTCTTGATGTCGGCAAGCGCTTCATCGCTCTGCTGATTTTGCAGTGCCAGTTTGCGCCGCTCGAGCCGCAGCCGCTCCAGTTGGTGGTTGATCGCGCCGATTTCGCCCTTCTCCAGCGCGCGGATCTCGGCTCGCAGGGTTTTGGCCCGCTCGAGCCGGGGTTGCAGCGCCAGCCAGCTGGCGTCACTGCCGGTGGCGACCGGCTGTCCGGCCTCGGTGATGCCTTGCAGCGTGCCGAACATGTCACCCCATTCGGTGCGTTCGATGCGCACCAGGTGGACGGGGCTGTCGATCTGTTTGATCAGATGGTGGTCGAGCCAGCGAAAATCGGCTGGCAGCAGCTCGCGGTTGCCCACCTTGATCAGCCAGCGCTCGACCTGTTCGGCGCCGGCCGGCGCGGCCTGACCGGTCGATTCGCGGTACTGGTTGACGGAGATGAACTCGGCATTGACCTGCTGGCCGATGATGCGCTCCTGCGTGCCATCGGACAGTTGATAGCGGTACTCATGGAGGGTGGCTGGCCAGAAGTGGGAGAGACCGCGCACGGTGAGCAATCCCAGCAGGGTCAGTACCACGATCAGGCTGATGCTGATGGCGCCGGCATTGAGCCAGATCCAGGGGGCGCCGCTGTTGCGCCAGGCGTTGAACGAAGGGCGAGGCACACTCGCCCTGGTCGATTGATCAGAGATTTCCATAACGCTTCCGCAGATTCTGCCGGACCAGTTCGGCCGCGGTGTTGAAGATGAAGGTGACGGCAAAGAGCACCAGTGCCGCCAGGAACAGAATCCGGTAGTGGCTGCTGTTCACCTCCGATTCCGGCATCTCCACCGCGATGTTGGCCGAGAGGGTGCGCAGCCCTTCGAAGATGCTGAAATCCATCACCGGCGTGTTGCCGGTGGCCATCAGCACGATCATGGTTTCGCCCACGGCCCGGCCCATGCCGATCATGACTGCCGAGAAGATGCCGGGGCTGGCGGTCAGCAGCACCACCCGGGTCAGGGTCTGCCAGGGGGTGGCGCCGAGTGCCAGCGAGCCGAGAGTCAGGTGCTTGGGCACGCTGAAGATGGCATCCTCGGTGATCGAAAAGATGTTGGGAATCACCGCCACGCCCATCGCAATGCCCACCACCAGCGCGTTGCGCTGGTCGTAGTGGATGCCTGCCACCTCCGGCAACCAGCGGCGCAGGCTGCCGCCGAACAGCAGGCTCTCGATTCCGGGGGCCACCGCAAAGGCGAGCCAGATGCCGAAGAGCACCACCGGCACCAGCAGCAGGGCTTCCCAGCCTTCGGGCAGACGGTAGCGCAATGCAGCGGGAGCGAGGTGCCAGAGCCAGGCGCAGAGAAAGAACAGCGGCCCCAGCATCAGCAGCAGCAGAAAGATCGCCAGCAGGTGGTTCTCGATCATCGGCGCCAGCCAGAGCCCGGCCAGAAAGCCAAGAATCACCGTCGGCAGCGCGGCCATCATTTCAATGGCCGGCTTGACCCAGCCACGCATCTTCGGCGACATGAAGTAGGCGGTGTAGATGGCGCCGAGAATGGCCAGCGGCACCGAGAACAGCATCGCATAGAAGGCTGCCTTGAAGGTGCCGAAGACCAGCGGTATCAGGCTGAATTTGGCCTCGAAATCGTTGTTGGCAGCGGAGGATTGCCAGATGTACTGGGGTTCCGGGTAGCCTTCGTACTGCACCTTCGACCAGAGCGTGCTCCAGGAGATCTCCGGATGCGGATTGTGCAGCTCATAAGCGAGCAGCCGGTTGTCGCGGGTTTCGACCAGCAGGCCATCGCCGCGCGGTGCCATGGCGGCGCTGCGCAGGGCGGCCGGCAGCAGCTTCTCTTCGCGCAGCAAAGTGCGCTCCGAGGTGGTGTAGAAGAGGTCGAGGCCACCCTCCTGGTCAAGCACGGTGAAGCCCTTGCGCAACCGTTCCGGAATCAGGGTCGAGATGGAGCCGCTGCTGTTGAAGCTGCGGACCTGACGCAGTTGATAGCGGTTTTCGCTGTCGCGCTGGATCGACAGTTGATGGATCTGCTGCTCGGCATCGGCGACCAGCAGTGATGAACCGCCCAGCAGCAACTGGCTGCCGATCAGATTGCTGCCGCCCACCCAGTCGCTGAAGGTGTGCAGTGCCAGCGGTGCGCTGCGGTCGCGCAGGTCGAACAGCTGGATGCTGTTGTCCTGACCGACCAGGTAGAGCCAGAGCGCATTGGCGTCGATGTGTACCGCAGCCACGCCCTGTGGTGCTGGAATCACTGCCTGTTGTTCGAGAGTGGTCAGCGGTTCGCCATACTCGGTCCGATAGCTCAACAACTGCAACTGCCTGCTGTCATCGACCAGCGCCAGAATCAGGGCTTCGTTTTCCAGCACGGCGTCCAGATCAATGAGGGGTGCGCTGGCGGGCAGGGCCAGGGGCGTCTTGCCATGGGGGTACTGCACCCGAGGCGTCAGGACGCGCCGATCGCCGTCGAAGCTGACCTTGTAGCTCACCTTGGCGATCAGCAGCTGGTTGCCTTCGAGCAGCAGCACCAGATGGCGTTGTACGGCGCCAATCGCCAGGGCCTTGACGATCTTCTGTCCGGCAGCCAGCGGCAGCTGCTCCTGACGGACCAGTTGGCCGTCGGTCAGATTGAAGAAGCTCAACTGGCCGTTGGCGGTCAGGCGGCTGCCCAGCTGGAAGCTCTCTTCGACATCGATCAGCAGTGATTCACCCTGTTCGGCCGCCGGCAGCGCAAAGTTGCCGTGTGGGGTGATCGAAGCCGACTGGAAGATCGGCAGCACGACATAGAGCAGGTAGATGAAGATTGCCAGGATGGTGACGATCACCCACAGGCCGCCTGCGGCAATCACCTTTTCCATCGATCTGTCGAGCAGCAGGCGGCGGCGCTGGCGCGGCGAGGTGATCAGGGTGAAACCGGCCTTGTTCATCGGCGAGTCGTCCAGAATTGAAAAGGGATGCCGTGTGGCATGGTGCCGTTCATGTCGATCCGGCGCGCAAAGATACCAGACCGGTCAGAAAACAGCAGAGGATATTCAGAAAACATGAAGGGAGACTGGCGGGCAGTCTCCCTTCATGCACAGTCACAGGCCGATCACTTGATCTTGGCCAGGTCTTCAGCAGCCACGCTGGCGGGCAGCGGGACGTAGCCATCCTTGACCACCACCTGCTGGCCCTGCTTGGAGAGGATCAGCTTGATGAACTCACGTTCGATCGGTGCCAGCGCCTTGTCCGGCTCCTGATTCACATAGACATAGAGGTAACGCGACAGCGGATAGCTCTTGTTGAGCGCATTGGCCTCGGTGGCCTCGACCGGCTTGGCGCCCTCCTTGGTGGCCAGTGGCAGTGCACGCACGCCGGGCGTCGTATAGCCGATGCCGGAGTAACCGATGCTGTTCAGCGAGGTGCTGATGCTCTGCACCACCGATGCGGAGCCTGGCTGCTCGTTGACGTTGGCCTTGAAGTCGCCCTTGCACAGTGCATGCTCCTTGAAGTAGCCGTAGGTGCCGGAGACCGAGTTGCGGCCGTAGATCTGGATCGAGCGTTTCTCCCAGTCGCCGGTCAGGCCGAGTTGCCCCCAGGTGCCGATGTCATCGGCACCACCGCACTTGCGGGTGGTGGAGAAGATGGCATCCACCTGCGGAATGGTGAGTGACGCAATCGGATTGTCCTTGTGGACGAAGACCGCCAGTGCATCGACCGCCACCCGGATCGCGGTGGGTTTGTAGCCATATTTGTCTTCGAAGGCAGCGACCTCGTTGCCTTTCATCTCCCGGCTCATCGGGCCGATGTTGGAGGTGCCTTCGGTCAGCGCTGGTGGCGCGGTGGAGGAGCCGGCAGCCTGGATCTGGATGTTGACGTTCGGGTATTGGCGCTTGAACTCTTCGGCCCAGAAGGTCATCAGATTGGCCAATGTGTCGGAACCGACGCTCGACAGGTTGCCGGAGACACCGCTGGCCTTGCTGTAGCTGGGCAGGGCCGGATCGACGGCGGTTTCGGCGACAGCCCAAGGGCTGGCCAGGGCAGCCGAGACGCTGACCAGAGAAAGAAGTCTGAGGGTTTTCATTGCGGGTGTGATCTCCATGAGTGGCGGATGGCAGCGATTATCGGAATCGATTGTGACAGTCAGGTTACGAAAGGGCGGATCACTGCTGTGCGTTTGTGACAATCGCATCGTGCGCCGCAGCCGGGGCGAGCTTTCGCGCAGCTTGCACCAGGGTCCGGTTGACCGGAAACAGACAGTGGAAGCTGCTGCCATGTCCCGGTTGGCTGTCGATTCTCAGTTCGGCGCCATGGCGGCGTATCACCTGCTTGACGATCGACAGCCCCAGGCCGGTGCCGCCGGCTTGACGTGAGCGACCGACATCGACCCGGTAGAAGCGCTCGGTGAGCCGCTCGATGTGGGCCGGTGCGATGCCGGGGCCGTTGTCGGTGACACTGAGCCGCGCCCGACCGTCTGGATCGACCTGCCATTGCAGCTCGATCTTTCCGCCTGGTGCGGTGTAGCGAATGGCGTTGCCCAGCAGGTTGCTGGCCACACTGTAGAGCTCCTGCTCGACGCCGCGCAGCTTGAGCTGGGGATCGATCCGGTAGCTGAAGCTGTGTTGTCCCTTGCTGAGCTGCTCGCAATCGCGTGCGGCCGAACGAAGCAGGGCCGGCATCTCGACCAGCGGGCAGTTTTCGGCATTGAGCATGGTGTCGGTGTCGAGCCGCGACAGCAGCAGCAGATCCTCGACCAGGGTCTTCATTCGCTGGGCAGGGGCATAGATCTTGCCGAGCAGGCTCTTCAGTGTCGCGGGGTCGGTCTCTTGAATGTCGTCATCGAGCAGGCTTTCGAGGTAGCCGATCACCACCGTCAGCGGTGTGCGCAGCTCGTGGGAGACATTGGCGACGAAGTCACGCCGCATGTTCAGCAGCCGGTTGAGCTGGGTGACATCGCGCGCCAGCAGCAGGCGCTGCTCGTTGCGGCCGCTGGAGATGCGCAGATCGAGCAGGATGCGCTCATCGACCGGTGACATCATCTCCAGGGTGTCATAGTTGCTGTCGCTGCTGTGCTCGCGCAGCAGGCGGATGAACTGCGGACTGCGAATCAGGCCGCTGATGGCATGGCCGGTGTCGCTGGAGCGCAGTCCCAGCAGATCAGTGGCGGCGCGGTTGAACCAGAGAATCTGGTCATGGGCATCGAGCAGCACGGTGGCATCGGGCAGGATTCGCGCCGAGCGCTGGAACTGCCGCAGCTCCTGGGCGATGCGGCTGCGGCGTGCATGTTGACGCTTGCGGTGGCGATGCAGATGGTAGATGACCTCATCGAAGACGCCATCGAGGTCGGGCGGGTCGCGGTCATGGTGCCGTACCCACTGTTCGAGCCGACGCAGGCGCAGCAGCAGGTTGCCGATATAGAGCAGCAGGCTGATGCTCAGCAGCCAGCCGCTCTGGCCGGTGAAGGCGCCGATCAGCAGCGCTGCGGCAACGAACAGCAGCAGCCGCCACGACTCCTCGATCCAGGGGCGAGACATGCTCAGGTTCTGGAGAGGCGATAGCCGGTGCCGCGTACGGTCTGGATCAGCCGATCATAGCCATGGGGTGCCAGGGTCTTGCGCAGCCGCAGAATGTGGACGTCCACCGTGCGCTCCTCGACATAGACCGTGCGGCCCCAGACCCGATCGAGCAGCTGGTCGCGGTTGTAGACCCGGTCGGGATTGCTCATGAACAGCTCCAGCAGCCGATATTCGGTCGGGCCGATGTGGACCGGCTTGCCGTCGACCAGCAGCCGGTGCCCCTGGGTGTCGAGGCAGAGTCCGTCGATGGCAAGGCGCCCCTCGTCACCTCTGCCACTGCGGCGCAGCAGCGCCTTGATGCGCGCCAGCAGCTCCTTGGAGGAGAAGGGCTTGGTGATGTAGTCGTCGATGCCGACCGAGAAGGATTTCAGCTTGTCGCTCTCTTCGCCGCGGGCGGTCAGCATGATCAGCGGCAGCTCCTGGGTGGGTTCATCGCGCCGCAGCCGGTTGGCCAGCTCGATGCCGCTGAGGCCCGGCAACATCCAGTCGATCAGAATCAGATCCGGACGCTGCTGATCAAGCAGGCGCAGCGCGCTTTCGCCATCTTCGGCCAAAGTGACCGCATAGCCGCCACGTTCGAGGCTGAAGGCCAGCATGTCACGAATCTCCGGTTCATCTTCGACGACCAGAATCTTTTGCCCGTGTATTTCCATGTCAAATCAACCTCGTGCGGGTGGAGATGAAGGAAACATTTAATCCGTCATGAATGACGGCTGGATGACAATTGTAACAATTGTCGGTGCCGGGGCAGTGAGTGTGACGGTGCGGATGCTGCTCAGTGCTGTTGCAGCAGCCACTCCATCAGCGCCTTCTGTGCATGCAGGCGGTTCTCGGCCTCGTCCCACACCACCGAGCGGGGGTCGTCGAGCATCTCCTCGCTGACCTCTTCGCCACGGTGGGCCGGCAGGCAGTGCATGAAGAGTGCATCGCGGGCGGCATGGTCCATCAGGGCTGGCGAGACCTGGTAACCGTCGAAGGCCTGACGGCGCTGCTCGCCCTGCGACTCCTGTCCCATCGAGGCCCAGACATCGGTCACCACCAGGTTGGCGCCGGTCGTGGCGGTGATGGGGTCGCGCAGCAGGGTGACATGGCTGGAGCCGCTGGCCAGCAGCTCGGCGCGTGGCTCGAATCCGGCCGGGCAAGCGATGCGCAGTTCGAAGTCGAACAGCCGGGCGGCTTCGATGTAGGAGTTGCACATGTTGTTGCCATCGCCGATCCAGGCGACCTGCCTGCCACGGAGGTCACCACGCAGTTCGACATGGGTTTGCAGGTCGGCCAGCAACTGGCAGGGGTGGTGGTCGTCGGTCAGGCCGTTGATCACCGGCACCGCGGAGTGGGCGGCAAAACGTTCGATGATGTCATGGCCAAAGGTGCGGATCATCACCAGATCGACCATGCGCGAGATGACGCGGGCGCTGTCTTCGACCGGCTCGCCACGGCCGAGCTGGCTGTCACGCGGCGACAGAAAGATCGCATGGCCGCCCATCTGCGCCATGCCGGCCTCGAAGGAGACGCGGGTACGGGTCGAGGATTTCTCGAAGATCATCCCCAGCACCTTGCCGATCATCGGCTGGTGGGCAAAGCCGCGCCGCTGCATCCGCTTCAGTTCGATGGCGCGCTCGATCACCTGGCGCAATTCGGTGGGTGTCAAGTCGGAGAGGGTCAGAAAGTGACGGATGGCCATGGTCGTTGTTGCTTCGTGAACGGCGCTCAACTGCGCGGTTTGGTCCGCTCATCGGCGGCATGGGTCTTGATCAGCCGCACCAGGCGCTCGATCAACTGATCGGCCTCGTCGGCGGTCATGATCAGTGGCGGCAACAGGCGGATCACCCGGTCGGCGGTGACGTTGACGATCACTCCCTGTGCTGCGCAGAGCGAGGGGAATTCGGCGCAGGGTTCGCTCAGTTCGATGCCGAGCAGCAAGCCTTCACCACGGATGTCGCGAACATAGTCGCAGCCGGCCAGTTCGCTGCGAAAGCCGGCCAGCAGCCGCGCACCGATCTGTGCGGCGTTGGCGGCCAGTTGCTGCTGATCGATGGTGGAGACCACTGCCCGCGCGGCGGCGGTGGCGAGTGGATTGCCGCCAAAGGTGGAACCATGGTTACCCGGCTGGAACAGCGTGGCAGCGGCACCACCGGCAAGACAGGCGCCGATCGGCACGCCGTTGCCCAGCCCCTTGGCGGTGGTGACCACATCGGGCAGGATGCCGCGGTTCTGGTAGGCGAAGTAACTGCCGCTGCGGCCGTTGCCGGTCTGTACTTCGTCGAGCATCAGCAGCCAGCCATGCTGGTCGCAGTGCCGGCGCAGTTCGGCAAGGTAGTTGGCATCGGCCAGCTTGATTCCCGACTCACCCTGGATCGGCTCCACCAGGATGGCGACCACCTCATGGTTGTTGCGGGCGATGGTGTCGAGTGCGGCAAGGTCGTTGAACGGAGCGCGCACGAAGCCCTTCACCAGTGGCTCGAAGCCAGCCTGGATCGCCCGGTTGCCCGAGGCGCTCAGCGTGGCCAGTGTGCGGCCATGAAAGGCGCCCTCCATCACCACGATGGCGGGGTTGTCGATGCCGCGCCGATGGCCATGCAGGCGTGCCAGCTTGATGGCCGCCTCGTTGGCTTCGGCGCCGGAGTTGCAGAAAAAGACCGTGTCGAGACCAGAGACCTTGCAGAGCAGCTCGGCCAGTCGCTCCTGGTTGGGAATCTGGAACAGATTGGAGACATGCAGCAGTTTTTCGGCCTGCAGGCGAATGGCCTGGGTGACGGCCGGATGGGCATGGCCCAGACCGCAGACGGCGATGCCGCTCAGGGCATCGAGATAGCGACGGCCCTGGCTGTCATAGAGCCAGATGCCCTCCCCGTGGGTGAACTCCACGGGGAGGCGGCGGTAGGTGTTCATCACGTTGTGCATCTGTCGTTCGATCCGAAAACGGCCCTCGGAAAAAAAGAGAAGGCAGCCACGGCCGCCTTGCATCGATTCGCGATAGTAGTGATTCCATGCCGGCTTGGCAACGAATCGGGCCGGATCGGCAGGGCGTGGGCATGCGGATGTCATCGTGCTGTTCCAGGCAGTAGAATCGGCCAGAGCATCATCAGGGCACTGCAATGAATCCGGTCGAGCGAGCGCTGTTCATCAGTCGCATCGAAGCGCTGTGCGAGGAGATGGGGTCGGTGCTGCGGCGGGCGGCCTTTTCACCCAACATCAAGGATCGGCTCGACTTCTCCTGCGCACTCTTCGATCACGAGGGCAAGCTGGCGGCCCAGGCGGCCCACATTCCGGTCCATCTCGGCAGCATGGCCCATGCGATGGCCGATGTCGTTGCCGGCATCGACTGGCAGCCCGGTTCGATGGTGATGCTGAACGACCCCTATCTGGGCGGTACCCACCTGCCCGATGTCACGCTGATTGCGCCGCTGTTCTGTCCCAGCGGCAGTTGCCAGAGCCGTCTGGTCGGTTTTGTCGCCAACCGGGCCCACCATGCCCACATCGGTGCGGCCTCCGCCGGTTCGATGCCGCTGTCGCGGACACTGGCACAGGAGGGGGTGGTGATTCCGCCGACCCGGGTGATCGCCAATGGACGCTGGCTGCCGGCTGGCCTCGAACTGATCCGTTCGATCGATGCCGGGCGAGCCTCCGCGGCCACCGACCCTGCACTCTTCGGTGACTTTGCCGCCCAGGTCAGCGCCAACCGCGCCGGCGCCGAGCGTGCCGCGGAGCTGCTGAGCGCCCTCGGACCCAGTGGTTTCTCCAGCGCGCTGAATGAGGTCAACGACTATGCCGGCCGGCTGGCCGACAGTGCGCTGGCGGCCATTCCCCAAGGTGAATACCACCACATCGACTGGCTGGATGACGATGGCCAGGGGCAGCGGCGGATTCCGCTCGAGGTGCGGTTGCAGGTGGAGCCGGGGCGCATCGAGGTCGATTTCAGTGGCAGCGCCAGTCAGGTCGAGGGCAACATCAACTGCCCACTGTCGGTGGCCGCAGCGGCGGTCTACTATGTCTTTCGCTGCCTGATGCCGGCGCAGACGCCCAACTGTGCGGGTGCCTTTCGCAGCATCATGCTGCATGCGCCGCCCGGCTCGCTGCTCAATGCCCGCCCGCCGGCGGCCGTGGCGGCCGGCAATGTCGAGACCTCGACCCGGGTGGTCGACCTGCTGCTGGGGGCGCTGGCCCAGGCAGTGCCGGGGCGGATTCCCGCCGCCAGCCACGGCAGCATGAACAATGTCGCCATGGGCAGTCGCGGCGACATCGGTGCCGCCTGGGACTATTACGAAACCATCGGTGGCGGCATGGGCGGCAGTCCGCTGGCGGCCGGGCTCTCGGCGGTGCAGACACACATGACCAACACCCTCAACACGCCGGTGGAGAGTCTGGAGCGGCACTTCCCGCTGCGGATCAGCCGCTATGCGGTGCGGCGCGGCTCGGGTGGCGCCGGTCTGCACCGGGGCGGCGATGGCCTGATCCGGGAGTTTCTGCTGCTGCAACCGACCGAGGTGACGCTGCTGACCGAGCGGCGTACGCTGCAACCTTGGGGGTTGGCCGGTGGCGAGCCGGGTGCCGCCGGCCGCAATCTGCTGAATGGCCAGCCGCTGCCGGCCAAGTGCCAGTTCGTCGCCCAGGCCGGAGATCGGCTGGCCGTGATGACGCCGGGAGGTGGCGGCTGGGGTCTGGCCGAAGTTTGAGTGGCGTGCGCGCGCAACCGGATGAGTGGCTGGTGTTTGTCGAATCGATGATCCATAACAACAACGAGGTGATGAGATGAGTTCCTATGACCACCTGCTGGCACCGCTCGATCTGGGCTTTGTCCGGCTGAAGAACCGGGTACTGATGGGATCGATGCACACCGGGCTCGAGGAGCATCCCGACGGTTTTCGCAGAATGGCTGCCTTTTATGGCGAACGGGCGCGCGGTGAGGTGGGATTGATCGTCACCGGTGGCATTGCACCGCACATCAGCAGTGTCGGGCCGCGTGGCGCCAAGCTGACCACCGAGGAGGAGGCGCAGCGCCACCAGATCATCACCGAGGCGGTGCACCGCGAGGGTGGCCTGATCTGCATGCAGATCCTGCACACCGGGCGCTATGCGCACCATCCCGGGTTGATCGCCCCTTCGCCGATCCGGGCGCCGATCAGCCAGTTTTCCCCACGGCAGGTCAGCAGCGAAGAGATCGAGGAGCAGATCGAGGCGTTCGTCCACACCGCGGCGCTGGCCCGTCATGCCGGCTACGATGGCGTGGAGGTGATGGGCTCCGAGGGCTACTTCATCAACCAGTTTCTGGCAGCGCACACCAACCAGCGCAGCGACGAGTGGGGTGGCAGCTTCGAGCGGCGCAGCCGGCTGCCGATCGAGATCATCCGGCGCATGCGCCAACGGGTGGGGCCGGACTTCATCATCATCTACCGGCTGTCGATCCTCGATCTGATCGAACGGGGCAGCAGTTGGGAAGAGGTGGTGCAGCTCGCCAGGGCGATCGAGGCGGCCGGGGTCACGCTGATCAACAGCGGCATTGGCTGGCACGAAGCGCGCATTCCGACCATCGCCACCATGGTGCCGCGCGCCGCCTTCACCTGGGCGACGGCGAAGCTGAAGGGTGAGGTGAAGGTGCCGCTGGTCACCTCCAACCGCATCAACACCCCCGAAGTGGCCGAGGCGGTGCTGGCGCGCGGTGATGCCGACATGGTGTCGATGGCGCGCCCCTTTCTGGCCGACAGCGACTTCGTCAGGAAGGCGCGGCTGGGACGGTCGGACGAGATCAACACCTGCATCGCCTGCAACCAGGCCTGTCTCGACCACACCTTCACCGGACGGCTCAACAGCTGTCTGGTCAATCCGCGCGCCTGTGCCGAGACCGAGTTCGACTATCGACCGACCAGCACGCCGAAGCGGGTCGCGGTGGTGGGTGCGGGCCCCGCTGGCCTGGCCTTTGCCACCACCGCGGCCGAGCGTGGCCACCGGGTGACGCTGTTCGAGGCGGCGGATCGCATCGGCGGCCAGTTCAATCTGGCCCGACGGATTCCGGGCAAGGAGGAGTTCAGCGAAACGCTGCGCTACTTCGGCCGCCGCATCGAGCTGACCGGCGTCGACCTGAGGCTCAACCACCGAGCGCAGGCGAGCGAATTGATCGATGGCGGTTATGACCTGGTGCTGCTGGCCAGCGGCATTCAGCCACGCACGCCGGAGATCCCCGGCATCGACCATCCCAAGGTGGTCGGTTACATCGATGCCATTCGTGAGCCGCAACGGATCGGTCAGCGGGTGGCGATCATCGGCGCCGGCGGCATCGGCTTCGATGTCGCCGAGCTGCTGGTTCATCAGGGGGCTTCGAGCAGTCTCGATCCGCTGCTGTTTGCCGCCGAGTGGGGCATCGACACCCAATTGAAGGCACGCGGCGCGGTGGCGGGCATCGAGCCGCGCTTTGCCCCGGCGGCACGGGAGGTGGTGCTGCTGCAGCGCAAGGCGGACCGTTTTGGTTCCACGCTGGGCAAAACCACCGGCTGGATCCATCGCATCAATCTGGAGAAGCGCGGCGTGCGGATGATCGCCGGTGTCGCCTATCGCCAGATCGATGATGCCGGGCTGCACATCGAGGTGAACGGCGAGCCGAGGCTGCTCGATGTCGACCATGTCGTCCTCTGCGCCGGGCAGGAGCCACTGTGCAGCCTGCAACAGCCGCTGGAGCAGGCTGGCATCAGGGTTCAGCTGATCGGCGGCGCCAAGCTGGCGGTGGAGCTCGATGCCAAGCGGGCGATTGATGAGGGTTGCCGGCTGGCGGCTGCGCTGTGAACGCTGGGTGACACCGGGCAGCGCAGCTCACTGGCCGCTGTCGCTGCCATCGTTGGCCAGGATGCGCCTGAGGTTCTGCCACCGGGAGGGTGCCATCACGCCGGCCGCGATGGCTGTCGTCAGCGCGCAGTCGGGCTCCTGCTGATGCTGGCAGTCGCGAAAGCGGCATCGCCCCAGCAGTGGGCGCAGTTCGCGGAAGCCCGCCCACACCGCATCCGGCGACAAATGCCACAGCCCGAACTCGCGCACACCCGGCGAGTCGATCAGATCGCCGCCCTGTGGCAGATGGTAAAGCTGGGCCGTGGTGGTGGTGTGACGGCCGCGCAGGTTGGCTGCGGAGATCGCGCCGAGGGCAATCTCTGCTTCGGGCAACAGTGCCTTCAGCAGCGAGGATTTGCCGACGCCGGACTGGCCGACCAGGATCGCGGTTCGCCGCTGCAACCGCTCGGTCAGTGCCGCCATGCCGCTGTGGTCGTGGCAGGAGGTTTCGAGGGTGGGATAACCGAGGCCGCGGTAGAGTTCGAGCAGTGCCCTCACCGAGTCGGCGTCGGCGGCCGGCAGTGAGGTGAGCAGGTCCCACTTGTTGAGAACCAGCATCGCATCGATGCCAATCTGCTCCACCGCGACCAGATAGCGGTCGAGCAGAATCTCGATCGGCGCCGGTTGCGGTGCCAGCACGATGACCACCAGATCGAGGTTGGCGGCGATCGGTCGCAGGCCGCCGTGGCTGCTGGGGCGTGCCAGCAGCGCGCTGCGGGGCAGCAGGGCGGTGATCACCCCTTCTCCCGCGATGCCGGTGCGGCGCCAGACCACCCGGTCTCCCACCGCGATCGGCTCGATGTTGGCGCGCTGGTGGCACTGCACCCGCAGCGGGTGGCCATCCGCGTCGCGGCTTTCGACCTCGAGCAGTGCACCACGGTGCACCATCACCAGGCCGATCTGCTCATCGCCCTGGCTGGCCAGCGCCTCGTCCACGGTCTGCCGCCGAATCCGGTCACCCTGGTGACGGTCGATGCGGCGGCGTTGCTGCTGGGTCAGATGGCGCTTGCTCACGTGGTCGAGGCAGAAATCACAGGTGAGTCAAGGCGGTGAAACTCCGTTCAAAGCTTCAGGGTACGGCGGTTGAGCATGCGGGTCTGGAACTCCTCGGTGGAGTTGACCTGCGGGAAGGGGCTGTCGGGCACGGGGCATTCCAGGAACTCGCACAGCGGCTCCCAGCCTTGCGCGACCTCATACACCAGCAGTTGCCGGGGCGACAGGCTCGACTTCACCGTCTCGATGTGACGTTGATAGACCGCGATCGCGTGGGTCGGGTCATCCAGCCGTCCGTCAAAGGTGTTCTGCAGAATCAGTTGCCGGGTCATCGCGCGGTGAGCGGTCAGTTGTGGCGACTCGTCTGTCGAACTGGGCGCGATCAGCGTCTGATAGATGGTGCTGATGATGCTTTGGTACCACTTCTGCGGATCGCGCAGCGTCAGCACCACCTTGGCCTGCGGGAAGGCTTCGGTCAGTTCGCGCCAGAAGGCGCAGACCGGCCAGTCGACGGCGGCCTGATAGCCGTTCAGCAGCGCCTTCCAGTCGGGCAGTCGACCTTTGGCTGCCGCCTGCCACTGCGGAATGTGAGTTGGATTGTTGAACACTTCGAGCATGTGGTAGCAGGGGTTGAAACCGAGCTGCTCCAGCGCCTGCTTGAACGAGAGGGTGCCGGTACGACCGAAGCCGGCGCCAATCACCTTGATGCTCATTATCAAATCCTCTTTGCAATATGTTGTTTTTACGATGTTATTTTTTTGATTCTCAGGCGGAGTTCAGCTTGGGCCGCCGTCGTATTCTCGGCGGTTTGTCAAAACTGCGCAAACCGGTCGCCGGGGCCATTCGTCAGGCGCGTTTGTGCACCAGGGTGATGGCGCTGCGCAGTCCATCGATCATCCGGTCGATCTCGGCAGCCGTGACATTGAGCGCCGGCATGAAGCGCAGCAGTGACGGGCGTGGCGCGTTGAGCAGCAGTCCATCGGGTTCGAGCGCATCGCGCGCGGCAGTCACCACCTGCGTGCCGATCTCCTGCTTGAGTTCCAGGGCGCGCAACAGGCCGATGCCGCGCTCGCCGCCCAGATCCAGTTCGACACAGAGCTCAGTGAGCCGGGAGGAGAGGTGCGCCCCCATGGCGCGCACCTGCGGCAGAAAACCAGGCTCGAGCAGCCTCTGCACCACCGCCAGACCCACCGCAGTCATCAGTGGATTGCCGTTGTAGGTGCCGCCCTGCTCACCATGTTCGAAGACGCAGGCAGTGCGCTTGGCCAGCAGTGCCGCCAGTGGCACGCCGCCGCCCAGCCCCTTGCCGAGGGTCATGATGTCCGGTTCGACGCCGTAGTGCTGGTAGCCGAACAGCGTTCCCAGCCGGCCGATGCCGGTCTGGACCTCATCGAAGATCAGCAGCAGGCGGTGCTGGTCGGCCAGCTCGCGCAGCCCCTGCAGAAAGGCCGGGCTGGCGCAGTTGACACCGCCTTCGCCCTGCACCGGTTCCACCATGATGGCGACGGTGTGCGCTGTGATCAGCCGCTCCACCGATGACAGATCATTCAGCACGGCCTTGGGAAAACCGGGCACCTGGGGTGCGAACATCGTGTCCCAGCCCGCCTTGCCGGAGGCGGACATGGTGGCCAGCGTGCGGCCATGAAAGCTGTCGAGGGTGGTGATGATCTCGTGGGCACCGCCCTTGTGCTGACGCCCCCATTTGCGGGCCAGCTTGATCGCCCCTTCGTTGGCCTCGGCACCGCTGTTGGTGAAGAAGACCTGATCGAGACAGGATTCCCGGGTCAGCAGGGCCGCCAACTGGAGGGCCGGTTCGTTGTAGAAGGCCGGGCTGGGAGTGATCAGCTGTGGTGCCTGGGCAGCGAGCGCCTCGACGATGCAGCGTGGTGAATGACCCAGCGCATTGACCGCCCAGCCTTGCACGAAGTCGAGATAGCGCCGGCCGGTGTGGTCCCACAGCCAGGAGCCCTCGCCATGGGTCATCACCAGCGGTGGCCGTGGCGTGATCTCCATCAGGTGGTCGATCGGATAATCCTTGAACTGCATGGTGGTGATTCCTGGGTCAGATCCGATAGTAGTCGCGGTACCAGCGCACGAAGCGCTCGATGCCCACCTCGATCGGAGTCTCGGGGCGGTAGCCGACATCCCGGATCAAGTCGTCGACATCGGCATAGGTGTCGGGCACGTCGCCGGGCTGCATCGGCAGCAGCCGCTTGTTCGCCTGCTTGCCGAGACACGCTTCGAGCACTTCGATGTAGCGCAGCAGTTCGACCGGCCGGTTGCTGCCGATGTTGTAGAGGCGGTAGGGCGCCAGGCTGGTGCCGGGGTCGGGCTGATCCCCCGACCAGACCGGATTGGGCGCCGCCACCTGGTCGAGCGTGCGGATCACCCCTTCGACGATGTCATCGATGTAGGTGAAGTCACGCCGATGGTGGCCGTGGTTGAAGACGTCGATCGGTTCGCCGGCCAAAATCGCCTTGGTGAAGATGAACAGCGCCATGTCGGGCCGGCCCCAGGGGCCATAGACCGTGAAGAAGCGCAGTCCGGTGGTCGGCAGCCGGTAGAGATGGCTGTAGGTGTGCGCCATCAGCTCGTTGGCCTTCTTGGTGGCGGCATAGAGGCTGACCGGGTGGTCGACGTTGTGATGGATCGAAAACGGCATGGCGGTGTTGGCGCCATAGACCGAACTGCTCGATGCATAGACCAGATGTTCGACCTGGTGGTGCCGGCAGCCTTCGATGATGTTCATGAAGCCGACCAGGTTGGCATCGACATAGGTGTGCGGATGGGTGATCGAGTAACGCACACCGGCCTGGGCCGCCAGATGTACCACCCGCTGCGGCGCGTGGCTGGCAAAGAGCGCATCGACCGCCGGCCGATCCTCCAGGCTGATGCGCAGGTCGGTGAAATTGGGGTGAGCGGTGAGCCGGGCCAGTCGGTCCCGCTTCAACTGGACATCGTAGTAGTCGTTGAGGTTGTCGAGGCCGATCACCTCGTCACCGCGCTCGAGCAGCCGCAGGCTGAGTGCCGAGCCAATGAAGCCGGCACTGCCGGTCACCAGAATACGCATGGGGTTTTCCTGAAAAATACTGCGAGAATCAGAGGCGGCCGTCCACTTCCTCCTTGGGGAAGAGGTATTTTACGTCGAACAGCACATGAAGTGGCTTGCCGAAGCGGCGCATGCCGGTGCTGCCGAGTGCGCGGAACTGATCGTGTCCCACCGCGACGATGATGGCGTCGTACTGCCCCGGCTGTGGCGTGTCGACCAGGTTGATGCCCTCATATTCAGCACGCAGGTGGTGCGGATCGATCCAGGGGTCGTGCACATCGACCTGAACGTGATAGCCCTGCAATGCCTCGACGATGTCGACCACCCGGGTGTTGCGAAAATCGGGGCAGTTCTCCTTGAAGGCGAGCCCCATCACCAGCACCCGTGAATCGACCACCGGCACCCGCTTGCGGGTCATCAGCCGGATCACCTGCTCGACGACATGGGCACCCATGCCATCATTGATGCGCCGCCCGGCCAGGATCACCTCGGGGTGGTAGCCGATCTCCTGCGCCTTGTGGGTCAGGTAGTAGGGGTCGACGCTGATGCAGTGGCCGCCGACCAGACCGGGACGAAACGGCAGAAAGTTCCATTTGGTGCCGGCCGCGACCAGCACCTCTTCGGTGTCGATGCCGAGCCGGCTGAAGATCAGCGCCAATTCGTTGACCAGCGCGATGTTGAGGTCGCGCTGGGTGTTTTCGATCACCTTGGCGGCTTCGGCCACCCGGATGCTGCTGGCGCGGTGGGTGCCGGCCGTGATGATGCTGCGGTAGAGCTGGTCGACATAGTCGGCCACCTGCGGCGTCGAACCGGAGGTGACCTTCCTGATCATCGGCAGACGGTGGCTCTTGTCGCCCGGATTGATCCGCTCCGGGCTGTAGCCGGCAAAGAAATCCTGGTTGTATTTCAGCCCGGAAGCCGCTTCAATCAACGGGATGCACTCCTCTTCGGTGGCGCCCGGAAAGACCGTCGATTCGAAGATGACCACGTCACCCGGCTTGATCACCTGGCCGATGGTACGGCTGGCGCCCTGCAGTGGCGTGAGGTCGGGGCGGCGGTGGCGATCGATCGGCGTCGGAACCGTGACGATGTAGACGTTGGCCCCTTGCAACGGGGCCGGATCGTTGCTGAAACGCAATTGCGAGCTGCCACGCAACTCCGCGTCAGACACTTCCAGTGTGCTGTCATGGTTGTTTTTCAACTCATTGATACGATCGATATTGATGTCAAAACCGATCGT